>NZ_JAAIJR010000013.1 GCF_010915725.1 Thiorhodococcus mannitoliphagus
GCAGTTCCACTTTGCCCAAATGGGATATCCTCATCCGACCAAACTGCGGGTAAGTTCTTTCGCGTAAATCGCCTTAGGCACCCTCAGGTGTCCCAAGAGAATAGCGTTGACTTGCTTTCTATTGCTTGGGATTTTGCAAGGCAGGTAATGCCTTGCAAGAACCTAAGCGTGGACGATACTGATTCTATGGCTCGAGCGCGGACATGAGGAACAAACAATGGCGGCAGAGCTGATTGAAGGTAACGGCGATGAGGTGACCATCCAGGTCAAGGTCAACCTGAGCGGGACGATGCTCGAGGCTGAAGAGCGCATCCAAAAGGCGTGCAGCGAAGCGGGCATGCTGGTGAGCGCCGAGGCGCTCAAGCGTTTAGAAAACGACGGCTTGCCGGTCGTCGTGGGCGCGATCAAGTCGAGCAAACGCTGCGCCTCGCCGAAGACCTAATAGACGCCCTAGCGAGGCTTCGCCTCAGACCGACGCGTCATGCCATCGGGATCGCTATCGTCGGTTCGATCTCGATCCCGACGGCCTTGGATGGTCGGACGCTTCATCGGAATTTGACTCATCTGCAAGCATTTTGCGCCCTCAAAGATTCTAGGGGCATCAGGCCGTCAGTTCCACTGCCTCCCGATGCACGAGCTCCCAGCCGCTGTAGAGCAGCACCAGCGCATGCAAACGCGCCTCGCCCAGAGGGTCGCGCACGCGCTGATCCCCGGCGTAGCGTTCGAGCTGTGCGCGGGCCTCCGCCAGCAGGCGCTCACGCTTGGCGGGGCTGTCCTCGGCGCGGCTCAGATACTTGAGTTCGATCAGATAGGCATGGCGCATATCCGGATAGCGGAAATAGAAGGGTGCTAGATAGAGGTCGACAAAGCCCCCGGCCTGCTCGGATTCTGAAAACACCCGAAAGTAAGGCGAGAGATTCAGCCAGGCGAGCAGAAAGCCCTGGATCATCTTCTCCCCTTGCAGAAAATCCCGCACGCTCGCCTGCGCGCCGATCTGCTCGGCGAGATAATCGAAAAAGGGCATCCAGTCGCCGCGATAGGCCATGTGGCGCAGCTTCTCGGCGATGTCATAGGTACTGGGCGAAAAAACGCCGGCTTCCTGATAGCCCTCGCGCAGATAGCCATACATCAACTGGCGCACGGTGCGATTCGGAATTTTCAACAAGGCCGCGCCTTCCTGCTCCCCGGCAAAGCTCAGCAGGCCCAGGTAATAGATCAGTGAGATGAAATTGTCCTCGCGCAACAAGCCTTCGGCCGGGAAGCTGGTCTGTACCTGCGCGACCACCTCGCCGGATTCGATGATGGCACGCAGACGCGAGAAATTGCCGTTCAGGCGCACGGGCGTTTTGCCATCTGCGGCGGCCTTCAGCCGCTCTCGATCGCTCAGACGCTGATCCACCTGCACCAGATGGCGCAGCTTGCCGTAGTCGATGCGGACGTTGTGATCGATCAGATCGTCGGGCGGCAAACTGCGCTGCACCAGCGCGCGCAGGTAATAGAGCGCCATGTCGCTGTTGACGATGGGCTCTTGACGCAAGGGATGAAAGTGATAGTGGTTGTACCACTCATCAATCACCGCGCGATGAGCAGAGAATTCCTGCCCGAAGGCCGCGAATAGGGTTTCAAGCTCCGTATGGGTAAAGCCGAGCAAGGCACTGAATTCCGGCTCCAGACTGATATTAGTCCCGATGTTGAAACCGCTAGTCACATCATCGAGCGTAATCGGCGAGACGCCAGTGATGAACAGCCTGGCTAGCCCGCTGCCGGTGCGCCCGGCAGCCTCCTTCAATAAGGCAAAGAAATCGCGAAAGAATCCGCTGCTGTGGGTCAACTCGCGATAGGCTTCACTCCCGGCATTGACCAGGATGTTATTGGCGAAATTGTCATATTCGTCGATGAACAGATAGAGCGACAGCCCACCCGCCTTCAGTTCCCCAAGCAGCCGCTCGAATCGTCGCGCCTGGGTCGCTTCCGTCAGCACGCGTTCTGCCGTTCCCGGCGGCAGGCGTTCCGCGTGGGTCTGCAGAAAATCGATCAGAATGATCCGGGTATAGTGCTCGAAAGACTCCTCGACCAAATCCGGACGTGAGCGCACGGCCGAGAAATCGAATCTCAGGCACAAATACTGTCCCCGTTCCGCCGTCGGCTGGCGCTGAATCCAGGTGTCGGCGAAGAGCGCATCGAAGCGCTCCGCCCAGTGCGCGTCGTAGTAGCACTCCATCACCGACTGCAATAAACTCTTGCCGAAGCGGCGCGGGCGAATCAGAAATAAGAAGCGCCCGGCCTGCTCCAGTAACGGCAAATACCGGGTTTTGTCGACATAGTATTCATGCCCCTCGCGCAGCTTGATGAAATCCGCCACGCCATAGGGGATGCGCCAGGGTTGGTCGGTTGCCTTCATGCCCGCCGTGCTCCGTTTCGTCCAATTGGATTTGCGACAGGATACCAATGCCTTTGACTCGACCGGGGCTTTCAGACCCATGTACGAGCGGGCGATGGTTGGGTGCCGCATTTCACCTCGGTGATTAACTGGAGTTTGCGCATCGGCCTGGGTCTGCTGCAACAGGTCGCGCCGATCGACGTGCCCTGGATGGCGATCATCGATCATTCCATTGATGTCGGCACGAAGAAGGCGCTCGTGGTGCTGCGGGTCCCGCTGGCGGCGTTGGCTCTGCGCGGTGCCGCCCTTCGACTTGAAGATTGTCAGTGTATTGGGCTGGTCGTCGCCGAGACGGTCAACGCTAAGACGGTCGCGCAGCAGCTTAAGGCGATCTTCGCACGTGCCGGTTTACCCTCGGCGATCACCAAGGACAGCGACGCCACCCTCAACAAAGGCGTGCGGTTGTGGATGGACCAGGCGCAGACCACCGTCGCGCTGACCGAGGATCTCGGTCATGTCATGGCCAGTGCACTCAAGGCACAGTTCGAGCCGACCGAGCACTACAAACGCTTCACCACGCTGGCAACGAAGGCCGCGAAAGCGCTGCGGCAAACCGACTTAGCCTTTCTCGTGCCGCCGAAACTGCGCAGCAAGGGGCGCTTTCTCAGCGTCGCCAAGCTCGCCCGCTGGGGTGAGAAGATGCTCGAGGTGATGGCCGTCAAAGGCCGCGCCAAGAAGGGCAGCACCTTGGCGAGGCTGCGCGCGTTCATCACCGCGTTCGCCACCACCGCCGTGACCGTCTCCCAACTCATGGAGATCCTCAAGAACAAAGGACTCGACCCTCACACCGAAGCGCAGTGTCGCCAACTGGCAGAACACTTGCCCGCCGATTCCCGCGTCAAACAGCGTTTCTGCCTCTGGCTCGATCACCACAGTGCCATCCAGCGCCACCTAACCGATCTGCCGCTCATCGTCAGCAGCGACATCCTCGAATCGCTGTTCGGTCACTTCAAGTACATCCTCGAACGCAGCCCGCAGGCCGATATGAACCGCACCACGCTGTTGCTTCCAGCGCTCTGCGGCAACCCCGATCAGGCCACCCTGGCAAACGCGCTTGCAAACGCCTCTCACGGCGACCTGGTGGCTTGGGAGACGGCGCAGATCCCTATACCCAGCGCAAGAAAAGGGCAGCATTCTTTGCCACCGATCAAAGCCAAAAAGCGGGAGATTCTTCGCTCGAATAATGGCCCGATTTCGACATCCTAGGGCGGCGCTCGGATCAATCGTCGCCGGCGCCGGCAAAGGCAGCATCTGCGCTGGGCCTTGGCACAGCACGCGGCGCCCCAACTCCATCAGGTTATCGGTAATGCGCGGTTTTGCTCCGGGTGCCCAATCGACAGCCTTCCCGTGGAGAGGCGTCTGATCGCCGACGGCGATGTCACGATCTTGGCGTGAGGCCTTGTTCTCAGCGGGTGCCATGCTGAGGCTCGCTCCTACTTCCCTCAAACGACGCAATATTCTCGCCCAGTCTCCTTCTGAGAGGCCGTCTGACAAGGGGCGACTTTAGTCGCCCTTGGCACTGGCGAGAGGACGAATGAATTCGCCCCTACAGCTTGGGCGATGGCAATATTCAGACCGCCTCTGAGACAGTCCGCTCAGTCCCCAAACTGCCGAAGGAAATGATTTGGCGTCATGATGGGCAGCGTTGCGCTGGCGAAATCGTCCGTATTTAGCGTCACGACGACGTCGAGACCGTTTACCCTCGCGGATTCATGCGTGAGGGCGTCGTCAAGGTAGGGGAAGCCTAGCGTGAGCGCGGCGTCGACGACCGAGGCGTTGATCGGGGCGACTGACAGCATGTGCCTGAGTTCTTGGATTCGCTCTTCAGCGCTCTCGGTGCCGTGCTTGCTCGAGAGCAGTTCATAGAGCGTTTCGATAGCTGATGCGCAGAGATAACCTTCGACGCGGCCATTTGCGGCGCTTGTCAGCACTTGGACGGACTCTTGTGTCTCCGCACTTTGGTTCGTGAGTGCATCGGTGAGCACGGTGATGTCGAATAGGGCCTTGATTCGTCCGTTCATATTCCTCTCCGTTTGTTCCTGGGCTAGGCGTTCCGCTTGCGGTTCTGAGCCTCGGATCGCATTCTCCACGTCCTTCTTGAGCGTCAGTGCTGGTTAGCTTGCTCGCTTTGCGATCAAGCCCTGTGCGCTAGCGCAGCTTTAACCATCACCGAGTGCCTTTCGGCTTGCTGCGACGCTCTTCATGCGCGACGGCTCACTCCACTTTGTCGGACAAGGGCTTGGTGCTGTCGTCGGGCGTCTGTTGCAACAGGAGGCCAAGCGCTCGGAGGAAACCCGCCGGCTAGATTCTGCCTCGACTCGCGTTGATGCGCGAGCCCGATTTTCAATTCGCTTCCGCGACTTAGGACTTTCGTCGGGATCTCTTGGTGATTGCGCGCGGCGGATCCGACGGGTGGCATGATCGAGGCGTGCTTGCGGTCGGCTAGCACTGAGGGGGTGCTTAGCCGTCAGGTCCATGCGGGAAGCAGTCGAGCAAGGACTCGTTTTCCATGAGGCGATGGGCGAAGAGGTAGCCGGCGGCACTCCAGAGCTGGTTGAGGTGGGCTCGGCGCCCGATGAGGTTGCCGCGCTTGCCGTCGTAATACTCTGGCCATTGGTCTGCGGGCAGGGCGCGGTCGGCGGTCTCGATGGCGAGCTGGGCGAGATCACCGCGTCCGGTCTTGAGGGCGGCGGCGGTGAAGGCCCAGAGCAGCACCGGCCAGTTGCCGCCGTTGTGGTATGACCAGGGGGCGTTCTTGGGGTCGCTGCCGGTCATGAAGCCCCATTCTTTGCCGGCCACGGCGGGGTAGAGGAGCTTGCAGGGCATTTCGCCGATGAGATCCGGCCAGCGGTCGCTGTAGAGGAACATGATGCGGGCGGCTTCGTCGCGTGTTGTGACGCCGAAGAGGATGCTGAGCAGATTGCCGAGGGCGAAGAAGCGGAAGTCCATGCGCCCCGGACCGAGGTTGCCGACCAGATAGCCCGCGCGGTCCGGGAGCCAGTCCGCGACCCATTCCGGGATGGATTCCGGGTAGATGTTCAGCATGTTGATGCTGCCGTCGCCAAACTCTTCCGTCTGGTAGCGGTGGATGGTGCGAAGCTGATTGAGGTCCAGCCAGTAGAAGAACCGCAGATAACTGCGCAGCGAGGTGGCGCGTTTGGCGGAGAGGTCGATCAGGGCGCGGTTCTCGGCGCTCTCGTCGAGGAGATCCAGTGCGGTGATCAGCATGGCATAGAAGAGCGCCTGGATCTCGAGCGGATGTCCGTAGACGCCCATGCGCCGATCGATCATGAAGGCGCCGTCCGGGACCAACAGGGTTGGAAAGACTTCGAAGCCTTCCTTTAGGGTCAGGTCCATGATGCTGCGGAGTACGCGCTGGACGCGTTCCTCGCGCGCCAGGTCGCGGTCGCCGCTCATCCGCTGATAGATGCCGAGGAGGATGACCCACCACATCATGGCGTCGACCGGTGCAACGCGCCCGATCGCCTGGTCTCCGAAATCGGCGCGAATGCTCTCGCCGGCTCTAAGGTCGTGGATGACGCGGAAGCTTGCGGGCAGCATGGCCGGCTCAAGCTCGTGGCCGTGGATGCATTTGTGCTGGCTGCGTAGCTCCAGGACCGTAAGTAAGAAATTGCGGACGATGGCGTGGTTGCCGTCGGCCATGAAGACGAGTGCGGAGGGAACGAAATCTCGGATGAAGCAGTCGTGATAGTTCGCGGCGACCGCGCCAGCCGGGTCCATGGCTGCGACCGTGCCGACCGGCTGACCGCGATAGTTCATGACCGAGGAGGCGAGCAGCTCGATCGCGGATTCAATGGCGTCATTCATCATGCGGCGATGATAGCGGTTTCAGCCTTGATTCTCGCGTCCGATCCAATCGCGCGCGAATTGCCAGGCGGTGCGTCCGCTGCGTGATCCGCGGCGCAGCGCCCACTGCAGCGCGGCGCGCTCGATCGGCGGCCACTCGGATGTTTTTTGTTTGGTGTTGGTATCGGCCAGGCGAGCGATCCAATGGTGGACGACCTCGAGGTATTGCTGCTGGCTGAAGGGATGAAAGGAGACCCAGAGGCCGAAGCGGTCGGAGAGTGAGATCTTTTCCTCAACCGACTCCCCATGATGCAGCTCGCCGTCCTGGATGCGCGCCTCCTGGTTCTCGGACTGGAATTCGGGGAGTAGGTGGCGGCGGTTGGAGGTCGCGTAGATGAGCACGTTTTCGGGGGTGGCGGCGATGGATCCGTCGAGGGCGGCTTTGAGCGCCTTGTAGCTGGATTCGTTGGCTTCGAAGGAAAGGTCGTCGCAGAAGAGAATGAAAGGCTCAGGGCGTCCGACGATGAGATCGAGGATGTCGGGAAGCTGGATGAGGTCGTCCTTATCAACCTCGATGAGGCGCAGTCCGGCGTCTCTGTGAGCATTGAAGACGGCCTTCACCAAGGATGACTTGCCGGTGCCGCGGGAACCCCAAAGGAGGACATTGTTTGCGGGACGACCGCGAATGAACTGCGCTGTGTTGCGGGCAATCTCGTCTTTTTGGCGCTCCAGACAGAGCAAGTCGTCAAAGGCGAGCTGCTGCGGCACCTTGATTGGCTGCAGCCAGCCGCGCTCGGCGTTGCGGCGCCAGCGGAAGGCGTGAGCGGACCAGTCGGGCTGGGCGAGCTCTGGGCTGGGGATGAGCTGCTCGATTCGCTCGAGGAGTGTTTCGAGGCGGGTGATGAGTTTGGCGGCGCTGGACATTGGGCGGACTTGGGTGGGGGCATTGCTTGCTCGGCCGCAGTGAGTGCGGACAGCGGAGCCGACATGCCGGAGTCTGGTCAATCGAAGCCGTGGCTTCCTGATTGGTGGACTGCGCTGCGCTTGTCCACCTTAGGAGACTCGGTGACGAAGCTGGAACTCCGTCACCTGGCACCGAGCGTGCGGCGGGATGGGTGGACGTCGCTCTCGCGCGTCCATCCAACCGCCCATGGTGTGGCTACGCCGAGAGGCGCCGGTACTTGAGTCGGTGCGGCTGGTCCGCATCGCTGCCCAGGCGCCGATGGCGATCGGCCTCGTAATCCGCGTAGTTGCCCTCGAACCAGACGGCCTCTGAGTCGCCTTCGAAGGCCAGGATGTGCGTGGCGACGCGATCCAAGAACCAGCGATCATGGCTGATGACCACGGCGCAGCCGGGGAAGACCAGCAGGGCCTCTTCGAGCGCGCGCAGGGTTTCGACGTCCAGGTCGTTGGTCGGTTCGTCGAGGAGCAGCAGGTTGCCGCCGCTCTTCAGCACCTTGGCCAGATGAACGCGGTTGCGCTCACCGCCGGAGAGGTCGCCAATGCGCTTCTGCTGATCCGTGCCCTTGAAATTGAAGCGCCCGCAATAGGCGCGCGAGGGCATCTCGTAGCGGCCGACGATGATGTTGTCGGCGCCGTCCGAGATCTCTTCCCAGATGGTCTTGCTGTCATCCAGTGCGTCGCGGCTTTGGTCGACGTAGGCCACCTGCACCGTCTCGCCGACCCGCAGCGTGCCGGAATCCGGCTGCTCCTTGCCGGTGATGATGCGGAAGAGGGTGGTCTTGCCCGCGCCATTGGGGCCAATGATGCCGACGATGCCGCCCGCAGGGAGGTTGAAGGAGAGGTTCTCGTAGAGCAAGTTGTCGCCGTAGGCCTTCTTGAGCCCCTCGGCCTCGATGACCAGGTTGCCGAGACGGGGACCCGGTGGGATGTAGATCTCGTTGGTCTCGTTGCGGGACTGGAAGTCCTGCGACTGCAGCTCGTCGAAGCGTGCCAGGCGGGCCTTGCTCTTGGCGTGGCGACCCTTGGGGTTGGTCCGTACCCACTCCAGCTCCTGCTTCATCGCCTTGATGCGCGCCTGCTCCTGCTTCTGCTCCAACTCCAGACGCTGCTCCTTCTGGTCGAGCCAGGAGGAGTAATTGCCTTCCCAGGGGATGCCGTGGCCGCGATCCAGCTCCAGGATCCAGCCGGCGACGTTGTCGAGGAAGTAGCGGTCATGAGTGACGGCGACCACGGTGCCGGGATATTCGTGGAGGAAGCGTTCCAGCCAGGCCACGGATTCAGCATCGAGGTGGTTCGTGGGCTCGTCGAGCAGTAGCATGTCCGGCTTGGAGAGCAGCAGCTTGCAGAGCGCGACGCGGCGGCGCTCGCCGCCGGAGAGCTTTGTGACGTCGGCGTCCCAGGGCGGCAGGCGCAGGGCATCGGCCGCGACCTCGAGGGTTCGATCGAGGTTGTGCCCGTCCGTGGCCTCGATGAGGTTTTCGAGTTCGCCTTGTTCCTTGGCCAAGGCGTCGAAATCGGCGTCCGGCTCGGCGTAGGCGGCGTAGACGGCGTCCAATCGCTCCAAGGCTTGCTTGATGTGGCTCAAGGCCTCCTCGACGTTGCCGCGGACATCCTTGCTCGGGTCCAGCTGCGGCTCTTGAGGCAGATAACCGACATTGATCCCTGGCTGCGGACGCGCTTCGCCCTCGATCTCGGTGTCGATGCCGGCCATGATCCGCAGCAGCGAGGACTTGCCCGAGCCGTTGAGACCGAGCACGCCGATCTTGGCGCCGGGGAAAAAGGAAAGAGAGATGTCGCGCAGGATGACGCGCTTGGGCGGCACAATCTTGCCGACCCGGTTCATCGTATAAATATATTGAGCCATGGGATGATGAGGATGCGTCGTTCAGAAGGCGGTGTGAGGGGTTCGCGTCAGAAATCCGCAGTCGATCTGCGGCGGGGTGTTGCGCCCCAGGTACGACTGCGCATTCTGCGCTGTCGCTGCACAAATGTCCAAGCGTCGGCGCGCTGCGCCTGTTCTGTGACAGAATCATCGGCAACGCCCTGGATCCCGGCGGGAGACTATGATTCATTCAGGACGATGAGGATTCGGTTGAAGCTCGGAGTACGCATGGCATGACACACCCCATCTCGGCGACGACCCTCGACGACCTCGTGCCCGTGCACGAGCTGGTTAGGGACGAGCGCATACGGCTCGCGCGCAGCGGTCAGGTGTTCGACATCGAGGCCGGCAAGAAGCTGACAGCCATTCAGGAGTATCCCTGGATCGACTATCTGCTCTCCGGTCAGGTTTGCCTCGTGAGTGGTGACAGGAAGGAGATGATCGAGTCGGGCACCTTGCGGGCCTGCCAGCCGCTGTTCAGTGAGAGCCGCTTGCGCGAGCATGCCGTGTTCGTGGCCCCTGGCGAGCTGCTGCGGCTGGATCGTCAACTCTATGAGAATATTTGCGGTATCCATCCGCCGTCGCTGAACTCGCTGGGCGATCTGGAGCTGAACGATACCGAGGGCATCCTGCTCGGGAAGCTCTACCAGGCGTGCAAGAAGGGCAACCTGTCCCTGCCGACCTTGCCGAAGGTCGCTAAGGCCATCCAGGAGGCGATGCGCGATCCCAACATTACCTCGGCCAAGCTGGCGCGGATCGTCCAGATGGATATGGCGGTGACGGGCGGCCTCATTCGCGTCGCGAACAGCGTCATGTATCGGGCGGCACAGCCCATTCCTGACGTGCGTAACGCCATCATTCGGCTCGGCATGGAGGTGACGCGCTCCGCCGTGGTCAGTATGGCGATGCAGCAGCTGTTCCGGTCCAAGAACCCGCTCATGAAGCACCGGATGAAGGCGGCCTGGAACCGCAGCGTCCATGTCTCTGCCCTGAGCTATGTCTTGGCGCGCCATTGCGAGGGTTTCAGCCCTGAGCAGGCGATGCTGGCTGGGCTCATCCATGACGTGGGCGTGATCCCCATCCTCGACTTCGTCAGCCGCAATCAGATCGAGGTCGACGAGGATGAGCTGGAGGCGGCTATCCTCAAGCTTCATATCATGGTGGGCGAGCTGGTCGTCGACTATTGGGGGCTCGGACCTGAGATCGCGCAGGTCGTGCGTGAGTCCGGTAATTGGCACCGTGATGAGAAGGATGCGCCGGACTACTGCGACATCGTGCTCCTGGCGCGCCTTTACCGCCTCAATCAGAGTGAGACGCGCGGTCCGCTGCCCCGCTATGACGAGGTGCCCGCCTACTACAAGCTGGGACTGGGTTATCCGGAGGCCGAGGGCGAGCAGGTGGACGTGGTGGCGGAGGCCAGCGAGGAGCTGTCCGCCGTGATGGCGATGCTTCGAGGCGATCGGGTCTAGGCCGGGGGCGAGTCGAGGGATATGTCCACACCCCAGTCTGCGCTCGCTGCAGCGCTGCCCGTCATCGGATTTGTTGCGCCGAGCGGCAGCGGCAAGACGACCCTTCTCCGTGCCGTGGTCGCGGAGCTGCATGCGCGCGGCCTGCGGCTTGGCTATCTCAAGCATGCGCACCACACCTTCGATCTGGACACTCCCGGAAAGGACAGCTTTGAGATTCGCGCGGCGGGCGCGGCTCAAACGCTCCTTGCGTCACGCGAGCGCTGGGCCTTGCAGGTCGAGCAACACAGCAAGGGGGAGGATCCGGATCTGCAGGCGATGCTTGCGCGCTTCGAGCACGACAGCCTGGATTTGGTGCTGGTCGAGGGCTTCAAGCATGCGCGTTATCCGAAGATCGAGGTTTTCCGCACGGCGCTCGGTCGGGCTCCGCTTTATGTGAAGGACACTGACATCGTCGCGGTCGCCACGGACGACCCCTTGCCGCGCCAGCCGCATCCCCAAATTCTTCCACTCAGAAGTCCGTCAGCCATTGTGAACTTCATTCTGAGTCGCTCCGGGCTCGTCGATTGACCTCAGGGTTCGTGGCTTGACCTAGACAGGCGGCCAGGGGGTCATCGCTGCCAGAAGGTCGGCGTCAAGAGCACCAGCAGGGTGAAGATCTCCAGGCGTCCCAGCAGCATGGCGAAGCAGAGGATCCACTTCGCAGGGGCCTGCAGGTCGGCGTAGTGTGCGCCGACCTGTGAGAGTCCGGGTCCCAAGTTGTTGATACAGGCCGCGACTGCCGAGAAGGAGGTGACGAGATCCAGGCCGGTCGCCGTCAGCATCAGGTACATCAGGACGAAGCTGGCGACGTAGAGCGAGAAGAATCCCCACACCGCGTCGACCACACGGTGGTTGACCGTCTTGCCGCCGATGCGCACGGGCAGCTGCGCGTTGGGATGGACCAGCCGTTCGATCTCACGCAACCCCTGCTTGATCAGGAGGAGGACGCGGATGACCTTGATGCCGCCTCCGGTCGAACCGGCGCAGCCGCCCACAAAGCTGGCGAAGAGCAGCAGGATCTCTAGAAAGGGTGGCCAGAAATAGAACTCCGCGGTTGTGAATCCGGTCGTGGTGCCGATCGAGACCGCCTGAAAAAGACCCTTGGTGAAGGACTCTTCCCAGGTCAGGTAGGTCTGGCTGTGGTAGAGCGCGATGGTCACGAAGGTCGTTACCGTGATCACGATCAGCATGTAGAAACGGAATTCGCTGTCGTGGAAGTAGATCAGCGGGTCTTGGCGACGCACGGCCACGAAATGCAGCGTGAAGTTCATCCCGGCCAGGAGCATGAAGAGCACGGCGATCATCTCGATCAGGGTGCTGTCGAAGTAGCCCATGCTGAGATCGTGGGTCGAGAAGCCGCCGATGGCGACCGTCGAGAAGGCGTGCCCGATGGCGTCGAAGAGTGTCATGCCTGCGCCCCAGTAAGCCAGGGCGCAGGCGATGGTGATCCACAGGTAGATGTACCAAAGGGCCTTGGCGGTCTCCGTAATCCGTGGTGTCAGCTTGGAGTCCTTCATTGGCCCCGGCATCTCGGCCCGGTACAGCTGCATGCCGCCGATTCCCAGCATGGGGAGCACGGCGACGGCGAGCACGATGATGCCCATGCCGCCTAGCCACTGGAGCTGTTGGCGGTAGTAGAGGATGGACTTGGGCAGCGCATCCAAGCCGATGATGACTGTGGCGCCGGTCGTGGTCAGGCCAGAGAGTGACTCGAAGATGGCGTCGGTGGGGGAGATGTCAGGGCTTGGTGAGAGCAGGAAGGGGAGCGAGCCAGCGAGTCCGAGCGTCGTCCAAAACAGCACCACGACCAGGAAGCCATCGCGTAGTCGCAGCACATGCTGTGAGCGGCTCACTGGCAGAAAGATGAGTAGGCCCGCGATCAGGATGAGGCCGAAGGCGAAGAGAAAGGGCCAGATCGCGCCGTCCTGGTAGATCATTGCGACCAGCGCGGGCGGGAGCATCGTAAAGCTGAAGATGGTCAGCAGCAGGCCCAGGACCTTTTGAACGGCGGCGAATCTCATGGGGCTGGAGCCATCTGCGCTGCAGGCGCGCTAGAGGAAAGTCACGCCGACCTGGAAGAGCCGTTCCACCTCTTGGATGCGGCGTTTGTCCGGCAAGAAGAGGATAACGTGATCCTCGGGCTCGATGAGGGTGTCGCTGTGCGCGATCACGACCTCGTCCCCGCGCACCAGCGCGCCGATGCTGGCGCCCTTGGGCAGCTTGAGTTCGCCGATGCTGCGTCCCACCACCTTGCTCGAGGTCTTGTCGCCATGCGCGATGGCCTCGATGGCCTCCGCAGCGCCGCGACGCAGCGAGTGCACCATGACGACGTCGCCGCGCCGGATGTGCTTGAGCAGACTGCCAATCGTCGCCTGCTGCGGTGAGATGGCGATGTCGATGCTCCCCGATTGAACGAGGTCGACGTAGGCCGGACGATTGATCAGGGCCATGACCTTGCGCGCGCCGAGCCGCTTGGCGAGCATGGCCGAGATGATGTTGGCCTCGTCATCATTGGTGACGGCGCAGAAGACATCTGTGTTTTCGATGTTCTCCTCCAGCAGCAGGTCTTGGTCGGCGGCGTCGCCATGGAGCACGATGGTCTTCTCCAGGTCTTCCGCGACCCGCTTGCAGCAGCTGAGATTGTGCTCGACGATCTTGACGCGAAAGTTGGGCTCCAGTGCCTTCGCGAGCCGTGTGCCGATGTTGCCGCCGCCGGCGATCAGGATGCGCTTGTAGGACTTGTCGAGCCGCCGCAGCTCGCCCATGACGGCTCGAATGTGCTTGGGAGCGGCGACGAAGAAAACCTCGTCATCGACCTCGATGACGGTGTCACCGTCCGGCTGGATGGCCCGGTCTTGTCGATAGATGGCCGCAACCCTTGCGTCGACGCTCGGCATATGGTCGTGCAGGGTGCGCAGCTCCTGTCCGACCAAGGGGCCGCCGTGAAAGGCGCGCACGGCAACCAGTCGGATGCGTCCGCTGGCGAAGTCCAGGACCTGCAAGGTGCCGGGGTTTTCGATGAGCCGGATGATGTAGTCGGTGACCAGGGCCTCGGGGCTTATGGTGACGTCGATGGGGAGCGCGTCCGTGCCGAAGAGCTTGGGGCGGTCGAGAAAGCTCTGGGCGCGAACGCGCGCGATCTTGGTCGGCGTGTGGAACAGGGTATAGGCGACCTGGCAGGCAACCATGTTGGTCTCATCGCTATTGGTCACCGCGATGATCATGTCGGCGTCCTCGGCGCCGGCGCGCAGGAGGACATCCGGGTGGGCGCCGTGGCCCATCACGGTGCCGAGGTCGAATTTGTCTTGAAGCTCGCGCAGCAGGTCCGGATTCTGGTCGACGACGGTGATGTCGTTCGCCTCGTTGACCAGGTTAGCAGCAACCGAGGTGCCCACCTGGCCGGCGCCCAGAATGATGATTTTCATGGCAGTTCATCGACGCTCTTTGATTTCGATACCGAGCGAGCGCAGCTTGCGGTAGAGATGGGTGCGCTCCATTCCGGCCTCTTTCGCCATCTTGCTTACGTTCCCCGCATGCTTTTCGAGCTGGTAGTCGAGATAGGCCTTCTCGAACTGTTCGCGTGCCTGGCGGAGCGGCTGGTCGAAAGAGACGAGCCCTTCCAGTGCTTGGACCTGCACGGGCGGCGGTGCGCCAAGGGCGCTCTCCACCTCTTTTTGACTGATCTCGTCGCCGGCGCCCAAGATGAGCACGCGCTGCACCAGGTTCTTGAGTTCACGGACATTGCCTGGCCAGGGATAGTTGCGCAGGAAGTTCTGGGCGCCGACGCTGAAGCGCCTGTAGGGCAGCTTTTCATGGGTGGCGAAGAAGTCGAGGTAGAAGTTCAGCAGATCCGGGACGTCCTCGGCGTGCTCGTGCAGCGGCGGTATATTCAGAGGGACGACGTTGAGGTGATAGAAGAGATCCTCTCGGAAGCGTTCGGCGCGGACCTCTTCCTCGAGGTTGCGCTGGGTGATGGCGACGATGCGCACATCGATGCGCACCGGTTCGCTGCCATCGACGCGCAAGAAGGAGCCGCTATCCAGGGCGCCGAGCAGCTTGGACTGGGCATCCCACTCCATGTCGGCCACTTCATCGAGCAGCAGGGTGCCGCCGGCCGCCTTTTCCAGGCTGCCATAGTGGGTGTGTTCGCCCTCTTCGGTCCCGAAGAGTTCGCGCGCGGCGTTGCCGCCGGCGAGGGATGAGACGCTGAGATCGACGAAGGGGCGCTCCTTGCGCGCGCTTTGGGAGTGTAGGTAGCGTGCGAATGTCTCGCGGCCGCTGCCCGCCTCGCCGGTGATGAGGACCCAGGTATCGTGCTGGGCGATGCGCTTGACCTGCTCGCGCAGGCGCTGCATGACGGCACTGCGTCCCACGGGCTCATGGACCTGAGGCGCGCGGCGCTTCAGACCGATGTTCTCTTGGTGGAGCTTGTCCGCTTCCAGGGCGCGCTCGACGGTCAGCAGCAGCTTGGCCATCGAAAGGGGCTTTTCCAGGAAGTCGTAGGCACCGAGCCGCGTTGCCTCGACGGCGGTCTCCACCGTGCCGTGCCCGGACATCATGATGACGGGGCAGGGTAGATCGTCGTCTTCCGCCCACTCCTTGAGCAGCGAGATGCCGTCGATGTCCGGCATCCAGATATCGAGCAGGATGAGATCCGGGCGACGGTCTCGCAAGGCGTGCCTGGCGGCCTCGCCATTCTCGGCGATGGCAACGTCGTAGCCTTCATCTTCTAGAATCTCTTTGACCAAGCCGCGGATGTCGGGCTCGTCGTCGACGACAAGGATGTGGGTTGCGCTCATGAGTCTTTGTCTTGCTCCCGACCTTGGGTCGCTTGCTCAGCGGCCTGCCAGACTGGTATTCGGACCCTGATCAAGGCGCCTTGGCCCGTATTCTCAGCGTCGATCATACCGCCGTGTTCTTCAATTATCTTCTTGACGATTGCCAAGCCGAGTCCAGTCCCCTTCGACTTGGTTGTGACATAGGGCTCGAAGAGGCGATCCAGCAAGTGTGCCTCGAATCCCGGTCCATTGTCGGCGACGATGAACTCGAGCGCACGACTCTCTTCATCGACGTGGAGCCCAGTCCCGACGAGGATCTCGCCGCCGACCCTGCCATCGAGCGCCTCCTGAGCGTTCTTGATGAGATTGTGGATCAGCTGTCGCAGGCGTAATGGATCCCCCCGTACCAGGGTGCCCGGGGCCTTGAGTTTGATCTTGAGCGCGGTCGTGCCGGCGCTGCGATAGAGATCAAGCACCTCTTGTGCGAGCGTGTCGAAGACCAAGGGTGCGGCTTGGATCTGAGGCGTGCGCGCGTAGTCCGAGAAGTCGTTGACCATCGTCTTCATGGCCTCGACCTGTTGGATAATGGTGCCGGTCGCGCGGTCGATAACGCGCGCGTCCGTCTCCTCGGCCTTGGGCAGCAGCTTGTGCCTCAGGCGTTCGGCCGAGAGCTGGATGGGCGTGAGCGGGTTCTTGATCTCGTGGGCGAGGCGCCGCGCCACCTCGGCCCATGCGGCGTTGCGCTGGGCGGTGATGAGTGAGGTGACGTCGTCGAAGACCACGACATGCTCGCGCTGGCTGGTGTCGGGCAGGGGGAGTGGGCTTCCGCGGCACATGAGTGTTTGGCTCGCCTCGCCGCGCTGGAGCACGACCTCGGCACGCCAGGCCTGCCCCGCCGCGATGTGGCGGCGAAGCGTCTCCGTCCAAGGGGTCAGCCAGGGTTGATCGCGCTCCATTTGCTCTAGCGTTGGGCCGGCGTCTTCCGCGAACTGCAGCGACAGGATGGTCCGCGCCGCCGGATTGGCCGTGCGCAGCTTGAGCGCTTCGTCGAGCGAAACGACACCGGAGGAAAGTCGCCCGAGGATGGTCTCGAGATAGTTGCGCTGGGTCTCGACGGCCTGCTTGCTGCGCGCCGCCGTATCGCGTGCCGATGCGATGCGTCGCGACATGGCGTTGAAAGAGGCGACCAGAAAGGTCAGTTCGTCATCGTGTCGCGGCAGCGCGATCTGCTGCTCGTAGTCGCCCTCGGCGATCGATCGGGTGGCGCGTGCGATGTCGGCAACGGGCGCCACTAGGCGCCGGGCCGTATGAAAGGCGGCGATCAACGCCGCCATGAGGCCGAACAAGAGGACGAGCGACAGGGTCAAGGAAAAGCTGAGCTTGAGCGACTTGCGCAGGTAGGCCAGTTCCGTGTAGCGGTTGTAGGCTTCCTCCAGGTGCAAGGAGAGTTCGCTGATGCGTGAGGACGTCGGGAAGATGGCCTGCAGCAGCATGGGGCGGCCGCGCGGATCCTGGACCAGGGTCCTGACCACCAACTCATCCCCCGGGCCGTTCTCCAGGCCGACGTAGTTCGTTCCCGCTCGCACGCCCTGCTGAATCTCGCGCTCGGCGTGGTTGGGGACCAGCTGGGTTGGGTCTTCATTGGCCGTGGCCAGGACCCGACCGGCATCGCTGTAGACCGTGAGTTCGATAGCACCCGCTTGGCGGCGCAGGCTATTCAAGCTGAGGGCGATGGCAGTCGCTGATCTGTCCTCGATTCCGGCCAGCAGCTGTTCCGTGATCTTGCCCAGCAGCCGTTGATTGAGGTCCAGCGAGGCTTGGTTCAGCACCAGCGCGTCTTGCATGGCACGGCCGATCTTGACGTCGAACCAACTGTCGATGCCGCGCAGCAGAAAGCCGAGCGAAAAGTAGTAGACGACCCCGACCGGCAAGAGCGAGATGAGCGCGAAGAGCACCACGATACGCGCGGTGAGGCGCGAGCCGGCGGCTTGGCGGCGGTAACGCTTGACGAGTTTGACGACGTTGACGACGACGAGGACGGCGAGCACGAGCAGCCCCGCCATCACCATGAAAAGCAGGGGCACGAAGGCGCGACTGAGCGTCTCGGAGTTCTGCACCGCGTCGCGCATGAGCACGAGGACGATGAAGAGGCCGATGATGAGGATGGCGACCGGAACCGTCCCCAGGCCGCGTCTCCAGCTCATGGGGTTAAAGGCCACTTGCTCCACCCGCTGGATAGCTTCCAGGACGGCTTGAGATAGGCCGTGGGCCTCAAAGGCAGCGGCAGTTCCTCGATGTCTAGGAATGCCTTCATTTGCAATTCGTAGTCTTGTTCGGGTTCGAGGGCACCTTGCGACACCAGGGCGATGTCACGCAGTTCCCCCAAGGCTCGAATGGCCGCGTCTCGGGTGACGAAATCCTTGCCCTTGGTGCCCGGTAGCCGATACACCTCGTAGCGCTCGGATAGCGGCTTGTAGCGAACCGCATAGCGCAGCTGTAGATCGAGCAGGCTGTCTTCCCAGAGCCATGCCTTGGTGCGCCGGATCTGCAAATGGAAAACGACGGTCAGAGGCACGCCATTGTCCAGCGCTTCGAGGGCATCTTCGCTCGGGTTGAAATCGACGCGGGCGTTGAGGAAGTACTGGGACGCTTCGAGTCGCGTTTGGACCTGTCTGAGTTCGAAGTCAGCGCGCGCGAGTGCGGCTGTGGAGATCGTGAGGACGATGCCCATGACGACCAGCCGATTCAGGCCCAAGGCGGTCGCACCGATCATGGCGTGCGCTTCTCGAGCAGCGCGTAGTAGAAGCCGTCATGGCCGCCGGAGGTCGGCAGCAGTTGGCGGCCGTGCGTCAGGCTGCGTCCCCAGTCGGTCCGCAAGGTCAGCTCGCGCGCGTCCTCGCGTCGCGCGAGGAAGTCGGCGATTTGCTCCTGATTCTCCTCCGCGAGCAGCGAGCAGGTCGCATAGAGCAGACGCCCGCCTGTTGCGAGCAGCGGCCAGAGGGCGTCGAGCATCTGGCGCTGGGTCGCGCAGAGGGCCGCGATGTCGTCCGGTCGCCTGAGCCACTTGATGTCTGGGTGACGGCGAATCACGCCGGTTGCCGAGCAGGGCGCATCCAGCAGGATGCGATCGAAGGGCGTGTCGCGCCATGCTTCGCGCGGGCTCGTGGCATCGTCTTGGATGATGTGAGCGTCCAGTCCGAGCCTGGTCAGGAGCGCGCGCACGCTCTCCAGCCGCGTGTCGTCCTTGTCGATGGCCACCAGGTCGAGCCTATTGTGCGCCCGCTCCAAGATCGCCGCAGTCTTGCCGCCTGGAGCTGCGCAGGCGTCGAGAGCGCGCTGATCGGTCTCGGCGTCTAGGAGATTGGCGGCGAGTTGGGCGCCACTATCCTGGATCGCGACCAGGCCCTCCTCGAAGCCGGGGAGTTCGCGCGCGGGTCTTGGGGTATCCAGCATCAGGCCCGTCTCCAGGTCCCGGATGGGACGCGCCGTGATACCGGCCTGCGCCAGTCGAGCCGCATAGGACGAGCGGTCGATGCGTGTGCCATTGACCCTCAGGGCCATTGGCGGACGCTCGTTGCTGACGGTCAAGATGCTTTCCCAGTCTTGCGGCCAGTTTCGCTGGAGATGCTCGATCAGCCACTTTGGAAAGAGCCAACGGGCCTCGGTCTGCTGCGAGACGGCTTGGCGCAGCCGATCCTGTTCGCGCAGGAAGCGGCGCAGGAGTGCGTTGACGAGGCCTGCCTTGCCAGGCTTGCCGAGCAGGCGCACTGCGCCAACGGTCGCGGATACGGCCGCATGGGGTGGCGTTGCCATCGCCTCGAGCTGATAGAGGCCAACCAGGATCAAGCACTCGAGGTCGCGATCGGCCTTCTTGAGCGGGTGCTTGAGCAGCAGGGCGGCGATTGCTTCCAAGCGCGGCAGCAGACGCAGCGTGCCATAGCTCATTTCTTGGGTCAGGGCGGGGTCGCGGCTCGTCTCGCCGCCATGCTGCTCCTGCAGCGCGCGGGTCAGGGATTGCCCACGGTCTCTGACCCTATGGACAACGCGTGCGGCGGCAGCGCGTGAGTGCGCTCCGACCGTGCTGACCTGCTTGGCTGTCCCTTCCTTGAGATCAACCAAGTCTCACGCCGCCCAAGTCTCGTGCGTTCAAGTAGTCGCCAGCGCTCATCGGCTTCTTGCCCGCCGGCTGCAGGCGGGTGATGCGGAGGATGCCGCGTCCGGTGGCGACTTCGATTCCGCGCTTGTCGGCTTGGGTGACGCTTCCTGGTGGCTCGGTGGCCGTGCGCTCCAGGTCCGCCGCTGCCTCCCAGATCCTTAGCGTCGTCCCTTCCAGCTGCGTATGAGCCACAGGCCAAGGATCGAAGGCCCTCACCTGGCGCTCGACGGCGTCCGCCGCTGCCGTCCAGTCGATGGCCGCCTCCTCCTTGGTCAGCTTGTGTGCATAGGTCACCCGCGTCTCGTCCTGGGGGGTGGCGGCCAGGGAGCCGTCGGCGATGCCCGGCAAGGCCTCCATCAAGGCGCGCGCACCCAGCTCGGCCAGGCGGTCGTGCAGCGTCCCGCCAGTCTCTCGCGGCGCCATTGGGGTCTCGATGCGATGGTAGACCGGACCTGTGTCCAAGCCTTCTTCCATGCGCATGATGCAGACCCCGCTGTGCCGGTCTCCGGCGAGCACCGCGCGCTGGATGGGGGCGGCGCCGCGCCACCGCGGAAGGAGTGATGCGTGTACGTTGACGCAGCCTAGCGCCGGGGCTTGCAGGACCGCAAGCGGCAGAATTAGCCCATAGGCGACGACGATCATGAGATCCGCCTTGAGGCTGCGGAGTGCGTCGACTGCTGCTGGATCGCGTTTCAGACTCTGTGGCTGGTGGACCGCGATGCCGCGCTCCAGCGCGACCTGCTTCACCGGGCTCATTTGCAGCTTACGCCCACGTCCCGCAGGGCGATCCGGCTGGGTGTAGACGGCTAGGACGTTGACGCCGCCATCGAGCAGTGCCCTGAGCGGCGGTACTGAGAACTCAGGGGTCCCCGCGAAGATGACTCGCAAATCCTTCATCCGGCCGACCTGAGAGCTGCGCCAAGATGATGGCAGGTGGTGATGCGCTCGGATGCGCTTAGAAAGCGTCCGTCAACAACTTCCCCGCTTTCGCGAAGGGGGGCTAGGGGGGATTTCGGGCGGCATCGCTCGCATCGGGAAACAATCGTTGGACACTTTCTGACGGCATCAGGGGGCGATGCCCAGGGCTGGAAACCGCGCATCAGATGACGTCCCTTTGCGGTTCCGCGGGCTGCGTCAGGGCTTGGCGCTGTTCTTTCGGCCGCCCTGAGAGCTGCTCCGCGATGCTGGCAGGCGGTGATGTGGTCGGATGCGCTTGGAAAGCGTCCATCAACAACTTCCCCCCTTTCGCAAAGGGGGGCTAGGGGGGATTTCGGGCGGCATCGCCCGCATCGGGAAACAATCGTTGGACACTTTCTGACGGCATCAGGGGGCGATGCCCAGGGCTGGAAACCGCGCATCAGATAACGTCCCTTTGCGGTTCCGCGGGCTGCGTCACGGCTTGGCGCTGTTCTTTCTCGAGCTTCCGGCGGATCCTCTGGCGCTTGAGCATCGAGATGTGATCAACGAAGAGCTTGCCCTCGAGGTGATCGATCTCATGCTGGATGCAAACGGCCAGCAGTCCGTCGGCCTCTAAGGTGAAGGGTTCCCCATTGCGGTCGAGTGCCTGGGCGCGCACGCGCTCCGCGCGCGTCACTGATTCGAAGTAGCCAGGCACGGACAGGCAGCCCTCGTCCATCTGTTCCTTGCCTTCTTGCCAAATAATCTCTGGATTTATCAGGCAGAGCGGAGAATTATGGTCTTCAGACAGATCCATGACGACGACGCGCCGCTGGATGTTGACCTGGGTGGCCGCGAGCCCGATGCCGGGCGCGGCGTACATGGTTTCGAGCATGTCGTCCACGAGACGACGGATGTCGTCATCGACGTGGTCGACAGGCAGTGCTTTCTTGCGCAGTCTTGGATCCGGGAAGGTGAGTATGTCGAGCTTGGCCATAACGATCGCCAACCGTATCGGTTGCTTGGTGGGTAGAAGGAACGAAGATGGGTGCGTTACTATCCGACAAATCTTACACCCCATTGTGGGGGCGGGTGAAACCCGTTTCGACCATCCCGGAGGGTCTATGCGTGCGCTGAAACGCTGTCTTGCAGCCACTTCTGTTGTACTTTGCTCCATGTTGCTCGGGGTGCAGTCCGCGACATCGGCCGAGCTTGCGGCCGACGCGCCGCAGACCTATGTCGTTCAATCCGGCGATACGCTCTGGTCGATCGCTGGGCGCTTCTTGAGAGATCCCTGGCTCTGGTCGGAAGTCTATGAGGCCAACCCCGGCATTGGCGATCCGAACCTCATCTACCCCGGGGATGTGCTAGAGCTGCGCATGGTCGGCGGTGAGCCGCGCATTCGCCGCTCGCGTGGCGCCTCGGGGCAAGGGGGGGCGCGAGTCGTGAGGCTCAGTCCTCAAGTACGCTCGTCCTCGCTGACCGAGGCCGTTCCGACGATTTCCATTGCCGCGATTGGACCCTTCTTGACGCAACCCTACGTCGCCGATTCGGACGAGATCAAGCGCGCATCCTACGTCGTGGGATTCCCGGACGAACACCTCCTCGCCGGGGTGAATGACTCCATCTATGTGCGCAAGATCCGCTCCGCAGATCAGACCCGCTTCCACGTCTTGCGCCCGGGCGACGAGCTGCGTGACCCGGACTCCAACGAGCTGCTCGGCTATGAGGCGACTTTTGTCGCTAGTGCCGCGCTCGAGCGCGTCGGCGACCCGGCCAAGCTCAAGGTCGTGCGCATGGAGCGCGCGGTTTCCATTGGGGATCGCGTCATCCCGGCGAGCGAGGAGCGCCCGCTCGTGAACTTCTTCCCGAAGCCGGCGCCGAGTGGCGCGCGGGGGCGAATCATCTCCGTTCTCAATGGGGTGTCTCAGATCGGGCGCTATGACGTTGTCGTGCTGAATCTTGGGGAGCGAGATCGGGTCTCCGTCGGTGATACCTTCGAGATGTACATCGGTGGCGAAAAGGCACCCGATGATGTGCGGCGAGGGATGAATCTCCAGCGTCCGCCCGCCGAGAGCCCGTTCTCGAGCGGCTTCTGGCTCGGTCCCGATTGGGAGCGGAAAGGTTGGCTGCGCGATGAACCCGACGCAGATTCGTCCTTGCCGATCCACGCGGATTGGCGGCGTAACCAGAGCCAGTACGTGACGCCTTTCGAGCGCTCCGGGCTCCTCATGGTCTTCCGCACCTTCGACCGTGTCAGTTTTGGCATCGTTCTGAAAGCCAACCGTTCCCTTCACGTGGGCGATTGGCTTGCCCCGCCGCCTGCCTGAGGCCTTGGAGCCCCATTCTGAGGGCAGTGAGACGGAGCTTAGCGACTGGATCGCGCTCAGCCAAGCGCCGGGCATCGGGCCGAGGACCTTTGCCCGGCTGCTCGAGCACTTCGGCAGCCCTGCGGCCGTGCTGCGGGCGCCCGCGAGCCGCTTGGCTGACGCTGGGCTCAAGCCCGCTGCAGTCGCTGCGATCGGCGCGCCGGATCAGGACGCGATCGAGGCTTCCCTGAGATGGGCCGAGCGCACGGATGCCTACGTCTTGACGCTCGCCGACGCGGCTTACCCGCCAGCGCTCAGGGAGATCCCAGACCCACCGCCTCTCCTCTATGTGCGCGGTGATCTTTCCCTCCTAACCGAGCCCCAGCTGGCAATCGTGGGGAGCCGAAATCCGACGCCCGGCGGGCGTGAGATTACTCGGGAGCTGGCGCGCGCCCTCGCTGCCTACGGGCTTGTCATCACCAGCGGCATGGCGACCGGGATCGATGGCATTGCCCATGAGGCGGCATTGGAAGTGGGGCGAACGGTCGCCGTGCTTGGTACGGGGCCAGATTTGGTCTACCCGGCCGCGCATCGAGAACTCGCGCATCGCATCGTCGAGTCCGGCGCCCTGGTGAGTGAGCTGCCGCCAGGTCAAGGCCCATTGCCGCAGAACTTTCCACGTCGCAATCGCATCATCAGCGGCCTTTGTCTCGGGGTTCTCGTGACCGAGGCGGCGCTGAAGAGCGGTTCGCTCATCACCGCGCGAATGGCTTTGGAGCAAGGGCGTGAGGTCTTTGCCGTTCCCGGATCCATTCGCAGCCCTCTCGCCCAAGGCTGTCATAGCCTGATCCGTGATGGCGCCAAGCTGATCCAATCCCCCGATGAGATCCTGACCGAACTGGCGCCTCAGCTGAAAGCCCTGATCGCTGCGGACGCGGGCGCTGCCGCGAGCCAGATTCGGCCGCTTGAGGCCGCCCTGGACGAGGGACAGAAGGCGCTCTTGGATGCCATGGGTTTCGACCCCGTGGCGCCGGACGAGCTGATCGCGCGCACGGGCTTAACGGCTGATCGGATTTCCTCCATGTTGTTACTCATGGAGATCGAGGGTCATGTATCATCGGTGCCAGGAGGCCGTTATTGCCGGATGCGCGGCGATCGCTAGAGGCTCCGCAGCAGGAGCGCGCGCCCAGGCGCCTTTCTCTCGTGGGGCGGCGTCATATACCGAGGTTGGCTGATGAACGAGAATATGGTCGATGTTTTGATCTATCTTTACGAGAACTACATGGACGGCGAGGAACAGCCAGCCGTGGAGCAGAGCGAACTCGAGGACGAGCTGTCTCAAGCGGGCTTTACTCAGGGTGAGATCGATAAGGCATTACGCTGGCTCGACGAACTCGCCGCTGGCGTGGACGCACCCCAGTATCACGATCATACGGTCGGCTCTGTGCGCATCTACTCCGAGCAGGAGTGCCAGAAGCTGGACGTTGAGGTGCGCGGCTTGCTCTTTTCGCTTGAGCACAACGGTATTCTCGATCCGGTCAGCCGTGAACTCGTGATCGATCGGCTGCTCGCGATCGATCATCCCCTGGTCGTCGAGGACGAAGTGAAATGGGTGGCCTTGCTGGTCCTCATGAATCGCCCTGGGCGTGAGGACGCCTTCACGCAGCTAGAGGAAATGGTCTACAGCGAGGAGCCCAGCTACCTCCACTAGTCTGCACGGCGGTCGGA
Source organism: Thiorhodococcus mannitoliphagus (assembly GCF_010915725.1). Lineage (GTDB taxonomy): Bacteria > Pseudomonadota > Gammaproteobacteria > Chromatiales > Chromatiaceae > Thiorhodococcus > Thiorhodococcus mannitoliphagus. The sequence continues at coordinate 24,469 of NZ_JAAIJR010000013.1, forward strand.
TTCCCCTTCCCTGATCTCGTATCGCCCTGATCTCGTATCGCCTTGGGCTCTCTTGCAGACAGGGCGATTACGCCCACCTTCCTGCTCTGTGGTCCGCGCGCTTCAGTCTCGTGGTAAGCGCGCGCGACCCTTGACGCTGGCACGAGGTCTGGGTTTACCCTAGTCAGCCTTTCAACCTAGACCTGCCCGAGTCGACTCCTGCATGAATCTCGTTATCGTCGAATCACCGGCCAAGGCTAAGACCATCAAGAAGTACCTCGGACCTGATTTCGAGGTGATCGCGTCCTATGGCCATGTGCGCGACCTCGTGCCCAAAGAGGGGGCGGTCGATCCCGATCATGACTTCGCGATGAAGTATCAGATCATCGATCGTAACGAGAAGCATGTTCAGGCCATCTCTAAGATGCTCAAGGAGGCCGACGCCCTCTATCTCGCGACCGACCCTGACCGCGAGGGCGAGGCGATCTCCTGGCATCTCTTCGAGCTGCTCAAGAGCCGACGCCAGCTTGGCGAGAAGCCTGTGCATCGCGTGGTTTTCAACGAGATCACCAAGCGCGCCGTTCAAGATGCGGTCGCCAATCCGCGCGGTCTCTCGTACGACCTCATCAACGCACAGCAGGCGCGTCGGGCGCTCGATTATCTCGTCGGCTTCAACCTCTCGCCGCTGCTGTGGAAGAAGATTCGACGCGGACTCTCGGCCGGCCGGGTGCAGAGTCCAGCGCTGCGCGCGATCTGTGAGCGTGAAGCGGAGATCGAAGCCTTCGTCCAGCGGGAATACTGGACGGTTGAGGCCGATGCCGAGAAGGACGAGAAGGCGTTCAGCGCCAAGCTCACCGCCTTTGCCGGTGAGAAGGTTGAACAGTTCAGCATCGTCGACGAGACCCGCGCGACCGAGGTCCAGCAAGCCTTGGAGGCGGCCGCAAGCGGTAAGCTCAAGGTCGAGCAGGTCGAGCGCAAGCAGCGCAAGCGCAACCCGGCGCCGCCCTTCATTACATCGACGCTCCAGCAAGAGGCCGCCCGCAAGCTGGGCTTCACGGCGCAGCGCACCATGCGCGTGGCGCAGCAGCTTTACGAGGGCGTGGATGTTGGCGGCGGCGCGGTCGGTCTCATCACCTACATGCGTACGGACTCCGTGAACCTGGCCCAGGAGGCCATCGCGGAGATTCGCGCCTATGTCACGGAACGCTACGGTGAGGCCGATCTGCCGGATCAGCCGCGGGTGTTCAAGACCAAGGCAAAGAATGCCCAAGAGGCCCATGAGGCCATTCGCCCAACCTCGATCCTGCGTGAGCCGGCGGCCATCAAGGCGCATCTGTCCCCTGAGCAGTTCCGGCTCTACGAGCTGGTCTGGAAGCGCACCTTGGCCTGCCAAATGCGACACGCCCTCATCAATCAGGTGGCGATCGATCTGAGCGCCGGAGAAGGTAATCTTTTTCGTGCCACGGGATCCGTCGTCGCCGAGCCGGGCTTCATGCGGGTCTATCTCGAGGGGCGAGATGACGTCAAGGGAGCGGACGATGACGAGGACCGGATGCTCCCGGACATGAAGGTGGGGGAGCTGATCGATCTCAAGCAGATTCGCTCCGAGCAGCACTTCACCGAGCCGCCGCCGCGCTACAGCGAGGCATCCTTGGTCAAGGCCCTCGAGGAATACGGCATTGGTCGTCCGTCGACCTATGCCTCGATCATCTCGACGCTGCAGGACCGCGAGTACGTGGTTCTGGATAAGAAGCGCTTTCACCCGACGGATGTCGGACGGGTGGTCAACAAGTTCCTGACCGAGTATTTCACCTCCTACGTCGACTATGACTTCACGGCTCGCCTCGAGGACAAGCTCGATGCCGTGTCGCGCGGCGAGGAGGAATGGATCCCGCTGCTCGAACAGTTCTGGAAGCCCTTCAAGACCCGTGTCGATCATACTCAGGAGAACGTCAAGCGCAGCGACGTGACTCAAGAGAAGATCGATGAGGTGTGCACCAAGTGCGGTGGTCAGCTTGCGATCCGGCTGGGCCGCAACGGGCGCTTCATTGGCTGTACCAATTATCCGGACTGTGACTACACCAGAGACCTCAATGCCGACAAGGCCGAGCAAGAGGCCCCGGAAGTCGTGGAAGGCCGCTCCTGCCCAGAGTGCGGCGCTGTCTTGGAGGTCAAACGCGGACGCTACGGAAAATTCATCGGCTGCAGCGCCTACCCCAAATGCAAGCACATCGAGCCGCTCGAAAAGCCGGTCGATACGGGCATCGCCTGTCCCAAGTGTCAGAAAGGCACCCTGCAGAAGAAGAAGTCCCGCCGTGGCAAGGTCTTCTACTCCTGCTCCACCTATCCCAAGTGTGATTATGCAGTCTGGGACGAGCCGATCGATGGCCCCTGTCCGCGTTGTGGCTGGCCGGTGCTGACGGTCAAGGTGACCAAGACGAAGGGATCTAGCAAGGTTTGTCCGCAGAAGGAGTGCAGCTATCGGGAACCGCTCGATCAGGCGGAAACGGAGCAGGCGGAGTCTTGATAGCGCTGCCTGGCGCTCGCGGCTACCTCAGGGCGTCGCGGACGCGCGACCAGGGGAAATTGCCTGCGGATCCTGGAAAGGCTCCGCCAGGATCGATTTTCTGCTTGTAGCGGCGTCCGCCGCATTCAAAGCTGCGATTGTCCAGCTCGCTGTGGCCCTTCACTTGGCTAGGGCTGATGTCATAGGTGCGATCCAGTCGCTTGAGTAGCCCGATCAAGGCGTCGATTTGCGCTTCAGGGAAGGGGTCTCTGCCGTCCCCGTCGTTGACCAGCTCGATTCCAATGGACCCTTTGTTGTGCCCGCGGGCGTGGTGCGCGATGCGCGATTCGGGGGTGCCCGCCACGATGGTGCCGTCACGACCGATGAGGTAGTGGTAGCCGATGTTGGGATTCTTGGCGAAATAGCGGCGAATGGACGTCAGTGTGCCCCCAGGTGCGTGCCAGAGCTTACCCTGCTTGCAGCCTGGGCCGCCGGTTGCATGGATGACGATAAGATCGATCTCGCGTGCCTCGGCTGAGGTCCATGCGAAAACCGCGAATAGGGCGGCCAGCGGGGCCGAGAGGCGGAGGTTGCTCATTGGTGTCGGCGGACGCTGGCCCGCGTCAGGCCCATGCTGGCTTGATGGACGAAGTGCTTGAAATCGTCGAAGCTGGCGGCGTCCAGCGGGCGGTTGGTGAGGCTGCGGTCGGCGTAGAAGAGTCCGATGCTCCGGTTCTCGACCACGATGGGCGCGACCATGAAGGCCGTCGCCTTGGTCAGTTCGGTGAGCCGTTCCGAGATGGCCGCATCCGCGGGTCTCGTCGTCGATTCGACCAGGTAGGGATGCTTGTGATCCAGCGTTTGAAAGAGCACGTCTTGCCCGCGGCTGGGGCGTTTGAAGGCAAAACGCTCGGAGAGCGCGTCGTCATCAGCGCCGAGCGCGTACTTTGCCTTGATGACGCTCTTGTCCGGGGTGGTCAGCGCGAACACGACCCGGTCGACACCTACGCCACGGAAGATGCCCTCGAGCACCAACTCCATGATGACGTTGAAGCTGCAGGCGCTGCCTTCCAGCACCGCTGAGAGTTCGCGCAACACCTTGGCTTGAAATTCGGGGTCGCGGTTTGATGCCTCGGCCAGGCTCGCCGTTGCGGCGGGCGCCGAGCTATCCGCACTGCGAGCGGCCTCCGGGACAGCGGTCTCAGGGTACGGCTGAGGGATGTGGGGCGCGGCGAAGGCGGCGCCGAAGTCGGTTGCGACGTCGATCGCGGCACGCGCTTTCTGGAGAAGCAGCGCCTTGGTTTTCTCAGGCGAGAGTTCCGCGAGCTTGGCTGCCTTGGTGAATAGCTTGGACATGGCGTCCGATTGCCATCCATGCTCCTCGGCGCAGCGGGCGATTTGGTGCCCTAGCATGACGTTCTGAATACGCGGGTCCTGGCGGGTTGGGTACTGGGTGGCATCTTGTAACAGCTGGCTGAGATGCCACTCCTGGACCAATTGGCGACTCAGTTGACTGAGACGAAAGCCGAGGACGCGCTCTTGGGCCTGCTCTTGAGTCAGTCCCTGTTGGCTTGCAAGCTGCTCGACCCGGTCGGCTTGCTCGCCTCCAAAGCACCAGAATGCCAGCTCGCCGATGCGGTAGAGCAGGGTGGCAATGAAGACCTCCTCGGGAGACTTGTCGCCTCGTGCTGCCGCGAGTGAGCGTGCCTGCACGGCCGCGTGCATGGCCCGGCCGAGTTCGCGGCCAAGCCGCTCCTTGGCGGCTCCCTGAACCAGGGTGTCGATGAGCGTCAGCGTCAGGCAGATGTTGCGAACCGCGTTGAATCCTAGAACGATCACAGCGCGGGTAATGGTGTTGATCCCGTTGGTGCTGGGGTTGTAGAGGATGGAATTCGCCAGCTTGAGCACGCGCGCCGTCATGGATGAGTCGTGCAGAATGACATCGGCGAGGTCAGACATGGGGGCTCGGTCGTCGCTCGAGAGCGCAATGATACGCTGGACGGTCTGATCGAAGATTGGCATGTCCTGGCGGCGGATCAGCTCCAGCCACGCGTCCAGGCTACTTTGGGGCTCCATGTCTCTTTTCATTGTTTGACTAGATCTAATTCGGAGTCCCACTATAGGCGAGGGGGTGGGGTATTTCCACCAACGCATGGCGCCGCGTGCAGCCATTGTTGTGCGCGTGCGATTTCGATTTGAGGTGGCTGCCGAGCCTTCGAGAGGAGTAGGTCAGGGCTTATGCTGAAGGCTTCGTCCCATCGTTTGCGTCTCGCCGCGCGAATGCTGCGGCAAGGCGGGGTCATCGCCTATCCAACCGAGGCCGTCTATGGGCTGGGATGTGATCCGCGCAATCCATTGGCGATCGAACGCCTGCTGGCCATCAAACAGCGCCCGGCATCGAAGGGACTCATCCTGATCGCCGCTGACATGGGGCAGCTTGCCCCCTTCGTCGATTGGCTCGCTGACGGGCGGATGCGCGAGATTCGTGAGAGCTGGCCCGGTCCGCATACCTGGCTGCTGCCCGCCAAGGCAACGACGCCGTCTTGGCTGACTGGCGACTTCGAAACACTGGCCGTGCGGATGACGGCCCATCCGTTGGCGGCGGCACTGTGTCGGACCTTTGGGGGGGCGATCGTCTCCACGAGCGCCAACAGGTCCGATCAACCGCCCGCTAGGAGCGCGCTCGAGGTGCGTCGGACGTTGGTCGCTCAGTTGGACTATCTACTGGTTGGCGCCTGCCAAGGCGCGAACCGCCCGTCCGTCATTCGCGATGGCCGCACGGGGCGCGTGATTCGCGCCTGAGCGGATCTTGGAGGTTCCTCGCGACGTCTCTTGTGACACTGCATCGGCGATGCTGGGTTGCTGATCGCCGGATGCTTGGACTGCGGTCGGCATCATCGCTCTACGAGCGTCGATGCCGATACTTCCAGGGGGTCTGGTGCAGACCGCGTCGCTTCCAAATGCCGCGTTTTTCCTCACGGGCCTCGCGCTCGGCGCGGAAGTAGCGTGGGTTGTCGCAGTAGCGGTCGTAGACGGCCGCTTGGCCGCTCCGCACTTGCTCCAAGTTGAGTGAGATGCGGTTCTCGCCAGTCGAATAGACCTCGCCTAGGGTGCGGCCAAAGCGATCTTGTTCGAACGGGATCAGATCCAGGCGCCGCGTCGCCATCTCTTTGAGGTGTGCTCGAGAACGGTCGCCCCATGGCTGCTGGCCTTTTTCCGGGGCGTCGATGCAGTGGAGCCGCACTTCCACGGGCTTGCCTGCGCAGACAAGCCGCAGGGAGTCGCCATCCAGCACATAGTCCAGTCGGCAGCTTTGGGAGCCAAGCTGCAGTCCCCAGGTAGCGGGCACCAGTCCGGGACCCCACCGCTCCACCGCCCAGGCTCCGGTCAGGACCAGGGCGATGAGGATGGATCCGAGCCCCGAGCGCAGGCCTCTAGTGCGTCTCAGCATGGAATGCGCGCCTGTGGCTCATTGCTTGGGGGTGGTCTGAGCTAGCCATTCAGCCACATGTGGACGGCGATACTGGAGAGGTAGCCGAGGGCGATGGCCGGTGTCCATTCGAAATGGGCGAAGAAGGTGTAGGTGCCGCGCGCCTGGCCCATGAGGGCGACGCCCGCGGCGGAGCCGATTGACAGCAAGGAGCCGCCGACACCGGCGGTCAGGGTCACCAGCAGCCACTGAGTCTCACTCATGTCCGGATTCATGGTAAGGACGGCGAACATGACCGGGATGTTGTCGACGATGGCCGAGAGTACGCCGACCGTGACGTTGGCGAGCGTCGGTCCCCATTGCGTATACATGACCTCCGAGGCCATGGCGAGGTAGCCAATCTGCCCCAGTCCACCCACGCAGAGAATCACACCGTAGAAAAAGAGCAAGGTATCCCACTCGGCGCGCGCGACCTTGTTGAAGACGTCGAAGGGGGTCATGTCGCCGACTAGGGCCGCCTTATCCTCGTTGCGCTTTTGCCAGCTGTGATGGCTCATGCGCAGGAAGAACCCGAAGAATTGCAGATAGCCTAGGCCGGTGAGCATGCCGATGACGGGCGGCAGGTGGAGGAAGTTGTGAAAGCTCACCGCGGTCGCGATGGTCAGCAGAAAGAGCAGCATGATGCGCTTGGCGCCGCGGCGCATGTGGACGTCCTCGGACGTGGCCTCTGGCTTGAGCTTGGGAACCGCGAAGAACATGATCAGCGCCGGTACCACGAAGTTGACGATCGAGGGAACCACCAGCTTGAAGAAGCCGAAGAAGTCGACGATGCCCTTCTGCCACACCATCAGGGTGGTGATGTCTCCGAAGGGGCTGAAGGCGCCACCGGCATTGGCGGCGACCACGATGTTGATGCAGGCGAGGGTGACGAAGCGCTTGTTGTCGCCTCCGACGGCGAGCACGACCGCGCACATCAGCAACGCAGTGGTGAGGTTGTCGGCGATCGGGGAGATGCAAAAGGCGAGGATCCCCGTCATCCAGAAGAGGGCGCGGAACCCAAAGCCCTTGCGGATGAGCCAAGCGCGGAGTGCGTCGAACACCTGACGCTCTTCCAGCGCGTTGATGTAGGTCATGGCGACCAAGAGGAAGAGCATGAGTTCGGCGTATTCGAGCAGGTTGTGTCGCACCGCCTGCTCGGCCAGGTGGGCTTGGCCCTGCTCAGCATAGATCCAGGCGACGAGCGCCCAGATGATGCCGGCGGCAACGATCACCGGCTTGGACTTGCGCAGGTGGACGAACTCCTCCGCCATGACCAAGACGTAGGCAAGTCCGAAAATGATGAGTGCTGCGTAGCCGACGGGGTGCGTCGTCAGATCGAGGCTCTGACCCGAGTCAGACGCCATTGCGGCCAATGGCGTGAAGAGGGCGAAAGCGCCGAGGGCAAGGGCTCTGGCGGAAAGCATGGTCGTGCCTCTTTTGGTAAGCTGCTGAAAACCTTTCGGGATGAAAAAGCAGCCGAGGACGATACCTGTTGGGAGCAAGGACGCCAAGTGATGCTGGCTGTATCATCTGCTTCAGTGGCGAGTCTTTTTCATTCGGCCGATGGTAATTTTCTTTTTAATTAAGTGGGTTGCCTGGCTCTTTGCTTGAATTCAATCCTTTTTATTGAGGACGCGACTTGTGCTTTGCTTGGAGCATGACAGCCCTTGGGAGTGTGCTGATCGCTTGGGTTTCCAAAGTGGCCATCCAAACCGCGTCTTTGCCGCGCGCACTGATGACTGGCCTGGATAGCGGTCAGTCAGTGTCCGCACGAGGACCATCTCTTGGGCTGGGCATCTCGGTCTGGTCCGTCCGCATCGGGATGCCGTCATGAAGAAGCCTCTGCTCTTGCTCGGGTTTGCTGCGCTCGCTGTCGCTGCCTTCTTGCTATACCAGCGTCAGACGCCCGAAAGTGACGACGCCCGCACGCTGACCCTCTACGGGAACATCGACGTGCGGCTGGTCAATTTAGCCTTCGAGATCGAGGGCCGCATTGCCGAGATCGCCGTTTCCGAAGGTGCCTCTGTCACGGCGGGAGAGCAGGTCGCGCGGCTGGACACCCGCCGCTTGCTCCTGGCGCGCGACGTGGCCAAGGCGCAGGTCGATGCGCAGCGCTCGGAGCTTGACAAGCTGATCGCGGGTGTTCGGCCCGAGGAGATCCAGAAGCTCAGGGCTGATCTGGAGGCGGCGCGCGCCGAGGCCACCAGGACCAAACGACACGCCAAGCGGGCCAAGGAACTCGCCGAACGCAAGCTTGTGTCGCCTCAGGAAGACGAAGATGCTCAGACCTCCGCCAAGGCGGCCGAGGCCCGCGCGGGCGCGGTGCAAGCCGGTCTTGATCTGGCGCTTGCAGGCACGCGCCAGGAGGAGATCGCCGCGGCGAAGGCGAGGTTGGCGGCCGTGGACGGGGACTTGGCCAATGCACAAGTGAACCTGGATGACGCCGTTTTGCGCGCGCCCGCGAGCGGGATCGTCCAGAGTCGCATTCTGGAGCCCGGCGACATGGCATCGCCCTCACGGCCAGTGCTCACGCTGGCGCTCACGGAGCCGCTGTGGGCGCGCGTCTATCTGGCCGAGCCCGACTTGGGGCGGGTCAAGCAGGGCCAGCCCGCGGCGGTCTACAGCGACAGTTTCCCGGATAAGGCCTACGCAGGCTGGATCGGCTACATTGCACCCAGCGCTGAGTTCACACCCAAGAACGTGCAGACGACCGAGCAGCGCGCCGATCTGGTCTACCAAGCCCGCGTCTTCGTCTGTAATCCACGCGGTGAGTTGCGGCAGGGCATGCCGGTGACCGTGAAGATCGACCTCGAGGCGGCTGCGCAAATCGCGCCCGGCTGCATAGACGCCGCTCCTCGGCGCAGCCAACCCTGAAAGCTGACGTCCAGGAATCCGCGCAGACATTGACCGATTCCCCACTCGTCATCCGAGGGCTCACCAAGACCTTTCGCCCAGGCGGTCGGACGGTGCGGGCGCTCGACGCCGTGACCTTTGACTTGGCGCCTGGTGTGGTGACCGGACTCATCGGGCCAGACGGCGCTGGCAAGACCACACTGATGCGGATTACGGCTGGCCTCTTGCTGCCAGACGCGGGCGCTGTGGAGGTGCTCGGGCTGGATGTCGCCGTCGAGCCCCTTGAGGTTCAGGCCCGGATCGGCTACATGCCTCAGCGCTTTGGTCTCTATGAGGATTTGACCGTCGGCGAGAACCTCGACCTCTACGCGGATCTTCAAGGCGTGCCCGCGACGGCGCGTGTGGAGCGCTATGCCCGCTTGATGGAGATGACTGGACTTGGCGCCTTCATGAAGCGACTCGCCGGCCGGCTTTCCGGCGGCATGAAACAGAAGCTGGGCCTCGCCTGTACCCTGGTTCGGCCGCCCCGCCTGCTGCTGCTCGATGAGCCGACCGTCGGGGTGGATCCGGTGTCGCGCCGCGAACTCTGGTCGATCGTCTATCGGCTGGTCGAGGCGGAGGGGATGTCGGTGCTGCTCTCGACCGCCTATCTCGACGAGGCGGAGCGTTGCGCCCAGGTCGTTCTCCTTCATCAGGGCCGTATGGTCGATCAGGGGCCGCCGCGCCAGTTCAGTGAGCCCCTGCGCGGCCGAACCTTCAGCGTGCAGGTCGAGCCTGAGGGCAGACGCGCACTGCAGGCGCGCCTGAGTCGGTTGCCGGGTGTCCTGGATGCCGTGCTCCAGGGTGATGGGATTCGTGTGGTCTTGGAGGGGCAGTCCGATCAGCGCCCGTCCGACGCCGAGATGGCGGGCTGGCGGCCAGTCGATCCGAGGTTCGAGGACGGCTTCGTAGCCTTGCTGAGCGGTGAGCGCCATCGGGGTGAACTCCCTCGGGTGCATGCAAGGTCGATCTCCGGCGGCGAGGCGATCCAGGTCACCGACCTGACACGGCGTTTCGGTGACTTCGTGGCCGTCAAGCGCTTGTCCTTCGCGGTGCGCTCGGGCGAGGTCTTTGGGTTGCTGGGCGCCAACGGTGCGGGTAAGACCACGACCTTCCGCATGCTCTGCGGTCTCTTGCCGGTCAGCAGCGGGCATGTGCGTGTGGCCGGCGTGGATCTGCGCCATGCGGCCGCCGAGGCACGCGGGCGCATCGGCTACATGTCGCAGAAGTTTTCGCTCTACGCCAATCTGACGGTGCTGCAGAACCTCAACTTCTTTGCGCGCGCCTACGGCTTGCGTGGGCGCGAGGCCAAGGCGCGGATCCAATGGGCGCTTGAGGCTTTCGAACTCGATGCGTTCGCTGCGACGGAGAGCGGCACTCTACCGCTGGGCTACAAGCAGCGTCTCGCCATGGCCGCCGCGCTCATGCACGAGCCGGACATCCTCTTTCTCGACGAACCGACCTCCGGGGTCGATCCCCTGGCGCGCCGCGAGTTCTGGGATCGCATCAATGCCCTGGCCGAGGGCGGTGTGACCGTTCTGGTGACGACCCACTTCATGGAGGAGGCCGAGTATTGCGATCGGCTGGCCATCATGGCGTCCGGCGAGATCCTGGCGCTCGGCACCCCGGCTGAGATCAAGGCGCGTGCCGCTGGCGAAGACCAGCCGCAGCCGAGCATGGAGGAGGCCTTCATCGCACTCATTCAACGAAGAGATCCGGCCTGATGGCAGCTCTCCTCTCGCCTCGTCTGCTTGGCTTGCTGCGTAAGGAGTCGCTGCAGATCTTGCGCGACCCCTCCAGCATCGCCATCGCCTTCGTGCTGCCGGTATTGCTCTTGCTGCTGTTCGGCTACGGCGTTTCACTGGACTCCAAGCATGTCCCGGTGGGCATCGTCGTCGAGCAGCCCAGCTCGGAGGCAAGCTCCTTCCTGGGTGCCTTTCAGCAGTCCGTCTATTTCGAGCCGCGCTTCTATGGCACCCGGCAGGCGGGCCGCGAGGGGCTGCGTCAGCGTCAGGTGAAGGGTCTCCTGGTGCTCCCGGCGGATTTCGCGCAACGCCTCAAGGCTGACCGGGATGCCCCCATCCAGGTGATCGTCAACGGCGTGGATGCCAACTCCGCACGTCTGCTGGAAGGCTATGTCCAAGGCGTCTGGAGCAGCTGGCTGCAGCGCGAGCTGCAGGCTCGGCAGATCCCCGTCGCCCGGCCGGTCGAGCCGGAGACGCGGATTTGGTTCAACGCGGAGCTGGCCAGTCGCAATTACTTGGTCCCTGGGCTGCTGGTGGTGAACATGACCTTGGTCGGTGCGCTGCTGACGGCCCTGGTGTTCGCGCGGGAGTGGGAGCGGGGTACCTTGGAGGCCCTCATGGTCACGCCCGTGACTCTGGGCGAGATCCTGATCGGCAAGCTGCTGCCCTATTTCGTGCTCGGCATGGGCGGTATGGTGCTCTCGGTGCTCATGGCGCTGTTTCTCTTCGAGGTTCCCATGCGCGGATCCTTCTGGGTGCTCGCCCTCTGCTCGACGCTCTTTTTGTTGACGGCGCTCGGGATGGGGCTGCTCATCTCCATCGTCACACGCAACCAGTTCGTCGCGGGGATGATCGCCATCCTCGCGACCTTCTTGCCGGCCTTCCTGCTGTCGGGATTTCTCTTCGACATCGGCAGCATGCCCGCCGTCGTTCAGGTGGTCACCCACATCGTCGCGGCACGCTACTTCGTGACCATTTTGCAGAGCCTCTTTCTGGCGGGTGACGTCTGGAGCCTCATCCTCCCCAATGCGGCGGCCTTGGTGCTGATGGCGAGCTTTTTCCTCGGGCTCAGTCGGCGGCTGCTGCGCAAACGCTTGGAGTAAGCGCATGCTCGGACGCATTCTGGCGCTGACGGTGAAAGAGTTCTTGGCGCTCTTCAAGGACAAACGCAGCCGGTTCGTGGTGGTCATTCCGCCCTTGATCCAGCTGCTGGTGTTCGGCTATGCGGCCTCCTTCGACCTCAACCACATCCCCTACGCGGTCTATGATCGTGACGGTGGCTACGCCGCGCGGGAGCTTTTGGCACATTTTCAGGGCGCACCCAGCTTCGAGCTGGTCCGCCCGATCCAGCGCCAGGAGGAGATCGCCGAGCTGATCGACAGGCGCGCGGCGCTCTTGGTGATCCAGATCCCGCCGCGCTTCACCGCCGACTTGGTGTCAGGGCGCACCGCGCCGGTCCAGGTCTTGATCGACGGTCGCAACTCAAACAGTGCTCAGATCGCCCAAAGCGATGTGTCTCGGATCCTCACGGGCTTCAACCAAGACTGGATCGCGCAGCACCAGCTTCAGGGCATGCCCGTGAGTCTGGTGACGCGTGCCTGGTACAACCCCAATCTGGAGAGTCGCTGGTTCTTCGTATCCGGCTTGGTGGGCCTGCTGACCTTGGTGGTGACCATGATGGTGACCGCGCTCTCGGTTGCGCGCGAGCGCGAGCAGGGGACCTTCGATCAGCTGCTGGTGACGCCGCTGAGGCCGGTCGAGATCCTGATCGGCAAGGCCATGCCGGGGATCTTGATCGGCACCCTGGAGGCCTCATTGGTCGTTACCTTGGCCGTCTTCTGGTTCAAGGTCCCGCTGACGGGTGGGCTGGGGGTCCTCTACTCTGGGATTTTGCTGTTCGTGCTTGCGGCGGTGGGTGTCGGTTTGATGATCTCCTCGCTCGCCGCGACCCTGCAGCAGGCCCTGTTGGGGGCCTTCCTCTTCCTGGTGCCTGCGGTGATCCTTTCCGGGTTTGCGACGCCGATCGACAATATGCCGGACGCGGTGCAGACGCTGACGCTGGTCGACCCACTCAGGTACTACCTTGTGATCCTGCGCAGCGTCTTCCTGGAGGGGGCGGGCTTCGAGCTGCTGCTCCCCCAGATGTGGCCGCTCGCCCTAATTGCGCTCGCGACGCTTGCGGCCGCCGCCTGGCTGTTTCGGCATCGCATGAGCTAGCGCGGGAGTTTGCGGTAGGGCAGGGCGCGTGAGATATTAAGCGGCTTTGGTTTTTCGGAGACCTCGTCCTGCAACAGCTCGCTGCACCAGAGCACGGCGGTCGCCTGCGCGCGGCCGCCGAAGGCTTCGGTATCCCCTTGTCGGATTGGCTCGACCTCTCCACCGGAATCAACCCCAGGGCATGGCCGCTGCCCGAGGTGCCGGCCTGCGTCTGGAATCGCCTGCCCGAGGCCGATGATGGCTTGGAGTCCGCGGCCGCCCGCTACTACAGTGCAGAGGCGCCCTTGCCGCTGGCTGGCTCCCAGGCCGCGATTCAGGCGCTCCCGCGCCTGCGTGCGCCCTGCCGCGTTGGCGTGCCGGATGTCGGCTATCAGGAGCATGCCCATGCCTGGCTTTGTGCCGGCCATGAAGTCGTGTCGCTTCCAGGGGGCGACCTGGATGGTCATGGTGATGAGGGCTCGGGAGAACTCGACTGCCTGGTTGTCATCAATCCGAACAACCCGACCGGTCGGCGCTTTTCTCGAGAGACCCTGCTGGGCTGGCATGAGCGTCTCGCGGCCAGAGGCGGCTGGCTCCTGGTCGACGAGGCCTTCATGGATCCAACCCCAGCGCAAAGCCTGCTTGACCATGCGGGTCGTCCTGGGCTGATCATCCTGCGCTCACTCGGGAAGTTCTTTGGGCTGGCGGGCGCTCGGGTGGGTTTTCTCTTTGCGGATGAGCGGATCAGGACCCTGGTCGAGCATCGGCTTGGGCCATGGAGCCTGACTGGGCCGTCTCGCTGGGTCGCAGCGCGGGCGCTGGAGGACCGCGCTTGGCAGACTGAGGTCCAATCTGAGCTGCGGGCCGCTGCGCAGCGCCTGGCCTCGCTCTTGACGGCCAGCGGATTGCGGCCGAGCGGCGGGACACCGCTCTTTCAGTGGGTTCAGACCGGACGAGCGGAATCCATCCATAAGGCGCTTGCTGCCCAAGGTATCCTGACGCGGCTCTTCGCCGCCCCTTCCAGTCTGAGGTTCGGATTGCCTGGGGATGCGTCGGGGTGGGGGCGTCTCGAGCACGCGCTTCGATGCTTGGATCTTCCGCCCGAAAAGGGTCTTCCTCGCAGTCTCGTGGTTGCAACCTAGGGATTCAGGCGCTCAGGTCATGCTTCCGAACTGGCTCGAGGTTCCTGCGGCCGAGCATCCCCGATCTCTTGTGCCATTGACCTCAGACAAGGCCGCGTGCCTCAACATTGCTGATATTCGGGGCGAGCGGCCAAGAAGTCTCGCTCCTGACGCCGCCTGGGCGCGCAAGTCGCAATGGGGTCAGGGGCAAGGCGCGCGGCTCGCGGTTTTTCTCTCCGATCCTCGCCTAGCGGCTGCGCTTGAGGCGCGGGCGTCCGAATCGGCCTACTTTCCGCTTGCCTTCGCCGTCCTAGGCAGGGACCTGGCGCCGCTCCTGAGGCAGCAGGGACTTGAGCTGGATGTTGTGCATTCCGACACGCCTGCCCCTGCCGCAGAGAGGGCCGCAGCTGTGGATCTTGGTGGCGTGGTCGATGCGACCGAGGCGAGGCATTGGCTCGATGTCTCGCTCAGCGTGGGTCGGCATGCGGCCGAGCGCGCGAAGCTGGCGGGCTTTCGGCGCCTTGGCTGTGTTGGCGCCTCGGGTTCTCAACCCAGTGGCGCTCAGCGCCGGCAGGAGCGAGGGGGGCGCGAGCCTCTTGTGGCGGGCTTGCCCGGACCGTCGATTCCTGCGCGCGCCGATCGATTTCCACTGCAACTTTGTGGGCCAAAAATGGGTGGGCAAAAAGTCTATGAAGGACTGGTTCGAGGCGGAGATTTTGAGATTACCGCGATGGTTGGGGCGATGATCGCCTGCGCCCAGATGGGGCTCGAAGTCGTTGTCTGGGGCGCTCAGGGGAAGACCGCAGCCGAGCTTGCCGCTTGCCTGTGCCCAGGGGCTAAGCCCTGGTTGAGGCGTTCCGCCTCCTCCTCCGAAGGGGTTGAAGTGGCGGCGACGCCGACCGCACGCGAATCGCTGGCCTTGACTGGGAGCTAGTCCGCGAGTGTTAGGGCTCGGCGGACCTCAGCCGTGCTGCTGTCATGCTCCGCGCCCTGTTGCTCTCGCCTGAGCTGATGCCTGAGAAGGTTGAACTCCCAGATGCGCTCGGCCAGCGTCTGGCGTAGCTCGGCCTTCTCGAGTTCTGCGCTCAGTAGCTTGCGGCTCAGCCATTCGAGTCTGATGCCGACCACGTCCAGCTTGGTCCGCGTCAGCGCGATGGACTGCTCAAGCCTTTGCAGCCTGTGCTCGTTCAGGTTGGCGATCTGACAATTGGCCGGGCAGGGACCTGTATTGGGCATCTCCACTCCTTCCTGCTTAAGTCTTGCTGCTAGCGAACATCCTATCCCTTGAGTGCCCATCGGGCATCCGGAAAAACACTTATCTGTGTATGGCCGTTGGCGTGTCGCTGCCTGTCGCGCGGCATGAGACGGATGCATTGAGGAACTGAGCGGCCTTGGGTTGTCCCGAGCCGCGGAAGGTGCTGCCTATCTCGACGCCATGGATTTGCTCGGAGTGGTCGCGGCACGGCGTCCCTGCCGGCTCGATTCAAGGTGTCAGCTTGCGCTGTTTCCGAAGATGAGGTTCAGCATTCCTAGGGCGACGACTAGGAAGAGGACGGTCATGATGCCGCCGGCCTTCATGTAGTCGGGGACTCGGTAGCCGCCTGGCCCCATGATGAGGGCGTTGACCTGGTGGGTTGGGATGAGGAAAGAATTGGAGGTCGCGATCGCCACCGTGAGCGCGAAGACGGCCGGGTTTGCCCCGGCGCCGATCGCCATGTTGACCGCCAAGGGCACGAGCAGCACGGTTGCGCCCACGTTGGACATGACCAGCGTGAAGAAGGTCGCCAAGACAGCGAGGGCTGTTTGAATGACCCAGATCGGGACGTCGCCGAGTGCCGTCAGCGTCTGGTCCGCAATCCAGGCCGCAGTGCCGCTTTGCTCGACCGCGAGGCCAAGGGGGATGAGCGAGGCGAGCAGGAAGACGGTCTTCCAACTCACGGCCTCATAGGCCTCCTCCATCGATAAGACGCCCGTCAGCACCATCCCGACCGCACCTGTCAGCAAGGCCACGGAGAGCCTGAGGTCGGTGAAGAGCACCAGGCTCAGGGTCAGGACGAAGAGCAAGAGGGCGATCGGGACTTTGTGTGGGCGCAGCTCTTCGTGCGGATACTCTGTGGTCACGACGACGAAGTTGCGGTCTTTCTGGATCCGCGTGAGGTCTGCCCAGGTGGTATGGACGACCAGGGCGTCGCCGGGCTCGAAGGGCGTGTTGCGCACGCCTCCCGTGCGATAGGTGATCTGGGTGCCGCCGCGATTGATGGCGAGCAGTGACAGGCCATAGGTCTTGCGCATCCAGACGTCGCGCGCGGTCTTGCCGATGAGCGAGGAGCCCGGCGGGACGACGATTTCGGCCACGCCGGCCTTGGTGTTGGCCATGGTTTCCGCGAAGAGTTCTAAGTCGGGTTTCCCATCGAGCTTGTTAGCCTCGATCAGATCCGGGAAGGCGTCTGGGCCGCCGAGCAGGCACAGGGTGGATCCGGCCTCGATGCCAAGGGTCCGGTCGACGCCATCGGCACCGAAGCGCAGACCATCGCCCTTTTCGACACCGACGATGCGCACCTTCCAGAGACGCTCCAGCTCATCGACGTTGTTACCGATCAGCTGGCTGTTCACCGGGACGCGGAGTTCGCGGATCTCGAAGTCGCTCAGTCCATAGGTTTCGGCGAAGTACTGGCTGGTATCACTGCCCTCGAGCTTGTCCGACCCGCGCGCGGGCAGGACCAGTCGCCCCGCGACGACGAAGTAAAGGATGCCGGCGACCAGCAGCGCGGCCCCGATCGGGGTGACGTCGAAGAGCTGGAAGGTGCGCATGGGCTCCATGCCTTCCGGTAATGCCTGATTCGACGTCAGGATCAGATCGTTTAGCAGGATCAGTGGACTCGATCCGACCATGGTGATGGTGCCGCCGAGGATGGCGCAGAAGCCCATGGGCATCAGGAGGCGCGACATGGGCAGTCCGGTCCGCGCCGAGATTCGGCTGACCACGGGCAGGAAGAGCGCTGCGGCGCCGACGTTCTGCATGAAGCTCGAGATCACCCCGACCGTTCCCGAGATCAGGGGGATGATTCGCGCTTCCGTAGCCCCGCCGATGCGCATGATGAAGGCCGCGACCTTCGACATGATCCCGGTTTTGTCCAGGCCTGCGCCGACGATCATCACGGCGATGATGGAGATGACGGCGTTACTGGAGAAGCCGTCGAAAAGGTTCTCCACCGGGACCAGTCCTTGCTGGAGCCCAATCCAGGGTGCAGCTAGGGTCGTGAGACCGAGCAAGACCATCACGGTCACAGCCGCGACGTCCACGCTAACGACCTCGAAGGCGAAGAGAAAGATGGTCAGCAGCAGGAAGCCGGTGACCCAGGCGATCTCCGTGTTCGGGACGATTCCCGCCAGGTAGATCCCAACAATTGCAAAGAAGGCAGCGGCAATGTCCCTTTGGGACAGGCCCCTGAGCGCTGTGAGCATAACGGGCCCCTCTTATGATAGATCTTGTGCGACTTCTGCTCCGCTGGACGGAGGGCCGCGTTTGGAGCCTTTACGAAGGCGGGAAGCGCGTTCCGCTTCTCGGCTCCAGTATCGATGATGCGTTACGGGTTGCCAATATTCCTCGGTTTTCCCGCCTCCAGAGAGCGCGAAGCGCGCTTGTGCTGCTCTAGGAGCCTGTCCGACTTAGGATGAATCGGCTGCGGAATCGGGAGAAGGGTCCCTTTCGCCCCGCTTTTTCGTTACATAGAACCACTATGCGCCTCAAAACCGGAACGAAATGGCCTCGCTCTCCCACTTCCTCGCTTCGATCCCCCCAAGTCGGACAGGCTCCTAGAATACTTGAGGGCGCAAAATGCTTGCAGATGAGTCAAATTTCGATGAAGCGTCCGACCATCCAAGGCCGTCGGTATCGGTATCGAACCGACGATAGCCATCCCGATTCCGATAGCGATCCCGTTGGCATGACGCGTCGGTCTGAGGCGAAGCCTCGCTCGTCTCTGACAAGCGATAGGTGCCTTTTCTGCTACTCTCCGCATGAGACGCTACCACCAGAATCCTGGAGCCACTCAGATGACTAGGCCAGCCAGTTGCTTTGTTGTCGCGCTTGTCCTGCTCGCTTGGGCGAGCTTGGCCGCGGCCGATCCAACGAGACCCCTGCCGCAAGTCGATGTCGCGGTCGAGCTTGAGCGGCTGACGCATGAGCTTGGCTTCGATGTGAAGGGGATCGAGCAGACTGCGGAGGCAGTCGGCCACCTTGGCGGTGACAACCCCATCGAGCGCCTTCACCTGCTCTTGGAGGAGTTCGATCACATCATCGTCCAAGATTCCGGTGGAGGTGTCGAGCGGGTCATCATCCTCGGTGAGAAGTCTGACTATGTACCGCCACCCCTGGTTGTGGAAGGCGCGCCGGATGGCGTGGCCGATGATTCCACTGCGGGAGGCGAGGGCGAAGCGATCGTCTTGACGACGCGGCGCGAGGGATCCTCACATGTCGTGACCCTGGGCCTGGAGGGTCCGAACAAAGCGCGTGTCGAACAGGCCATGCTCATCGACACGGGGGCGGATCGGATCGTGCTGCCCCTGTCGCTGCTCTCGACCCTTGGTCTTGCTCAGGACGCCTTGAAGGCGCAGCAGGTGCAGACAGCGAATGGCATCGTGGACGCGCGCATCGGGCAGCTCAGTGCCGTTTGGGTGGGTGAAAAGCGCGTCGAAGACGTCGATGTCGCCTTCATCGAGGATCAGAAGCTTGGCGGAACCTCGCTCTTGGGGATGAGCTTGCTGAGGCGGTTCCGGATGACGATCGACGACGAGAAGAGTCAGCTTACATTGGCGACCAGATAGCCCCTATCCGGGATGCTGTATTGCCAGGATCCCCGGGGCGGCGTCCGGCCTGTCTGCTCGCTTAGGCTCAACGCCCACCCAGCTTGATGCGTCGCAGCTGCTCTTTCAGCTCGCGCAGCTCCTTGTCCACCGACTCGACACTCTGCGCGTGCTGCTCCTCGTGCTTTGCCTGGTTGAGGGCGAGCTGACGCATGTACTTGCGCAGCTCGTTCAGGTCGCCTTCGATGCGCGTGAGACTTCCGGATACCTGATCCAAGCGCTCAGCGGTTGTATCCACGCGCTCGGCAGCCTCCTGTCGGAATTTCTGAAGGCCCTCTCGCAGCTCTCTCAGGAGGACTAGTACGAAACCATTTGACATCTCTTGCTCCAAGGGCGCCGCCTGCCCTTCCGAGGCTGGACGTGTCGGCAATCAGGTATTGGAGAACGGCTTCGCCGCCCTCTGCGCTCGCTATTCTTCGGGTAGACGCGGGACCATCCGATAATGTGCGCGCGGCTATCTGTCCAGCGACGGATGCTCTAGGTCGAACGCCTGATCGAATCTTAGATTGCTTCGCAGGATCCAAAGGCGACTTCTGTCAAGGTTCAGACCACCTGAGCTGTCTCGAGGCCCGCTTCCCTGTCGCGCCGGCAGTCGCAGTGCTTGGCGATGCCCCTGTCGGTGCTCCTTGAAGGTGAACCTCGATCCGGCGCCATCTGCTATGAGCTTCTCCGGCAACGGCCTAAGGCTAGGCTGGGATCAGCTCAGCGCTCACTCGGATCGACGAAATGCCTACATAATACCTAAACACGGACAGCTTGCCTGTCCTGGTCCTGACTCCTGCAAGGTCCTGGATCTCAGGGTCGTCCGAAATCCCCCCCTCTCCCCCTTTGCAAAAGGGGGGAAGTCGTTGATGGACGCTTTCTGAACCTAGCGAGGCTTCGCCTCAGACCGACGCGTCATGCCAACGGGATCGCTATCGGAATCGGGGTCGCTATCGTCGGTTCGATCCCGATCCCGATCCCGATCCCGATCCCGATCCCGACGGCCTTGGGTGGTCGGACGCTTCATCGAAATTTGACTCATCTGCAAGCATTTTGCGCCCTCAAGGATTCTAGGGCGCGTCAGCATCCTGCGGTCGCGGCTCCTCATCGGCGCGGAGCATGGTCAGGATGAGCAGGACCATGCCAAGCGTGATGGCGCTATCGGCGATGTTGAAGGCGGGCCATGGATTGAAAATGTCCAATGGAATGAAGGGCAGATAGACCTGGATGAAATCAACGACGTGGCCGAGGAGTACGCGGTCGATAAGGTTGCCGACGGCCCCGCCGATAAGGAGCGCCAGACCCAGTGCCTGCAACCTATCGCCCTGTTTGAGTCGTAGCAGCCAGCCGATGAGCACCAGCGTCACGACAATGGCGAGCGCGGCGAAAAGCCAGCGCTGCCAGCCTCCAGCACTGGCCAGAAAGCTGAAGGCCGCGCCTGTGTTGAACATGAGCGTGATGTTCAGGTTCGGGATGACGGGGACGACCTCGAACGGGGTCAGCGCGGCTAGCGCGAGCCATTTGGTCGCTTGATCCAGCGCAAGGATCGCCAAGGAAAGCCAAAGCCAGTGTTTCAAGTCAGGTCTCGGTGGTATCGGATTCGGTGAGGCCGCGGCGGCGACCAAAGTCGGATGTGCTCGGTTTAGAAGGTGTCCATCAACAACTTCCCCCCTGTCGCATAGGGTGGCCTAGGGGCGGCATCGCTCGCATCGGGAAACAATTGATGAACCCTTTTTCTAGAAAGGGGTCAAGGCAGGCTGATCGGAGCGCGTGCTGAGCGGGATCAAGCCTGCCGTGACATTGCCTTAGGCGTAACGTCTCATCTCACCCCCTCCGGTGACGTTCTCGACACAGCGCCCACAGAGTTCGGGGTGATCCGCATGGCTGCCGACGTCCGGACGATGATGCCAACAGCGGACGCATTTGCCGTGTGCCGACGCGGTGACGCGAACAGCGAGGCCCTCTTTCTCGGTCGCGACGGCGTCGTCCGGGCGCTCGGCGAGCGGATGCAGGCTCACGGCCGAGACGATGAGGGCGAAGCGCAGCTCCTCGCCAAGTCGCTCAAGCACCTCCAGCAGGGCATCGGAGCAGTAGAGCGCAATCTCGGCATCGAGTGAGGAGCCAATCTGACCGGCCTTGCGCGCGGCCTCGAGCGCGGGGCCGATCGCGATCCGTGTGGCGATCACCTCATCCCAGGAGGTGCGGCCCATGGGGTCGCCTTGGTCCAGGGTGGAGAGCCCTTGGTACCAGGTCTCGGTGAAGATGATCTCGCCGCGCTCACCGGGAATCTCTCTCCAGATCTCATCGGCGGTGAAGCTCAGGATGGGGGCGAGCCAGCGGCTCATGGCCTCGATCACGTGGTACATGGCCGTCTGACAGGAGCGTCTTGCCAGGCTGTCGGCTGGGGTGGTGTATTGACGGTCCTTGATGACGTCGAGATAGAAGCCGCCCATGTCGACGACACAGAACTGCTGGACCTTCTGATAGATCAGGTGGAACTGATAGTCCTGGTAAGCCTTGATGATCTCTTGCTGCAGCCGATCGGCGCGGTCCACGGCCCAGCGGTCCAACTCGACCATGTCCTCGGGCGCGACCAGGTTGGTGGACGGATCGAAGCCATTGAGGTTGGAGAGCAGAAAGCGTGCGGTATTGCGGATCCGCCTGTAGGCGTCAGCCGTCCGCTTGAGGATCTCGTCGCTGACGCTCATTTCGCCGCGATAGTCGGTGGCGGCGACCCAAAGCCGAATGATGTCGGCGCCGAGGGTCTTCATGACGTCCTGGGGTCGGACGACATTGCCCTTGGATTTCGACATCTTCTCGCCCTTGGCGTCGACCGTGAAGCCGTGCGTCAGCACTTGCTTGTAGGGTGCCCGCCCGTGTATGGCCACCGAGGTCATGAGCGATGATTGAAACCAGCCGCGATGTTGATCCGAGCCCTCTAGGTAGAGGTCCGCTGGGCTGCGCAGTCCGTCACGGTGTTCGAGCACGCAGGCGTGGGTGACGCCCGAGTCGAACCAGACGTCGAGCGTGTCGTGCACCTTCTCGTAGCGACTGCCTTCCTCTTCGCCGAGCAGGTCGGCCGGCTGGAGCGCGAACCAGGCCTCGATTCCCTGCTCCTCGACGCGCTTGGCGACGGCCTCGAACAGCTCGCACGTGCGTGGATGCGGATCGGCGGTCTCCTTGTGCACCAGCAGGGTGATGGGTACGCCCCAGGTGCGCTGGCGCGAGATGCACCAGTCGGGTCGGCCGCGGACCATGCCGTCGATCCGACTCTGGCCCCAATCCGGCATCCAGTGGACCTTCTGGATCTCCTCGAGTGCCGTCGCGCGCAACCCCTGCTTGTCCATGCTGATGAACCACTGTGGGGTGGCGCGGAAGATGATGGGTGTCTTATGGCGCCAGCAATGTGGATAACTGTGCGTGAAGCGCGTCTCTAGGAGGAGGGCGCCATGCTCCTTGAGGGTTTCGACCACGTGCTCGTTGGCTTGAAAGACGTTCTCGCCGGCGAACAGCGGGGTATCCGGCAGGAAGCGGCCGTCACCTCCGACGGGATTGTCGACCGCGAGCTTGTAGCGCTGACCGACCAGGTAGTCCTCCAGGCCGTGGCCCGGCGCCGTGTGGACGGCTCCCGTGCCAGCGTCTAGCGTGACGTGCTCGCCGACGATGACGGGGACCTCGCGCGCGTAGAAGGGGTGGCGCAGCTGCAGCCCCTCGAAGTCGATGCCACGGGCATAGCCGACCACGCGGTAGTGCTCGATGCCCCAGCGGTCCATGGTGTCCTTGAGCAGGCCCTCGGCGACGATGAGGCGCTCCTGGCCCCGGTCGGTCTGAGCCTCGACGACCACGTACTCGAGTTCGGCATTGAGTGCCACCGCCTGGTTTGCGGGCAGGGTCCAGGGGGTCGTGGTCCAGATGACGACCGACGCGGGACCTTCGCCGCAGCCGGATGGGGTGCCGTGGCAGCGGTCCTTCAAGGCGTCCGAATCGACGAGCGGAAAGCGCACGTCGATGGCGATGGACTCCTTGTTCGCGTACTCGACCTCCGCCTCGGCGAGCGCCGAGCCGCAGTCGATACACCAATGCACGGGCTTCTCGCCTTTTTGCAAGTGACCGTTGGCGACGATGCGTCCCAAGGAGCGAATGATCTCGGCCTCGAAGGCAAAGTCCATGGTGAGGTAGGGGCGCTCCCAATCGCCCAGAACACCCAGCCGCTTGAAGTCCTGCCGCTGCTTGTCCACTTGCTTGCCGGCATAGTCGCGGCAGGCAACTCTGAAGTCCGCGGCGCTGATCTTCTTGCCAGGCTTTCCCTTCTTCTTCTCGACCTGCAGTTCGATGGGCAGCCCGTGGCAGTCCCAACCAGGCACATAGGGTGCATCCAGGCCATCGAGCGTGCGTGCCTTGACGATGATGTCCTTGAGAACCTTGTTGACCGCGTGACCGATATGGATCTCACCATTGGCATAGGGAGGGCCGTCGTGCAGGATGAAGGTCTCCGCACCCGTGCGTGCCTCCCGAATTCGGGTATAAACGTCCAGCGACTCCCAGCGTTTGAGCATTTCCGGCTCACGCTGGGCGAGATTGGCCTTCATTGCGAAGGCGGTCTTTGGGAGATTCAGGGTACTTTTATAGTCAGTCACTTCAATTCGATCTCGAATGCGTCGAAGGTCCGAGGGGCGGGGTCAAGCTGCAAGCTACAAGTCGCGCGCCGTAGAATCAAGCGGGCAGGGCGATCCCGGGCCGATTCACGGACTGCGCGATTGGCGCGCGGCGCAACCCGCAGGCGTGTTGGCAAGGCTGGAGGCCCGCATCGGGATCGCCTATTCTAACCGCTGCGGTTGCGGGTTGGAGCCTTGCCCAGGGGAGTTTGATTCAGTGCGCCGGTTATCTGTGTGAGCGATAAAATCGTCGACATCCACCAGCTGCGCGTCGGCATGTTCGTGCAGCTCGACCTGCCGTGGATGGATCATCCCTTCCTGAGCAGTAGTTTCAAGATTCGCTCGCGCAAGCAGCTCGCGGCGCTCAAGGGGTTGGGGCTCAGCGAGATCCGGATCGACCCCGAGCGCAGCGATCGGCTGCCGCTGGAAGAGCCCGAGGAAGAGTCTACTCCTGAGCCGGCCGCTGAGGTGAAAGAAGACCTCACGGCGGCGCTATGGGAGGAAAAGACGGCGCGGATCCGCCGGCTCAAGGAGCGCCGCGGTCGGCTCAATCTTTGCGCTAAACGCTATGCCCAGACCGTGGGCGCGGCGCGCAAGCTCATGTCGCATCTGCGCGCGTCCCCGATCCAGGCGACCGAGGAAGCGACCGAATTGGTGACGCAGATCGTGGATGAGCTGACCGAGGATTCCGAAACCACGGTACAGCTGGTCAACTTGAAGAATCAAGATGAGGGCAGTTACAACCATGCGATCAACGTCGTCGCGCTGGCGATGGTGGTCGGCCAGAAGCTGGAACTCGACAAGCCCGAGCTGCGTTTGCTCGGGCTCGGCGCCCTGTTTCACGATCTCGGACACCTCAAGATCCCGAGCCAGATCCTGCTGAAGAAGGGAGTGCTGACGCAACCGGAGCGGCAGTTTCTCGCGCAGCACCCGCGCTACGGTGCCGATCTGGCACGCCAGATCAAGACATTGCCCGCCGCTGTCGTCGAGATCATCGCACGTCATCACGAGCACCTTGACGGGAGCGGCTATCCAGAGGGCTTGGGCGCCAAGGACATCGGCACCTTGACGCGCATCGTGACCGTTGTGAACCGCTACGACAACCTTTGTAACGGCTTTACCGTCGACCATCCACTCTCGCCGCATCAAGCCATCTCGCAGATGTACTCCAAGGAACGCGAGCAATATGATCCCAAGGTCATGACGACCTTCATCACCAACCTGGGGGTTTATCCGCCGGGAACCATCGTCAGATTGAAGGATGAGCGCGTCGCCGTCGTGGTCTCCATCAACGCCGACGATCTGCTCAAGCCGAACGTTTTGGTCTATGCGCCCGAGATCCCTTCGACGGAGGCGCTGGTCCTGGATCTCGCCGAGGAAGGCGTCGCGATCAGCGAGAGCTTGCGCCGCTCCGATCTAACGGCCGAGCAGATCGAGTACCTCAACCTCTCGGACAAGCTGACCTACTACTTCCAATCCCCGAAGGCGTCGCCTCGGCGTTAGGGCTTCCGGGTGCCGGGACTCCTGGGCGCTGGGATGGTACGCTCGTCGGCTGGTGGCGAGACGGGAGTGGCCTGGGCTGGCCTCTTTGGGATAGGCTCTATCGGCGCTGTTAAACGTGAGCCGTTGTTCCCCGTCAATCAAGACCCTAGTCATGCAGATCACCAGATTGAGGAGCCCCATCCCGGGTTATCGCCTATGAGACATCCTTTCCTCGCGTCCTTGATCCTGTACGCGCTATCGACCGCGCCCTTGATGGCTCTGGCTGACCAGGTGCTCAAGGTGCCTCTGCCTGGCAAGCATTCCATCGTTCGTCTCGGTGCGGTTCCGGATCCAGTGACGGAGAGCGGGCGCGAGATCGCCGGGATGCTGCTCGAGGGCTTGGAGCAGAAGCGCGTCGCGCGCGTGTCGGAGGCCGTCGACCGACTCGACCAAGTCATGGGGACGGAGAATATTGGGGGAAGCTACTCGGCGATGCGTTGGCTCGCGCAGTCCTGGCTGGCGGCCGAGTCCAAGGGTGCCGACCAAGCGCGGCCAGAGCGCGTCATGGATCGAGTGTATTTCGACTATTTTCTCGGCGACGATGCGGCGAATTTCAAGGAGTACCTCCAGCGCAAGTATGCAGTTGGTGATCTCGATGTCGGAGATCCGTCGGTTCACATGGATCGGCGGACCTTCCTGGAAGACATGCTGATGTTCAATAACCCGATGCGCTCGCAATGGGACGCGACCGAGCAGGTCGTGGCGACCGTCAAGGCGCTCGAGCCGCCGGTGAAGTCGGTGATCGATGTTGGCGCCGGGTTCGGCTACTTCTCGCAGCGCTTCGCCGAGGCCCTGGGGGATGACGCGACCGTCTTCGCCGTCGATACGCAGGAGACCTATGTCGAGGCCTTGCAGCGGATCGTTGATCAGTACGGCATTCGCGGTATTCGGCCGACTGTCTCGACCGAGGATGACGTCAAGGTCCGCGAGCCGACGGATCTCGTCTTCATCTCGTCCCTCTATCACGTGCTCTACGCCTGGAGTCAGCCCACGCAGCGCAACGCCTTCATGGCGACGCTGGACAAATCGCTGAGGCCAGGCGGCTATCTCGTGATCCTCGACAATCGAGACAACGCCGGGGTGTCCCTGCACAACTCCTTTCTCAGCAAGGACTTCGCAGTCGCGCAGCTCTACCACTACGGCTTCGAACTGGTCGAGAGCAAGGATCTTTCCGCCTATCGCTACTTGCTGGTGCTGCGCAAGGCCGCGCCCGAGGCGCCCAAGCCACCCGTCTATGCGGTGTCAGAGGGTCAAGACAGCATCGCTGTCAGCGGCAGCGATTCGGTCGTCCATATCGGCAGTCTTGACTCCTTCGACATTACGCCCTCTGGCATCGCCGCCGGGAAACTCCTCCTCAAGGCGCTGACCGACTCCGATGCGGAGGCGGCTCGGGCGGCGGCGGATCTCTATGAGAACACCATTCCGACGGAGAACTTCGGCGGAGAGTACACGGCCCTGCAGTGGGTCGCGGAGTACATCGCCGGGTCCGAGGAGGCGCGGCGCGAGCTGACCAAAGACCCGCTGGCGGCGGAGTTTCTCGCCTATCTCGCCGCCGATGACTACAAGTTGCTCAAGAACTACGTGTCGCGCAAGTACAAGCTCGATGCACCCGGGCTGACGGTTGAGGAGGCGACGGACGAAAAGACCCGCGAGATCGGGATCGTCAGACGCCAAGCCCTGGAAGACTTCATCCTCTTCAATAACCCGCGCCGTGAGTCCTGGGAAAAATCGTCGCGGATCATGGAACTGCTGCCATTGAAGCGCGGAGACACCATCGTCGACCTGGGCAGCGGGCCTGGCTATTTCAGCTTCAAGTTCGCCGAGCGCGTCGGCCCCGAGGGATTGGTGTACTCCATGGACACCAAACAGATGCACATCGACTATCTGAGCGAGCTGGCGAAGAAGTGGGGGCTCGAGAACATCCGTGCCTCTGTTTCGGAGACGGACGGCTTCGAGATCCCTGCGCCGGGCTCGGCGGATGTGGTCTTCATGTGCTCGCTTTACCACATCATTTATGCGGTGTCCTCACAGAGTGAGCGTGACGGTATGGTCAAGAGTATCGCGAGGGCGCTGAAACCGGGTGGTCAGTTCATCGTCGTCGATAATGGCCCTGTCGATCAGGGGAAGCTGCCTTACCACGGTCCCTACATTCGCCGGGAGCTGATTCGCTCGCAGCTGGAGGCCTACGGCTTCACCTACGAGCGCGCGGACCAGATCATTCCGCAGCGCTACCTGATGGTCTTCTCGCGAGGTGCGAGCGCGGACTAGGCGCCGGCGGTCAAGGCTGCCCGACGAATCCGCAAGGAGGCATGGCTACGGCGGGCGCGGTCTGAGTTCCAGGTACTTCGTCGGATGCCTGGAGCTCGCCGCGACTCCGCTGGTCTCATTTAGGGCCGCAATGCCAGATGGCCGCGTTTCGAGCAATCGCGGCCGTAAACGCAGCCGAGGCTCACCGACGGCTTCGAGGCGCTTCCTCCAACCTTCAAGAGATGCACACATGAAGACGCCCCAATCATCGACAATCCTAAGCTCCGCCGCTTTGGTGTTCTCCGTGACCGCAATCGCGGTCCAGTTTCCTCCGCTGAACGGGTTCATCGCCTCGCTGAGCGGCGGGGCACGCGTGGCGAATCCCGCCGTCGAGCCGTTGGCCGTAAAATCGGTGACCGACCTTGAGGCGGCGGAGGTCGATCCGGCTGAGTCCGAGCCTGATCAGCCTCTTCTCGACACCCTAGACGAGCAGGCTCGGCGCATCGCGATGCTGGAAAAGCAGCTTTCCCAGTTCGAGCGTTTGATTCGCTCGGCCGGACTGGACGCGGCTGCCCCACATCTGCGGCCGCCGCCAGGCAGCGATAGGCCCTTGCTGGCACAGATTGGCGAAGATTACGCAACGCGCGCCCGTTTCGAGGAACGGCGCAAGACGTTGCTGGAGCGCTCGCAGCAGATGCGCCAGCGTGACATGGATGCCTACGGCGAAGCGAGCTACGAGACGATCGCAGATCTCTATCGGCAAGCACGCCCCTCGCGGGGGAATAGCACGCCCGAGCAGAAGGCTGCGCGTGAGGCGGCCTTGAACAGCCTCCTGACGGACTATCCGGAGGCCTATTCGACCAGTGTTGCGGTCGCTGAGCAGGCGCTCGACGCCGCCATCAATCGCGACACGCAGGGGGCGGAGGCCTATTACCAATCCTTGGTCGAGGCGTCGTCCTACTCGGAAGTCGTGACCGAGCAAGGGGTCAATGCGATTCCGACGCTGCAAACCTACTTGGCGCGACAGTACGTTCAAGAGGGGCGCTATGACGAGGCCACCGCAGTGCTCGACGCGCTGAGCCTACAAGGCGATAGCATCATCCTCGAGCCCAATCAGATGGGTGAGCCAAGTGCGAAGTCAGCGCAGGACATTGTCACCGAACTGCGTGACAAGATTGCGCAGTAGCTACTCCATCTTATGCGCATCCGGGCGGATGCCGCGGTCGAGTTGTCTGTGCTCCTGAGGTGACTGAGCGGGCGCCTTCGGGATGAAAGCGCGCTTTGCCGGCAGCAGCTGGGGTGGGATCTTCGTTCTGGCGGCTTTGTCTCGTTCTTGGCATGAGTTTCCGCGCCGAACACTGGGTTCGGTAGAAACGATAAAAACTGCGCTGAAATGGCGCAAAGTCACTGCCGTATAGTGATAGGAGTGGAGTTGGATGTGGGTGGTTGAGGCACGAGGCAGGAGCGCAAGACGGACGATCTGGTCCGGCCTGCGGCGAAGGTGAGGTTGCCGTGGGCATGGAGTTAATCGGGATTCTCGCGGCGCTTGGGTCTGCCGCGACCTGGGCTGTCGGGGCCCTGATGCTCAAGCCATTCGCCGAGCGCCTGCCCGCGATGGGGCTGGCCTTCGCGAAGGGCGTCTTTGGTTTGATGCTGCTCGGGTCGGCGATCCTGATGATCGGCCATGAGTCCATCAGCTGGGCTGTGTTCTGGGTCTTGTTTCTGAGTGGTGTGATCGGCATTGGGGTCGCGGATACCCTCTTCTTCAAGGCGCTCCGTGAGCTATCGTCGCACTCTGTCGTCCAGTTGATGCTGCTGGGTCAGGTGGCGACCATCGGCATGGCGGTTGCCTTTCTCGGCGAGTCCCTGGCGCTAGCTGAGTGGCTCGGTGTGGCGCTCGTCATTCTCGGT
The DNA here is from genome assembly GCF_010915725.1 of Thiorhodococcus mannitoliphagus. GTDB lineage: Bacteria > Pseudomonadota > Gammaproteobacteria > Chromatiales > Chromatiaceae > Thiorhodococcus > Thiorhodococcus mannitoliphagus. The sequence continues at coordinate 53,580 of NZ_JAAIJR010000013.1, forward strand.
GTGGCCGTCGTGCTCCTGGGGCCGGGTGAAGAGGGCGATACTCAGGCAACGCGCCGCGGCATCCTATTCGGCTTGGTGTCGGTTTTGTCGATGGCGGTTTCGGTAACCATGGCTAAAGGCGTGCTGGATGATGTCGACGCATTGACGGCGACCTTCCTGCGTATTTCCGGCGGGGTCGTGTCACTTTTTGTCCTCGCGCCTGTCTTCTATCTTGGTCAGGGGAATTGGCTGACTCCGCTACTGTCTGACTGGCGGATGGCGCTGAAATTTTGCGCGATCGCAACTTTTGTGACCATCGGCGGCTTTTTCCTCTCTCTCTTGGCGATGAAGCTGACGCCCTTGGCCATCGCCAATACGCTCTTGTCGACAGAGCCGTTGTTCGTGCTCTTGATTATGGCGATCTTCTACAGGGAAAGACCGGAGCCGCGTCGGCTGCTCGGTAGCCTCATCGGTGTTCTCGGTGTCGCCTTTATCTCGAGCCAGAGCATCATGGCGTAACCTGAGGTCGCATCGATGAAAATGAATGAAGGGCTCCAGCCCCAGGATCTGCAGGCCATTTGCGCGCAACTTTTCGAGGGCGACCTTCTCGACGCGTCAGTTAAGGCGGCACTGGATGCGCGCGGTGAGGCGCAGGCGAGGTTGTTTGAGATCGCCCGTGAGGCGCGTTTGAAGGGATTCCCAGACCACAGCGCGGAGATTCGCAGCGTGGTCGAGATCTCGAACATCTGCAAGCAGCGCTGCAACTACTGCAATATCGGCTGCGAGGGTACGAAAAAGTACGTCATCCCTTCGAATGACTTGCTCGATATCGCCTCTTTCCTCTATCACGAGAAACGACGGCGCGTGCTCTTGCTGCAATCCGGCGAGAACAAGGATCAGCGTTTTGTTTCTAATGTGATTCGCGCCTGTGGTCTCATCAAGGACAAGCTGCCGGATCTAGAGCTGATCGTCTGCATCGGTAATCTCAGCCGTGAGCAATATCGCGAACTGCGGGACGTGGGCGTCGAGCGCTATCTCTTGAAGATCGAGGCATCCCGGCCTTCGCTCTATGAGGCTGTGAAGCCTAACGATCTGTGGGCCGAGCGTCGCCGCTGCCTGGATGACCTCGCCGAACTCGGTTTCCTGATCGGGAGCGGCATCATTGTCGGTCTACCTGGGCAGACGGAGGACGATCTGGTCGCGGATCTCAAGTTCCTGTCTGGCCTACAGCTCCACATGGTCAGCGCCTCTGTCTTCATTCCCGGGCAGCACACGGTGTATGAGGGCATGCCTTGCGGGGACGTCGAGACGACGCTGAACTTCATGGCGCTGCTGCGCATCATGAATCCGACCGCGCTGATGCCGACCACGAGTTCGCTGGAAAAGCTCAAACCGGACGGGCAGTACCTCGGCATCATGGCCGGCGCCAATAGCATCACGATCCATGATGGGACGCCTCAGGCCTTTCAACACCTATTTCCGATCTACGATGAAAAGCGCTACCGGCCGAACGACGATCATCTTCGTGCCATTGTGGAGCGCGCTGGACTGCGTCTTGCGGCCTAGATCCCTCTGAGCAGCGAGGAGAAAATGATGAGCGAAATGACAGCGACTAAGACGACCTCAACCGGCCAGACTCACAGGGAAAGCGTCGAGAACCGAGTGCAGGACTTCAACGCCTTGCGCGAGCTGGGATTGATTGCGAAATCGGGCGATTTCTTTCCGTCCGTTCATTACCCCCCCATTACCATGTATCCGGAGGGGGAAGAAGAGGAACTGCTCGGCGACTTCGTCCCGCCGGCAGACGCTTTGTTCGACGTCTATCTGCACTTGCCCTTCTGCGAGCAGCGTTGTCTCTTTTGTCACTACCCGGTCCAGTTCGGTAAGTTCGGAGATAGCGTCCGCGATGAGACGGAGCGCTATCTCGATGCCTTGGCCATCGAGATGGATCTCTTCCGCAAGCGGATTGGCATTCCCATGTTCAAGGCACGCTCGATCCTCGTGGGCGGCGGCACGCCGACCTTGCTGGCGCCGGTGCAGTTCGAGCGCATGTTCCGGGATTTCAAAGAGCGGGTCGATTGCTCCGCGGCGACTCAGTTCAATTTCGACGTCGATCCCGGGACCTTGACGGATCAGAACGGCGAGGCGCGTCTGCGCATCATGCGCGATCACGGTGTTGATCGCGTCACCATTGGCATCCAATCGCTGGATGACGAGATCTTGCGCAAAATGCATCGTCCGCATGACGTCAAGACCGCCCTAGCCTCCATCGAGGCGTGCCGCAAATTCGGCTTCCAGATCAACATCGAGTTCATTTTCGGCTACCCAGGGCAGACGCTGGACGCATGGGCGCGCATGATCGAGGAGGCCGCCCAGCTGGACGTCGACGAGATCCAGCTCTATCGCCTGAAGATCGAGGCCTATGGCGATGCTCAGGGTCCCATTCGCAAGGTCGCCGCACTGCGTCCGGAGGAGCTTCCGCCCTTCGAGGAGGCGATCCGAATGAAGCAGGCCGCGATCGAGATCCTGGGCAATTACGGCTTCAAGGAGAATCTGCGTCGGGTGTTCTCCAAGAAGCCTGAGCATTATTCGCACTATGCGCACAATCAGTGCTGCCAGCTCTATGATCAGGTTGGCTTCGGTCTGACCGCCTTTTCGAGCTTGCACGACCGTTTCCTGCTTAACACTCAGGCCTTCGAGGATTACTATCGCCGCATCGGCGAGGGTCGGCTGCCTGCCAATCGTGGCATCAAGCGCAATGCGGAAGAGCAGCGTCGCTGGGCCGTCGTGCTGCCGCTCAAGAACCGCGACGTCGACAAGGCCCAGTACGAGGCGCTGACCGGCATTCCCTTCGAGCAGTCCTTCCCGGATCTTTGGTCTCAGCTCCTTGAGCACGGGCTAGTTGAGGACAAGGGTGGGTTCGCTGGGTTGACGCAGAAGGGGAGCTTCTTCGCCGATGAGGTATGCCATCAATTCCATGCGCAGCAGTTCATTCCCTTCGATCGAGACGAGTATGAGGGCGGGCCGCTCAATCCGTATCGGGGTTCTGCCGGCTGATCCGGCTAGTCGAGCGCCAAGCTATCGATCACACCCAAGGCATTGTGATCAGGGAATCTGCTTGCGGGCGCAGAGCATCGAGTGACAGGAAGCCTAAATGATGAAGATCCCATCCCTAGACCCGCGGGTCGTAGTCGTCGTGTGGATTGCTGGAGTCATGTCTGCCCCCGGATGCGCGGAGGGCCCGCCACGTCGCGGTGGTCCTAGCGGCGGGCCGCCTCCCCAGGCGATCGACGCCTGCGCCTCGCGAGCCGCCGACGCCTATTGCTACTTTGAGCACGACGGCAACTCCATTAGCGGCAGCTGTCAGGAGCGTGGCAGCGACTGGGTTTGCGTTCCCGACCGCGAGCCACCGGGCGGGCGAGGGGCTCCGGGGGCGAATGCTGCCTTGGGCGCTCGGGGTGCGGTCGCTGACGGGCAAGGACCCCTTCCGCCGCCAGAGGCGGTGGAGGCCTGTCGCGCTTTGAGTTCGGGCTCGAGCTGTTTCGTGCAGACCATGCGCGAGGAGATGCAAGGGCGCTGCGCTTACAGTGGCGAGACGCTGGCCTGTATCCCAACTGACCCCTCGCATCGTCCGATTGGAGGACCGGGGCGCCCTTCCATGAGCGACATCTGAGCGCCTCTTAGAAAGTGTCCATCAATTGTTTCCCGATGCGAGCGATGCCGCCCGAAATCCCCCCTAGCCCCCCTTTGCGAAAGGGGGGAAGTTGTTGATGGACGCTTTCTTAGAATCGTATCCGTGGCTCTTGGCGCTCTCTGTCCCGCATCGACGACCACGGAGATCGACGATGCCCAGGTGCTGTTCTTTGTGCGGTCAACCCCACTCCTGCGCCATCGCTATGGGCCGCGTGGCGGGAAGAGTAGCGGCAAGACCTGGGGGATAATGCCTGCCGGTCCCGGTCCCGGTCCCGGTCCCGGTCCCGGGCCCGGTCCCGGGCCCGGGCCAGGGCCAGGGCCAGGGTAGGGTCTCGGGCCCGGGCCATAGGCCGGTGGTCCGAACGCCCAGCCCGGGCCGCCGTAAGGGCCTCCGGGGCCTGGGCCAGGCCCACGCCCCGGCCCACCAGGCCCTCCCGGTGGGCGCGGCCCAGGGCCTGGTCCTTGGGCGATCAGCCTCCTGGGGTCCCCGCTGTCGGTCACGCTGCCCCCAGTTGCCTGATTCGGATTCAGCATCACGGCGAGCTTGCGGCCGTCAGCTGTGGTTGCTTCATTTCCCACGATAAGGGGGTGTTCGACTAAAGTGTGGGCGCTGGCGGATGCGCACAGCGTGAAGGCTAGCAGTGGAAGCAATGTCTTCATGATTTCCAAACCCTCGGTCGTCCAATATCGCGCAGCCCGCTTTGATAGCCCTTGTAGCGGCGGTGCTGTCCGGTGCCTAGTGGCTCTCGACTTCTTGACTATTGGGTCGTCATCAGCGGGTCTGCAATGGTCCAGGCATGCGTTATGCCCGAACCGCGCGTCGACGAGCCCATCTGATTCAAGACGGGGCGCCAAGCAGCCGGATGCCGGCTGGTCAGTCCCGACCAGAATGCTACCCCCTTCGATCGCTTGCATGATCCAATGTCTGACCTGAGTGGCCCTTGACGCCAGAGGTTTGCGCCAAGCCTGTCAGGCTCAAGCGCCCAGGCTGGGGCCTTCTACCCCGTCACAGGCTGCGGTGATGTGTTTAGAATAGCGCGGCAGATCGGTGATGCGCTGTCTTTCGAGAAGCTCGCCGGCATTTGCTTCCGGCGGTATTGACCGACTGCTAGTGACGGAGTCGTGCTCGCCGCCGCGAGGGGCGCGGACCGACAAGACATGATAATGACAAGAGAGCACCCGTTGAGCGCAGGCGCATGACTCCAGGAAAGGTCTACTCATTCGATATTTTCGACACGCTGCTGACGCGGCGCACCGCGACTGCGCAGGGCGTCTTCTGCATCATGCGGCACGAGCTGCGGGCGCGTTCCGGGCTTCCCCTCCAGATGGTGGAGGAGTTCTTCGAGATCAGGGTTTCCGCCGAGCGGCAGGCGCGTAAGCTGTCGGACGCCGACGAGATCGATCTCGACCAGATCTACGCGCAAATCGCGCTGCGGTTTCCAGAGGTTGCCGTCGAGCAGATCGAGGAGGTCAAGCGGCTTGAGCTGGAGACTGAGACCGACCTTGTCATCGGCGTGCCGCGCAACATTCAGCGGGTGCATCGGCTGTTGGACGATGGTCAGCGCGTGATTCTCGTCTGCGACATCTATCTCGGCGAGGAGGACCTGCGCCGGCTGCTCAGGGGCGTCGATGCGCGGTTGGCTGACTGTCCGATCTATGTGTCCTCGCGTTTCAAGGAAACGAAGCTGAGTGGCGCACTGTTTCGCCGGGTGCTCAAGACGGAAGGGCTTCGGCCGAAGCAGCTGGTCCACTATGGTCATCATCCAAGAGCGGACTACAAGTCGCCGCGCGCGCTTGGGATTCGAGCAACCCTCGACAAGACACCGCTGCTCTCAGAGATCGAGCACCATTATCTCGAAGAGAACAATCTCTTCTCGCAGCTCGTGGCAGGCGTGAGCAAGACGTTTCGGATCCTGCACCCCGATGCCTCGCCGCAGGCCGTCGTCGGTGCCTCTCTGGCTGGCCCCATGTTCTACGGGTTCATCTTGGACGTGCTCGCCCGGGCTCAGGCGCTCGGGCTGACCCGACTGTACTTCATTGCCCGCGACGGCATGGTGTTCCACAAGATTGCCCAGGCGATCGCCCGGGAGCAGGGAAGCGATATCGAGCTGAGATATCTCTACGGCTCGCGCCGGGCCTTTCGACTCCCTTCGGTCTTCGAGATCACGCCTCGGGAGCATCGCTGGCTCGCGGAGCGCATTCCCTCCTTGTCGTTGTCGATGCTGGTTGTCCTTGAGCGTCTGCACGCCCCAGTCGCTTTGACCGAGCATCTGGTGCACCGTGCGGTGCTGGTTGACCAGCTCCGCGATGCGGTCGTAATCGGCATTCAGCCCCAGACGCAGCACCCCGAGCACCAGGATCTGCCACTGCGCCATCCTGGGACGTCCGGTCTCGGCGCTCACCGGACCCGAGCCGTCGGCGCGCTCGGGCAGCACTTCGGCGAGGATGGCGAAGACACGCGCGCGCACCGCCGCGTCGGTGTAGATGAACTGCAGCCCGCGCAGCAGCCGTGGGATGTTATCGCGTGAGCGGTGGTCGATCTCAATGGCGCCGATGTCGACCTCACCGAGTTGCAATTGGGGCTTGATGATTTCGGGCATGAGGGTTGCGATGACGAAGTTCATCAAGGTTCATTCGGCTTTCATTCGAAAACCACCCGTGATGGCCGTTTCGACCTCGAGAAATCAATGCTTTAGGTGCAATTGCGTCCCTATTGATCAGTCTCGACACCGAAACTTCGACCATGGGGCCATATTTTAAGTCATTGTCCTGTAAGCTCGACTTTGGCCATTTTGGCAGTTTCCCAGAAAGCTAACTGCTTGAAGTATCGTGAGGGCTGAAAATTAGAGGGGATCGGGAGGCCCGAACGCCGAAACTGGACCCCTTGTTAATTTTTTGCGCATCGTAAGCTTTTGATAAAAAAGAGATTGCAAGCCGGTGAAAATGGCCAAAGTCGAGGTAAGACGAAGCAGACTTTTCGGCTAGACCTAAGTAATCCAGCTGTATAGCCATCGGACAGGATGCTCGTACGGCCCCCTTGATTTGAGCCCTGTATTTCCGTGGCGCAACCGAAAGGATCTGTATGGATATCACCCCGGATGGCTATAATCCTGCGAGGGACGGCTTCCTCACCCGTGCGACGACCCCTTGGAGGATGACAAATTGAAACGACCGATCGCAGTGGTTGGAGCAGGATTCTCCGGGGCGGTCATCGCCTACCGCTTAGCGCGCGCTGGATACGATGTGGACGTTTTCGAGAGCAGGTCGCACCTAGGTGGCAACTGCCACACGGAGAGGGATGCCGAGACCGGCGTCATGCTGCACCGCTATGGTCCGCACATCTTCCACACATCGGAAGAGAGAGTCTGGCGGTTCGTCAATCAATTCGCTGACTTCATGCCGTTCGTCAATCGCGTAAAGGCGATTACGGCGGGGCGCGTTTTTACCTTGCCGATCAATTTGTTCACGATCAACCAGTTCTTTGGAAAGACCTTTTCGCCCGACGAGGCGCGGCGCTTCGTCGCCTCGATCGCGGATGCCTCGATCCAGCATCCCCGTACCTTTGAAGAGCAGGCGCTCGCCTTCGTGGGTAAAGACCTCTACGAGGCATTCCTCGAGGGCTATACGACAAAGCAATGGGGGCGGCATCCGTCGCAATTGCCAGCCAGCATCCTGAAGCGTCTCCCGCTGCGCTTCAACTATGACGACAACTACTACAGCCATTCCCGCCAGGGGATCCCGCGCGATGGCTACACCGATATCATCGAGAAGCTGGTCGATGACGCGAATGTTCGTGTGCACTTGGCCGAGGGTTTCACCAAGGCCGACCGCGCTGGTTTTGCACACGTCTTCTATAGCGGCCCCATCGACGCCTGGTTCGAATACTCGGAGGGTCTGTTGGCCTATCGCACGCTCGATTTCGAGGCGTTGCGCGCCGACGGCGACATGCAAGGGACGGCTGTCATCAACTATTGCGACGCGGGCGTCCCTTGGACCCGCATCTCGGAGCACAAGCATTTCGCGCCCTGGGAAGACCATGAGCGCACCACGGCATACAAGGAATTCAGCCGTGCGTGCGGCGAGGGTGATATTCCCTATTACCCCATTCCCTTGGTCAACGAGCAGGACCAGTTGCAGCGCTACCTCGAGCTTGCCCGCCGGGAGTCGGCGATGACGTTTGTGGGGCGACTCGGGACCTATCGATACTTGGATATGGATGTCACCATCAAGGAAGCGCTGGAGGTGGCTGATCGTTTCCTTGGTGAATGACGGGCAGCATCCTGCCCCTTTTTGGTCTGCCGGATTTGAGAATCGAACACTACGCGAAGTACCTTTATCAACGCCAGGAAGCGGGTTTCCACGAGGTAGTAGGACGCACTCGCGGCTAGGACCGAGACGACGATCACGATTGCGAGAAAGACCGCTTGGTTGGCGACAATCGTCTCGGGGAGGCGCTGGCCGAGCAGGACCCGAAGCGGGAAGTGGAGGATGTAGAGGCTGTACGAAACCTTGCCGAGGAAAATGAGTGGCTTGGTTTCGAGCAGGCGAATTAGGATGCTGGCGGGGCGGGCGACCAGATGTGCGATGAATCCGGTCGCTGCAACCATCAGCAGCATGTACTTCAGTGGAGTCGCGATGTCCAGGTCCGGTGCGACTAGCAGAGGCATGGCGGTCAGGCAGACCGCTAGGGTCCAGGTCCGACCGAGGAAAGTGGGGAGGCGATCGCGATTGAGTGAGACGAATCCCCCGCTCAGCGCGAAGGCGATTCCGGTGAAAGGGAACAGGTACAGCAGGCCTTCGCCCGCGCCTCCGAGCCAGAGCGCGTAGATAGACACCAGGCAAAGTCCGAAGAGCAGGGCCACGGCTCGCGAGTGGTGCCTGGAGGGTATTGCAAGCAGCAATGGCGCGAGAAAGACATAAAATTGCTGCTCGACGGCAAGGCTCCAGGTGTGCGTGAAAATTCCCCAGGAATGCGTGACCAGTACGATGAAGAAATTTTGCAGGTAGGCCAGATACCAAATCGAGTCCCGATAGAAGGTTCCGCCCAGGAGATAGGTGTCCATCGCCATCGTCAGCAGCAAGGCGACATAATAAGCGGGAAAGATGCGCAGTGCGCGCCGGGTCCAGAAGTTCTTCAGCGATGTCGAAAAAACGGATCGGCCTTGTTCCATCTTAATTCGCTCATTGGAGAGAATGTTCGTAATCAGGAATCCGCTCAGCACGAAGAAGACGAAGACGGCAAGGGCCGCCAGGTCGAGCGGTAGGACGATGCTGTGATGAATGACGACAATGAGTGCCGCGATACCGCGCACTCCATCGAAGCCTTTGACGTGAGCTGCGCGCTTTTTTCTCGGCGTTGTCATGGCGCACCTTGGGGCATAACGCATATCTTTACCAAGAACTACTGTCGACACTACGTTTACTCTCGAGGGCGCGTTGAGCCTCGAGTGCGAGCGCAAAGTCAGCGGCCCGCTGCAGTCCGATCCACAGGGTTTGTGGCCCCGGAAAACCATCGCGCTTGCGGTTGAGGAAGCCTCCGAGGGTGGCGACCAGGCGGATCATGGTGTCGAGCGAGGGCGGCTCCGCTGGCGGATCCTGGCGCTGGGTCACGAGGTAGACGGCTTTCCACTCGGCCTCGTCAAAGACGACGTTGCAGGGCAGCTCGGGGCAAGCGCGCCCGAGGTGCGTGAGCAGCAGCACGCGCCAGGCGATGATCATGTAGAGGGCCAGCGCGGGCTCGAGGTGCTCGCGCTGTTCCAACTGTAAGCGCTCGATTTTGCAGCCACTTTTCAGAATCTTGAAAAAGACCTCCACTTGCCACCTGCACAGATACCAGGCGATCTTCTCGAGCGCCTGCTCGGGCGTGTCGACGGGCAGGTTGGTCAACAACAGCCACTGCACGAGTTCCTCGCCGGGCGGTGGATTGACCTCGGTGGCCAACACAGCGGTGACGGTGACGTCACTGAGCACACGATCGGAACGTCGCGGCGCCTTCAAGGTCACGCGCACGGCTTTGAGGTGCTGCTCAACCGGGCGCGCGGGTTTGCCGTGGCCGGCGGGACGGGTAAAGGTAATCGTCGTCAGCACGGGGGCGGCGGCGAGTGCCTCGCCCAAGGTGCGTCCATCGGTGAGACGGCGATCGTGATACTGACCGCGAATCAGCCAATCGGCCCCCGACTCGGGACAGGGCGCCTCAACGAACAGGTCGTAGAGGTCGCCCTCACGGTCGGCGATGTACGTCAGGCGGGTGTTGGGCAGTTGCTCGGCCAAGGCGTTGACGTTGGCAAAGCCGTCGACCCAGCGCACGCTTTCCTTCTCTTCGAGCGGGCGGTTGGCCGCCTTGCCCTCACCCAGACTGCCAGGCTCGCGCGCCCAACTGTGCAGATCCAGCAGTCCCAAGGGCACGCGATCTGGGGTCACCGCCAGGGTCGGATGCAAATACAGCCCCCAGCGTGTCTCATCGTTCAGCGGGCCAAGACCCGTCATGCGCTCCTTTTTAGAGGTGTAATCCAGCTCGGTCGTGTCCTGGATGCACAGCACCCGCGAGTGCGCGCGCAGACGCTCTTGCGTGCAGGCGATGTGCGGGGCCAGCACGCTCGCCGCCGTGACGCGCTCATGGCCGAGCAAGCGATAGGCACCGCGCGTCTCGTCCCAGCCACCGCAGGCCGCCGGAATGCTCGCGCGGGGCTTGGCGCCGAACTGTCCCAACACCTGCTGCGCGCGCCGATTGCGCCGCACATCCCCCAGGTCGATGCCGCTCAATTCCCCCTCCAGCGTCCCCAACGGCAGGTCCATGTCGGGTGGCGTCACGCTCTCGGTCGGTTCAAGCAGGGCGGTTTCGTGCATCAGGCGGTGTCCCGGTCAATTTCAGTGGGGACGCATTGCACCCGAAGCGCGCCCGTGCGGTCTACCTGGATGCCAAGAGCGCCCCTCATTTGTGTGCGATATCTGCCCAAGATGTGGGTAAAGCTATGGGCATAACGAGCGGCTATTTCGGCTCGCTTCAGTCGGTCAGTACCGCTTGCGTCCGGTGATCCCGCCGAGGCCGTCTTTCCAGGCAAAGAAGGCCGCCTGACAGGTTCGCGGGGAGAAGGCCGTGCGCAGATAGGCGATGGTCAGAAGCAGGATGAAGAGGATGAAGAGGTAGCGCGTATACCGGGGAACGTAGATGATCTGCGCGAGCTTGCGGCGCATCATGAACCTGTTGCGCAGATCGTAATAGATCTTGAACGGTGAGTATGCCGAGCCCGGCTTGATCTTCTTGCTGAGGCGGGCGCTCTGCACGTAGATGACGGTCGTGTGAAAGGACGCCTTGAGTCCGAATAGGCCATCATCGCCGTAAACGAAGAAGTCCGTTTCCGGGAGTCCGACCTTGGCGAGAATGCTAGCGGAGACCAGCATGCCTTCGAAGCAGGCAACTTGCATAACACACCAGTCCTTTCCGTTGCGAAAGGAGAGATTGTGCAGCCCCGCCTGATAGGTTGTGATGGGATCGAAGACGTGCTCCCACTCATGCGCCGTCCCGTCTTGGTAGAGGACCAGTGGGTGGACGCACTCTGAGATTGATCGATAGCCCAGTAGCTTCTCGAGGCAGTCGGGCTCGGGCTCGACATCGTCGTCCAAGACCCAGTACCAATCGAAGCCGGCCTCCTGGGCGAGTCGCAGTCCTTCGTGAAAGCCACCCGCGCCGCCGGTGTTCTCCGGCATGCGTCGATAGGTGATCCGCGCGTCGCTGAGGTAACCTTTTGATTCGAGAAGCGCTTGGGTTCCGTCCGTGCTGTCGTTGTCGATCAGGAAGATGCGCTCGACCGAGACGGACTGCTGGAAGATTCCCCGCAGCGACTCGATGAGCATCTGCTTGCGGTTGAATGTGACCAGTACGACGGCGACGCGGTCACTTGTCGTCGACATGGTAAGATTTTCCGCGTACTAGGGTCATCAGGGCCGAGTAGATCCGATAGATGAGTGTCTTCTCAATGCGCTTGCGGTAGCGGTGGAAGCGCGATTCCATGATGTCATTCTGCTCGAGGATCGTGGAGAGCGCGAAGAGCTGGCCATAGTCGAGCGTGCCGTTCTGGAGGCTCTGCCGGACCCACTTGTTCACCATGCGCGACCGATATATATCGTGCAGGTCGCCGTCGGCAATAACGGAGTTGCCCAGGCCGTTCTTCACCTTCGGCCGTTGGTGCCAAAAGGCTAGGTATTCCGGGTGGACGGTGATGTCGAACCGCTCCAAGAACCGGATGTTGAACTCCCAATCGCCGATGACGGGGAGAGACTCGTCGAACATCCCGATCTCGTCCACTACGGACCGCTCGAACAGGAAGCAGACGGGGGTAAAGCGGTTCGAGGCCAGGAGCCTCAGCATGTCAATGGCGTTCAGCCAGCCGTTGAAGTCCTTGCGGCCGAGTTCGCGGATCTCCTTGCCCCGAATCTCTTCAAAGATGATCTCAGTGTGGCAGAAGACGCCTCGGGTATTCGGCCAGGTCTCGTTTTCTAGAACTTCGACCATGACGTCGAGAAAGGTTGGGTCCCAGCTGTCATCGTCATCCAGTACGACCAGGTAGCGCGACTGGGATGCCCGGATGCCGACGTTCGACGCGGCCTCCATGCCGAGCGATTGCTCGTTGTGGATGACTTTCAGGCGCCCCGCGTACTCGTCGCGATAGGGCTCAACCAGCGTTTCGATGTCTTTCGGATCACCTCCGTCGTTGACGATGACATGGATCCAGTTCGGGATCGTCTGGGCAAGAACCGTCTTGACGCAGCGGTCGAGCAGCAGGGTCCTGTTCTTGGTCCGGGTGACAATGGCGACGAGCGGATCCGTTTGATTCATCGTCTCTTCATGTACGACAGAGCAAAAGAGCGATTGATTGTAAGGAATGCCATATTCCTTTGCAAAGCGCGCGGGCATCGCCGCGAGGGCTTTCAGGATGCATATCGAGCCGCAATTCGACGAGGTGGAAAGACGGCGTATTCCTGCCTCGCGTTAGCCGTTCAGAGACCCCTTGACCGCAACCCCCCAGCGAGATGAGGATATGCCCGCATTCGCAACCCGATGATCCCGCGCCCCTGAGCGACCACAGCCTCAGCCAGCTTGATGAAGCCTACGTCCTGTCCTTGGACGAGGGGCGCCTGCGTGGTCTGTCGCTGCGGCTGTTGGCGGATCTCAAGGAAGCGCGCGAACGGTTGCGGCAGAATCCGACCAACAGGTCTCGCCCGCCCAGCAGCCGTGCGCCCTGGGAGCGCCCCTCGGCGGGGGATGAGAAGGCGCCGGACGAAGCAGAGGACGACGCGAGCACCTCCCCGGAGGATGATCCGCCCGGAACACCCGATGCGGATGCCGCAGAACGCGATTCGACCGGCACCAAGCCGCCCAAACCCAAACGCAAGCCCGGCAAGCAACCTGGCGCGCCCGGCTTCGGGCGCACCCAGGTTCTGCAGGCGCGGGAGACGCGCCACCATCATCCCGGCGTCTGCGAGGCCTGCGCCGAGGCGCTGCCGGGAGACGCGCCCAGTGTCGCCTACGCCGGCTTTCAATCGGTCGACCTGGTCTGGGGCAATCCAGAACAACCGGGCATGCACTTGCAGGTCACCGATCATCGTCTCTATGAAACCACCTGCGCCTGCACACGCGCGCACGCCCCGGCGAAGGGCTGGTCGAGGATCCGACCTTGGAACCGGTGACCTTAAGCGAATGGCGCCTGGTCGGGCCGGGGCTCGCGGCCCTGATCGTCGCCCTGCATCTGCGCTTTCGCATGTCGCGACGACGGATGCGGGAGTTTCTCCACGACTGGCTGGCCTTGAGCCTGAGCGTGGGCACCCTGGATCGCACCCTGCGCGAGGCCGCCGCTGCGGCGGCTCCGCTGGAAAAAGACTTGATCGAGGCGGTCGTGGCCAGCGACCTGCTGCACGCCGATGAGACCTCTTGGCCGCAAGGCGCCGAGTTGTTGTGGCTGTGGGTCTTTAGCAGCGCCACCGTCACCCTGTTCGTGGTCGGCAAGCGCGGGCCCGAGGTCCTCGATCGCATCCTGCCGGGCTTCACCGGCTGGCTGATGAGCGACGGCTGGCAGGCGTATCGCCATTTCCCCCGGCGGCTGCGGTGCTGGGCGCACCTCACGCGCAAGGCGCGCAGCCCTGACGCACGAACAGTTCGCCTAGCGGAGAAAGTCGGCCAATGAGCCGATGAGCCGGCGCGCAGGGTCGAGAAAGCGGAATCGGCGGGTCGTGCCTGGGCGAGAATGGCGCCGGAATTGGCGTTTTATGGGCGTCAGGCAACGGGCTAGCGCCACCTGCCGAGGCGACAAGTGGTGGCAAGTGCCAGCGCGCGGCAGTCAGATCAAGCGCAATCGGAAAGGCCGACTCAGGCGCTCTTGGACCTGCTGTGCATCGAGCCAAGGACCGGTGAGGGTGTTGCGGATAAAGCCGATCGCCGTCTGCACCCCGAGGGTTGCGAACAACCCGGCCAGTTCCTTGGAAAACCGCGCGAGCGTATTGATCAGGTGCTGCCCAAGCGCATCAGGTAGTGGTCGCCTTTCATGGCGTTCCAGTTCTTGGCGAAGGCGTGCTCGTAGGCGTAGCCCTGGTGTTTCTCGACCAGGAAGGCGCCTTCGATGCCCCAGCGGTAGCGTGCGCCGAGGTTGCAGCGGGTATGCACGTTGAGCCGATTGAGGGGACGACTGGAGATCCAGGCGTGTTTGCTGTGTTTAGTCACGATCTCCAAGGAGTCGGGATCGAGCGCTTCCCACTGTTCCCGGCAGACGACGACATGGATGTCGATGGCCTTCTTGGCGTTGGGTCCGTATTCGTAGCGGATCGCATTGACCCACTGGAAGTGCTGCCTTCGCTCGCCCCAGTGCTGTTGCATGCGATTGTCTTGCTGTTCGTGCGCCAAGCTGTGGTACTCCTGCCAGACGCTTGGCAACGAGCCGTCCTTGAGCACGATCATGAAGTCCCAGTGGTCGCCGCGGCAGCGTTCCAGGATCGGCCCGTTGGCATAGAGCCCATCGAGCAGCAGCATCACGCGCAGGCGGGGAAAGGCCTGTTTGATGCGCGCGGCGAGGCGATGAAAGGCCTTGCTCTCGCAGTCCTGCTTGCGCTGCTCGCCATCGCCTTGCTGGTATTCGAGAAACTTGAGTATTCCGGCCCAATCCGGCCACCCATTCTGATCGAAAGCGGCCACTGATTCCGATTCAATCCGGCCACCCATTCCGATCGAATCCGGCCAGTGATTCTGACGAATCCGGCCACCCTGATCGAGAGTGTCGCAACACGGGATAACCAACAGTAGGCTCCCCGGTTTTTTTGGAGGGGAGTCCATGCCGAGAGGTCGGTTATCCATGCGAAAAGTCCAAGAAGTCCTGCGCCTGAAGTTTGAAGCAGGGTTGTCACCACGAAAAATTGGGCGTGCCGTTGGGATCGGGCGAACAACGGTGTCAGAGTACCTCGCGCGTGCGCAGGAGGCCGGGATCACCTGGCCGCTGCCGGCGGGGATGGATGAGGCCGCGCTTGAGCGGCGGTTGTTCAAGGCACCGGGGGCAGCGGGTAAGCTGGCCGAGGCGCCGCCGGATTTCGCCACCGTCCACCGCGAGCTGCGCGGCCAGGGTGTGACGCTGTTTCTGCTCTGGCAGGAGTACCGCGAGCGCTTCCCCGAGGGCTACTCCTACAGCCAGTTCTGCGCGCGTTACGCCGAGTGGAAGGGCCACCTGGATGTGGTCATGCGCCAGAGCCACCGCGCCGGGGAGAAGCTGTTCGTCGACTACGCGGGCCAGACCGCGGCGGTGGTCGATCGCACCACCGGGGAGATCCGCGAGGCGCAGATCTTCGTCGCCGTGCTCGGGGCGTCCAACTACACCTACGCCGAGGCGACCTAGACCCAGGGGCTCCCCGACTGGATCGGCTCCCACGTGCGCGCCCTGGCTTTCTTCGGGGGCGTCACGGAGGTCATCGTCCCCGATAACCTCAAGAGCGCGGTGAGCAAGGCCCATCGCTACGAGCCCGATCTCAATCCCACCTATCAGGACTTCGCGACCCATTACGGCGTCGCGGTGATCCCGGCGCGCGTGCGCAAGCCGCGCGATAAGGCCAAGGCCGAAGGCGGGGTCCTGTTGGTCGAGCGCTGGATCCTCGCGCGGTTGCGCCACCAGAGCTTCTTCTCACTCGCCGCACTCAATGCCGCCATCGCCGAGTGCTTGGAGGTCCTCAACGCCCGTGCGTTTAAGAAGCTCGAGGGCTCGCGCCGCAGCCACTTCGAGGCCATCGAGCGCCCGGCGCTACGTGCCTTGCCGGCACGCCCCTATGAGTTCGCCGAATGGCGTAAGGCCCGCGTGGCGCCGAACATCCATATCGAGGTCGACGGCCACTACTACTCGGTGCCGCACACCTTGGTCAAACGCCAGGTCGACGTGCGCCTGAGCGCTACCACCGTGGAGGTCTTGCATCAGGGACACCGGGTCGCCGCCCACCCGCGCAGCCAACGCCGCGGCGGTTACACCACCGTCAAGGAGCACATGCCCGAAGCGCACCGGCGCTATCTGGACTGGACGCCGGAACGCTTGCTGCGCTGGGCCCAGAAGATCGGCCCCGCGACCGCCGCCGTGATCGAGCGCCTCCTCGCCGCCCGTACCCATCCCCAACAGGCCTTCAATGCCTGCTTCGGGGTGCTTCGTCTGAGCAACGGCTTCGGCGAGCCTCGCCTGGAGGCGGCCTGTGCCCGGGCACTGACCATCGGCACCCTGAGCTACAAGAGCATTGCCTCGATCCTGGAGAAGGGACTCGACCAGCGCCCGCTGCGCGAGCCTGAGCCACTCTCACTCCCGCTGGAGCACGCCAACCTGCGTGGCTCCGAGTACTACCACTAATCCCCCCCACCGGCCTTGCACACGCAAGGCCCCATCCACCCAAGAGGAGAACGATCGATGCTGATCCATCCGACCCTGGAGATCCTACAGAGCCTGCGCCTGCGCGGCATGCTCAAGGCCCTGCAAGAGCAGCTGCAGATGCCTGAGATCGACGCACTGAGCTTCGAGGAGCGCCTCGCACTGCTGCTCGAGCGTGAGGTCACCGAGCGCGAGAGCACCCGCCTGCGATCGCGCCTCAAACAGGCCAAGCTGCGCGAGAACGCCGCCATCGAGGACCTCGACGTGCGCGCTCAGCGCGGTCTCGACAAGACCCTGATGACGCGCCTGAGCGCCTGCCAGTGGATCGGCGAGCATCTCAATGTGCTCATCACCGGACCCACCGGCGTCGGCAAGACCTGGATCGCCTGCGCACTGGCCAACAAGGCCTGCCGCGAGGGTTTCAGCGCACGCTATGTCCGCCTGCCGCGACTGCTCCAAGAGCTTGGCATCGCCCGCGCCGATGGGCGCTACCCCAAGCTCCTCGCCGAGCTGGCCCGTACCGATCTGCTCGTCCTCGACGATTGGGGCTTGACCCCATTGAATGACGAGCAGCGCCGCGATCTGCTCGAGATCCTCGATGACCGCTTCAACGCGCGCGCAACGCTGGTCACGAGCCAGTTACCGATCGCCCACTGGCATGACTACCTCGGCGATCCGACACTGGCCGATGCGATCCTCGACCGCCTCGTGCACTGTGCCTACAAGCTCGATCTCAAGGGTGAATCGATGCGTAAGCAGGGCTCCACGTTGACACCCGAGCCCACGCTCGCGTAAGACTGTCACCCCCGTGTTGTGCACTCAGAACAGGGGTGGCCGGATTCGCCAGAATCACTGGTCGCTTTCCTTCGGATTGGGTGGCCGGATTCCGTCCGGAATCGGTGGCCACTTTCGCCGGAATACGCAAGAAACTCGCTCATCAACGGGATGACCATGCCGTTGCGAAAGCACAGGCTCGCCTCCAGCACAGAGACGCTGTACTGGTAGCGTTGCTCCTCGTCGCTGTCGGGAGCGACCTTGGGTCCGATCCTGCGCTGCAACAAGTGCTCGTCCCACAGGGTAGAGAAGGCGATCTTTTGGCTGCCGTCGATGCCGATGGGATAGCCGTTGTTGATCAGGGAGCGGGAGAACTTCTTGTTGCGGATGAGTTGAGTGACCAAGGCAAGATGGGCCTGCTCGATCTCACCCACATCGATGCGGCACAGCAGCCGGAACAAGGTATCGGCATGCGGCAGGCGGTCCAGCTGCGTGAACAGCAGCCGCAGGTTGTGCTCGAACATGGGTCGGGTGATCTCGGCGTTGGCGGCACGCCGCGATGCAGACTGAAAGACGAACACCAGGATGCCGTAGACCATCAGGACAGTGAGGCGGTGCTTGAGCTTGTTGGACGGAGCCGCTATCGCGGAGAAAGATAGAGCCACCCGCTGGCAGCCTATATCACATGCTCCCACCGAAACCGGCGTGATTGTCTGGGATGGGAGCATTTGCGGTAAGGATGAAACTGGTGTCTGTGGTGTAGGACAGCGGCCCGCTCGACGAAAGGACGTTGAGCACGTTAAGCTTGATCGCGACGCTGCAGCTGCCGGGAAATGCTCGCGCCAAATAAGCGACAACGATTCGCGGTCATGGCGGCAGCCGACACGGTTGAAGCACCCGCAACCCATCAAGAGCGCAACGCTTTGAATTTTATCAGGAAACAATGAAAGTCTGGCAGAGGTATTGGCGTAACGCCTTATTTTTAAAGAATAAATCTGCTTTCGACAGAAAAACGATATTTTCTTTAGCATCGCTTTCGCTTTTTGTCAATATTCCGGTTTCCAGTACAGCAATTCCCGCTGGCCGCAGCGTCGAGCGGTCGCGGGGGATGTAGCCCGGCGCTGGAGATCAACAGACAAACGCC
>NZ_JAAIJR010000140.1 GCF_010915725.1 Thiorhodococcus mannitoliphagus
AGCGCAGTTCCACTTTGCCCAAATGGGATATCCTCATCCGACCAAACTGCGGGTAAGTTCTTTCGCGTAAATCGCCTAAGATGTAGACGATGACGAAGCCGTCGGTCTCGGCCCTGAGGAAGTGCTGCACATCCGACTGGAACAGCAGGTGGATGACGATGAGCAGGGCGCCCCAGTGCGCGATCTGCTTCAAGAGGTAGCGAGCCCGTGTCTGCCAGATGTCGCCGGCGTGGCGGGCCCAGCCGCTGAAGGTGGAGACGAGCGCCACCAGGGGAATGAAGAAATCCCAGGCCCCTTGCGCCGAGGCTGGATTGTGGTCGGTCATGGCAATGAGGACGACCGAGATGCTGTAGAGCATGATGTAAGGCAGGGTTGCCAGCGTGAATTTGCCGACATAGGTCTTGGGATGCGGAACCATGTGGTCGACGCCTTCGGTGATGACGCGGCCGATGTTGTCGACGCCTTCGGTGATCACAGTGCCCAGCTGCCTGACCTTGTCTGAATGGATGAGCTTGTCCACATGGAAATTGCCTAGATTCATGAGTTGGTTCGACATGCGCTTGATCTCCAAGTACGTATCGGGAGAAGGCTTAGCTCGGACGCCAAGGTGCCGAACGGCGAGTGCCCTGGAGTCGAACCGCCACGATTTAGAGCGTCCGAGACGATGCCAGCGGTTCGCTTGCTGCTTGCCTGGCGCTCTGACCCTTGCACTGCATCTTGTTTGCCAAGCTCGGTGAGGCCGCACCGGAAGCGGGTTGGCTCGGCGGGAGCGGTAGGAGCGGAGTCTTTCAGAGGCGGTTTCTGGTCGCTGAGACACAGTCTCCTTGGTGCAAATTCACCAGATCGCTCCCTCTGGTCAGCGCGCTTGGACAGTGGCGCGAACGACCGCGCAACGCGCCGGGCGGCCGGCCTGTTGATGCTCGAGTCCGGTCGGGGCTGCCCAGTGGATCATGGCGCGAATCTTGAGTACCTCATTGTCGAAACACTCGATGCAGGAGGAATCACGATGCAAGTCCCTGACAACAAGATCACCCTGGATCCGGCTGCCCTGATCGAGCAGGAGGTGAATGGCTTCGGATCACATAGCTTCTGGATCGGTCTTCTACTGATGATGCTCGGCGCGGTCGGCATCGCACTGCCGCCCGCCATGGCCATCACCACGGTCGATGTGATCAGCTTGATGCTCTTCATCGGCGGCGGTTTCTGGCTGTGGCATACCGCCAAGCATGGCGGAGGGCTGCTGCGCTGGCTGAAACCGCTGGCGCTCATCGCCGCCGGCGTCTTGATGATTTCCAGGCCGGTGGCCGGCGCCGAGGCCCTCGCGCTACTGCTGAGCTTCTATCTGCTGTTGGACGCCTTCGGCAGCTTCGCGCTCGCCTATGAGCTGCGTCCGGCACGCGGCTGGGGCTGGATGATCGCTAGCGGTGTCGTCGATTTGTTGCTGGTCGTTTTCTTCACCTTCAGCTGGCCGGCCTCGTCGCTGGTCGTCCTCGGCATCTTCGTGGGCACCAGTCTGCTGTTCGATGGCGCGGCACTGACCGCCATTGGCTGGTCGTTGCGAAGGCACTAAGAAAGTGACCATCAACAACTTCCCCGCTTTCGCAAAGGGGGGCCAGGGGGGATTTCGGACGGGATCGCTCACATCGGGAAACAGTTGATGGGCGCTTCCTAAGCCACTGGGGGATGCCCAATGTCAGTTCAGGATCCCAATCGCCGGGCGGCCGGGGCATCTCTGCTCATCGCCACCCTCGGGGTGGTCTTTGGCGACATCGGCACCAGTCCCATCTACACCATGAACATCCTCTTCGGCCGGGCGGGACTGCCGGTCGAGGTGGTCAACGTCTTCGGCGCCCTCTCGCTGATCTTCTGGTCCCTGGTGCTGGTCGTCGGCGTCAAGTACATGCTCTTCGTCCTGTCTGCGGACAACGATGGGGACGGCGGCGTGATCGCACTCGCCACCCTGCTGCGCCGTCGCAGCCGCCGGCGGGCGCGCTCGCTGGCGCTGCTGTTGGGGGTGGTCGCCAGCGCCATGCTGATCGGCGATGGGCTCCTGACCCCGGCCATCTCGGTGTTGAGCGCGGTGCAGGGGCTGGAACTGGTCGCCCCGGATCTGGCCGATGTGGTGCCGGAGCTGACGGTGCTGGTGCTGATCGCCTTGTTCGCCATCCAGCATCGCGGCACGGCACAGGTCGGCAAGCTCTTTGGCCCCGTGATGCTCGCCTGGTTTCTCATCCTCGGCGGGACGGGGGTCTACTGGATCCTCAAGGTCCCCGGCGTTCTGGCCGCGCTGGACCCGCGTTACGCCTTCTGGTTCTTTCAAGACAACGGCTGGACCGGTTTTCTGACGCTCGGCATCGTCTTTCTGGTGGTCACGGGCTCGGAGGCGCTCTACGCGGACCTGGGCCACTTCGGCCGACGGCCGATTCAGCTGAGCTGGCTGTTTCTAGTCTGGCCGGCGCTGATGCTGAACTATCTGGGGCAGGGCGCCCTGCTGTTGAGCGCGCCCGAGCACCCCGGCAACAGCTTCTTCGGCATGGTGTCCGGGCACTGGCTGATCGGCCTGATCGGCGTCGCGACCCTGGCGACCGTCATCGCCTCTCAAGCGATCATCAGCGGGCTCTTCTCGCTTTTCCGGCAGCTCAGCGAGCTGGAGTACTACCCGCAGTTGCGGGTCAGCCATACCTCGGCGAGCCAGGCGGGCCAGATCTACATCGGCTCCATCAACTGGCTGCTGATGACCGGCACCCTCATGCTCGTGCTCGGCTTCCGCTCCGCGGATGCGCTGGCGAATGCCTACGGGCTCGCGATCGGCGTCGTCACCCTCATCACCTCCGTGCTCTTCCTGGGCTTCGAACGCAAGGTCAAACGACGCGGTTGGCTGGTGATCCTCAGCCTGGGCATCCTCTTCCTAGGTGTCGACCTGGCCTTTCTGGTGGCGCTGTCGACCAAGCTGTTCTCCGGCGCCCTGGTCATCGTCGTCATCAGCGCCTTCATGCTGCTGATCATGCTCACCTGGCACTGGGGGCAGAACCGCCTGCGGCAGGGGCAACAGCGGGCGGCACCGCTGCTGACCGACTTCGTCGCGAGCGAGGCGGTCCAATCGGCGGCCCGTTCGCCCGCAAGCGCCATCTTCCTCACGCGGACCGCGCGCCACGTCCCCCAAAGCCTGCTGTACAACTTTCGCCACAACCAGGTGCTGCATCGCGAGACCTATGTCCTGCAGGTCGAGATCGAGGACGCCCCGCGCGTGCGGTTGGAGGACAAGCTGACGGTGGAGCGCCTCGGTTCCGGTTTCTTCACCGCCGTGCTGCGCATGGGCTACATGGAACGGCCACGCTTCGAGACCATCCTCGACCTGCTGTCACAGAGCGCCTATCCGCCGTCCACCGAGCATCCGAGCCTCTTCCTGAGCCGCGCCCGTGTCGGCATCGCCAACATTGGTGCCGCGACCCGCTGGCGCGCCAGGCTCTATGCCTTCATGCAGCGCAACACCCCCAGTCCCGCCTTCCTGCTCGGGGCTCCGCCAGAGCGGTTGATCGAGATCGGGGTGCACTATGACCTATAGTCGCGTGGATGCGGATACTGAGCTGCGCGAGTGCGTCGCTGTTTCCGCTTGGGCAGGGGGCGGATGTCGTCGGTTGGGCCGCGGAAGGATGCCCAACGCGGCCTGTGCCGTTGGGCATTCCAGGGTCGGCCCAAGTGACGCCAGACCTCGATTGTCTGCCGCAAACGTCTGCCTTTACAGGGTTTCTCTGCGGGGTATGCTTCACAAGATTGACCGCTATGAGAGCCCGAGCCATGCACGCGCATCAGAAGACCCGCCCCAGTCTCTACGAACAGCTTGAAGCCCTGCCGGAAGGACTGATCGGGGAAATCCTCAACGGTCAGCTCTACACCCAGCCGCGCCCGAGTGGCCCGCATGTCTTCGCCGCGTCTGAATTGGGCTATGAACTGCTCGGCCCGTTCGAGCGCGGGCGCGGGGGGCCCGGCGGATGGTGGATCCTTCAGGAACCCGAACTGCACCTCCTGCGCAACACCGAAGTGGATGTTCCAGACCTGGCCGGATGGCGCAAGGAGCGGTTGCCCAGATTTCCGCGCGACCATCGCTTCACCATGGTTCCGGACTGGGTGTGCGAAATTCTGTCCCCCTCGACCGAGAGCAAAGACCGCAAGCTCAAGATGCCGATCTACGCGCAGTACGGGGTTCCCTATGCCTGGCTGCTCGATCCAGTCGTGCACATCCTGGAAGCCTACGCCTTGGAAGACGGTGCCTGGCGGGAGATCGGACGCTTCGCTGGCGCAGCACTGGTGTCGGTCGCGCCTTTCGAGGCGGTGACGATCAGACTGGATGGCCTCTGGGCGCCGACCGAGTAGAGATCGAGTTTGGCGGCCTAAATAAATCCGTTCCCTTTTCCACTACTGCTGCCGGTGGTTCTGGTTCCTCGTTTTTCTGAGCTGCCTATGCGGCAGTGAACTCTAGGCCCCGTTGCTCAGCCTCGTAGGGCGGATGCCCGATAGGGCGATCCGCCATCACGATACCGAGCAAAATGGCGGAACCGCTATCGCGTTCCGCCCTACGCGGGCTGGTGTCGGTCGCGCCTTTCGAGGCGGTGACGATCAGATTGGATGGCCTCTGGGCGCCGACCGAGTAGAGATCGAGTTTGGCGGCCTAAATAAATCCGTCCCCTTTTCCACACAATCAGCAATACCCTATCATAGAGGATGAGTTTCACATCCTCGGAAAAGTGATCGGCATGTGGAGGGATATCTAATGCGCATCGCAATCGTCGCCGTCGCCGTCGCCGTCGCTACGCTCGTGCTCGTGACAACTGGCGCGCAAGCTGCGAAATGCAAAGGCCAAGATGGGCGCTGGCACGACTACTCAAGCCCGGAATGCTCAGGCGGGTCACCCCGGCCAAGCGTTAGTAGCAGGCCGACACGCACTCCTGCGAGTCAGGGATGGGCGAGCGCCGAGGACATCGCCTGAAGGCATTGCGCCGAGCGGCATCCCGACGACTACGCACTGCGCGGCGGATGCATGCGCAACGCCCAGCGCGGATGGGAATCCATGCACGCGCCAACCGATCTTCCGGCAGGCGTAGAGCGCAAGGTCAAAACCCTGTGCGAGCAACGCCACCAAGGCGACTTCGCGCTCCAAGGCGGATGCCTCCGAAATCAAATCCGCGGTTACCAAGCCTCGCGCTAACCCATACGCATCCGCGTAATCTTCAGCCGGCATAGCACGCCCGGGGCGCCGGCAGGACAGGTCAGCCCGCTGCCCCGCGCCTGATGCTCACGCCATGTTCGGTTCTGCTTCGCGACCTCCGCGCGTGCGCGCTCCGCATCCAGGGCAGCCATCTGATCCGCATCCGGGATCAGCAGCAGGGCGCCCAGCCTCAGAGCGCCGTTGACGTTGCAGGGTGTCGCGAAGGCCGTGGGATTGGCGCGCAGCAGCGCGAGCATGATCTGGTCGCGGCTGACCAGGGTGTCGGTCTCGATGCGCCCCGCGATCTCCCACAGCGACTCGCCGGAGCGCACGGGCCCATAGGCCGGCCCGGCGAAACCCGGTCCGGCCCAACTCAGGATGATGGCGGTGAGCAGCCATGCGTGATGCCCCATCAGCCTCGACAATCCAGTCCGTCCCTGATGTCTCGCCTGGTCCATATCCACCAACCCCCGTTGGTTGCTATCAGCAAAGTCTGCGGCACGGCGTCGGCCTGCGCCCGCTCCAGGCCATGCGCGCGTTGGCCCAATCCGTGCTGATGACACATCAGCGGCCAGGCTCGCAAGCGGCATGGGTGCCCACGCCCAGTGGCTGGCCATTGTTCCCCAACCGAAGGGTAAGCGTCATGCCTCCATCCTTGACACAACCGATGGTCCTGCATCCCTTTTCCAGCATCATGCTCGAGCTGGCGCTCTTACTGACCATGGTCCTGGTCGCCCGCTGGCTCACCGACCGCTACCGACAGCCGGCCGTGCTCGGCGAGCTGCTGATCGGCGTCCTGGTCGGCAACCTGGGCTACTGGGTCGGTCTGCCCTTTTTTACCTTCGTGATGAGCTACGGCGCGGCCAGTCCGGTGTTCGAGCAGGTCTGGCAGGGCGGCGTCTCCGTCGCGCAGGCGGCGGCGCAGGTCTTCGGCGCCGGTGAACTGGCCCCCGGCGGTCGCGGGCACGAGGTGCTGCGCCTGCTCAGCGGAGACAACGCCCTGGCCAACGTGAACACCGGCCTGAGCCTCTGGCTCTTCTCCAGCCTGGGCATCATCCTGCTGCTCTTCCACGTCGGGCTCAAGACGGGTGTGCGGCAGCTGCGCGGTGTCGGGGCGGATGCCGCACGGGTGGCGGTGGCCGGCGCACTCGGCACCCTGTTGATCGCCTTCCTGGTGATCTGGCTGCTGCCGGTCGGCCTTAGTGGCTCCGGGCGCTTCTTCATCGCCGCCACCCTGAGCGCGACCAGCATCGGGGTCGCCACGCGCATGCTCGATGACATCGGTAAGGCCGACACCGCCGAGGGGCAGATGATCCTCGGTGCCTGCGTGCTCAATGACCTGCTCGGGCTGGTGCTGCTCGCGCTCGCCATCGAGCTGGTCGTCAAGGGCCATTTCGACCTGCCCGCCGTCGCCTGGCTGCTGGCCTCCAGCGGGGCCTTCCTCGGCGCCATCGTGCTCTTCGGGGACCAGTTGGGCCGACCCTTCGCCCGCCAGCTCAATCGCATCGATCCCGCCGAGAACCGCTTTCTCGCGCCGCTCGCTTTCGCCTTCCTGCTCGGTTGGCTGTGCAGCTCGCTGGGACTGAGCGGCACCGTCGGCGGCTTCGCGGCTGGGCTCATCCTCTCGGACGAGGCGCTGCGCGACAAGACCAAGGAGATGCTGGTGCCGCTGATCGCGGTCTTCACGCCCATCTTCTTCCTGCTGATCGGCATGCAGGTCAACCTGGCGGTCTTCCTGCAGTGGCATACCCTGCTGCTGACGCTCGCGCTGCTGCTGGCGGCGGTGCTCGGCAAACTGCCGGCCGCACTCCTGGCCGGACCCGAGGTCGACCGCGCCACGGTCGCGCTCGGGATGCTGCCGCGCGGTGAGGTCGCGCTCATCTTCGTCGGCGTCGGGCGCTCGCTCGGCGTCATTGACGACAACGTCTTCGCCGCCCTGGTCGCGGTCATCATCCTGCTGGCCTTCGGCTCCGGGCTCGCGCTCAAGTGGGCCTTTGAGCCACGCTCCGCGCGTGCCCAGGCCATGCTCGGTCGGGCGAATCGACTGCTGACGCGCTGAGAGGGCCGGTGGTGCGATGCGCACGCTGGGTGCTCTATCCACATGCAAGGCGGATGCCTTCCGCCGGCAGATCCATCGGCCTGGCACGTGCGTCCTGGGGCTGTTGCTCTTGCTTGCGGCGGTCTGTCCGGCCTGGGCAGATCAAGCCGCGTTCGACGCCGCCGGTGTTCAGGCCAGGCTAACGGGTCTGCACCGGGTCGACGCAAGGCTTCAGCAGGGCTTGGTCCCCGAGGCTCGGTTTGCGGCGCTAACCGACGAGGTCTCCACCGATCAGGCCCAGGCGCAGGACTGTATCAGTGCGCAGCAGGCGCAGACCGACGCGATCGCCCAGCAGCTCAATGCCTTGGGGCCGAAGGCCGCGGGAGCCTCCGCGCAGGTGCGGCAGGCGCGGGCGGATTTGGAGCGTCAGCAGACCCAGGCGACCGCGCTGCTGGCCGATTGCCGATTGCTGCAAGTCAAGAGCAGCGAGACGCTCCAAACCCTGGCGGCGCGTCAGCAGGCGCAACTCACCAGCCGTCTGCTCACCCGGGGGGTGACCACGCCTAGCTTGATTCAGGGTTGGATCGCAAGTCCGCCCACGCCCGACTCACTGCTGGATCTCGGCAGGCTGCGCGACCGACTCGGCGCGGGGGATCATGCAGCACTGTCCTGGCTCGGCGCACTGGCGCTCATTGGATTGGTGTTGGGGCTACTCCCGCGCCGCCGGATGCGCCAGCTGGCCCCGGTCGATCCCGAGCGCGATCTCTTCGGCGCGGTGGCGCAGGGTATCCGCCTAAGCCTGGGCCGCTATCTGCCAGGACTCGCCATCGGGGCGCTCTGGTCGCTCGACTGGCTGATACGCGGCCGGGCCCCTGAGGGCTGGCCGCTGCTCGCCGATGTGGCCTTCGTCCTGCTGGGCTACCAGTTTGCCTTGGTCGCCATCCGCGCCGCCTTCAATCCGCCGCGCCCGGCGAGCCGCTACCTGCGTGTGCCGATCGATCTCTCCAAAGGCTTTGCCCGCACTCTGCGCTGGCTCGCGCTGATCTCGCTCATCGGTGCGCTGCTGCTGACCACGCCGATTGCGGAATCCGCGAGCCCTGATCTGCTCTTGGTCACCCGATCGATCTGGGGCACGCTCTTCATCGCCAATCTCGTATGGGCGGTTTGGCTCATTCGGCGCCTGCGCGGCAAGGGCGGCGTCGGCGTCGTCCGGCTCGGCCTCGGGCTCGCGCTGCTCGGCGCCCTGGGTGCCGAATGGCTCGGCTACCGCAATCTCTCGGTCTTCGTCGGTCAGGGCGTGGTGCTGACCCTGGTGTGTCTGCTGCTCGCCTGGCTGGTGTCGACGCTGGGCGACGACTTCATCGACAGTCTCGACGAGGGGCGCCACGCCTGGCAGCGGCGTTTGCGCGTGCGCCTCGGCGTGGGGCCGGAGGACTTCATTCCGGGCCTCTTCTGGCTGCGCATCCTCTTCCGTCTGCTGATCTGGTTGGCGCTGGCGCTGGCCGTGCTGGATGTTTGGGGTCTGCCGGACAGCGCTCAGTCCACTCTGCTGCAGTGGGCAGGGGAGGGGTTCAGCCTCGGCCAAGTCCGCATCCAGCCGGCGCGGGTCCTGATCGCCATTCTGACCCTCGGGGTGTTGCTGTCGCTGGTTTCCTGGATCCGCAAGCAGCTCGATCGGCGGCTGGCGACGGCTCGCCTGGAGCCGAGCGCGCGCGAGACGGCCGTGGCGATGACCGGCTACGGGCTCATGATCGCGGCCGGGCTGGCGGCGCTCTCCATCGCTGGGTTCGAGCTTCAGAAGCTGGCGATCATTGCCGGGGCGCTCTCGGTCGGCATCGGGTTTGGGCTGCAGAACATCGTCAACAACTTCGTCTCTGGGCTCATCCTGCTGTTCGAGCGCCCCATCCGCACCGGCGACTGGATCATCGTCAAGGAAATCGAGGGCTATGTGCGGCGCATCAGCATCCGCTCGACCCAGATCCAGACCTTCGACCGCGCCGATGTCATCCTGCCCAACTCGGATCTCATCTCCAACAGCGTGACCAACTGGATGCTGCGCGACCGCTTCGGGCGACTGCGCGTGCCGGTCGGCGTCGCCTATGGTTCGGACCTGCAGCGTGTCCGAGAGACGCTGCTGCGGGTTGCCGGCGAGCATCCCCAGGTGGTTCAGGGGAGCAGAATCGTTCAGGATCCCTATGTGCTCTTCCTTGCCTTCGGAGACAGTGCGCTGGACTTTGAACTGCGCGTCTTCGTCCGTGACATCGGCAAGCGCCTGACGGTGTTGAGCGACCTCAATTTCGCCATCGACGCGGCCTTCCGTGAGGCCGGCATCGAGATTCCCTTTCCGCAGCGCGATGTGCATCTCATTCGGCCCGCACCGCCGACGCCAGGGTCGGGCGGCATCAGTAGTCAAGGCAGGACATGACGATGAGCCAAGAGAACATTCAGGGATCCGGTTGCGCCGTCCGCGCGGACGCGCGGATCGACGACCTCTCTGCGATCTCGGATTCGGACGCGGCCGACGACGCCGCCGAGCGCAGCTGGCTGAAGGCCGTCGGCGCCATCCTCCACTGGGTGCTGCCGATCGTGGCGCTGGCGGCCGTGGGGGTGGTCGGCTGGCGGGAGCTTCGCCATCTCGACCTGGCCGAGGTGCACCGCTCCTTCCAGGCGATCAGTCTGGGCGTCACC
Source organism: Thiorhodococcus mannitoliphagus (assembly GCF_010915725.1). Lineage (GTDB taxonomy): Bacteria > Pseudomonadota > Gammaproteobacteria > Chromatiales > Chromatiaceae > Thiorhodococcus > Thiorhodococcus mannitoliphagus. The sequence goes on from NZ_JAAIJR010000140.1 coordinate 9,933, forward strand.
GTCGCCCTGCTGCTGGCCGGCTTGGCCACAGCCTCCCTCAACACCCTCTATGACCTGCTGTTGAGACGCTGGCTGGCGTTGGAGATCAGGGTGAAGGATCTGGCGCGTACCGCCTGGGTCGCGAGCGCCCTGAACAACGTCGTGGGTTTCTCGGGCATGACGGGCTCCGGCGTGCGCTATCTGGGCCTGACCAAGGCGGGTGTCGCGCCGCCCAAAGCGGTCGGCAGCGCGGCCTTGGTGGTGCTCAGCATGCCGCTGGGGCTCTCGGTGCTGGCGACCACGCTGCTGGCGGTCCACCGCGAGATGTTGCAGTGGACCGCGGTGCCGGCGCCGCTGGCCCTGGCCGTGCTGGGTGCGGTCAGTCTCTATTGGCCGTTGTTCGTGCTCATCGCCGGGCGCGGTCCGCTGCACCGGCGCTGGTTGGCGGACACGCCGACATTGGGCGCGGCGCAGCGGGTCAGTCTGGTGCTGGTCTCGACCCTGGACTGGGTCGCGGTCGGCGGGCTCCTCTGGCTGTGCTTGAGCGCGGCCGGCGCCACCCTCCCGCTGACGACGCTGCTGATGGCCTTTGCCCTTGCCATGACCCTGGGTCTGGTCAGCCTGGTCCCCGGCGCTCTGGGCGTCTTCGAAGGGGCCATGCTGCTCATCCTGGGCCGCACCGGCGCGGATCCGGCCGCCCTGGTCGCCGGGCTGCTGCTGTTCCGCGTCGCCTATTACTTCGTCCCCTTTCTGTTCGCCGCCCAGCTCCTGCCGGGAACCCGGCTGCTGCCGGACGGTGGCCGCATCGAGGAGCTGGTCGAGGGTTTCAAGACCAATCCGGTGCTGCGGGTCGGCCGCATTCCGCTCCAGCTCCTGGGGCACCTGAGCACCCAGATCCTCGCCTACGCCACCTTCGCGGCCGGGGTCGTTCTGCTGCTGTCGGCGGCCTTTCCCGGCGTGGCGGAGCGCTTGGAGGTGCTGGACCGCTACATGCCGCTGCTGGCGCGTGAGGGCTTTCATCTGTCGAGCGTGATCGTCGGGACGCTCTTGCTGGGTCTCTCGCGCGGGATCGGTGCCGGGATGCGCGGGGCCTATCACAGCACCCAGGTTCTGCTTCTGAGCGGCGCTATCCTGAGCCTGCTGAAGGGCATCGACATCGAGGTTGCGGCCCTCTTGCTGATGCTCTCGGCCCTGCTGCGGGCCAATCGCGCGAGCTTTGATCGCCGCGGCTATGCCCTGGCGAGCGCCCGCAATCTGCGCTGGCTCGGCGGCATCGCCCTGACGCTCTTGGCGGCGGCTGGGCTCGGCAGCCTCCTCTACGGCTCCAGCACCCTGCTCAGCCATCTCGACCAGATCGGCCACCATCTGCACTCCGCCCGCTATGCCCGCGCCTTGCTCGGGATGACGGTGACCTTCCTCGCCTGGCTGGCCTGGACCTGGTACTCCATGCCGGCGCCGGCGGTCGATCTGCCCGACCAGACGGCGCTGCAGCGTGCCGCGGACTTCTACACCCGGGTCGGCCGCACCACCTATTCCTATCTGACCATGCTGGGGGATAAGTACCTCTTCTACTCCCCGTCGGGTCGGGCGTTGATCCAATACGGCATCCGCCGCGGGCATCTCATTGCGTTGGGTGATCCCGCCTGCGCCGAGGCCGATCTGCAGGAAGCCCTCCACGGCTTTCGCACCTTCGCGGACGCCTACGACCTGACGCCTGTCTTCTATCAGGTCGAGGAAGCCAACCTGCACCACTACCATGAGGCGGGCTTCCGCCTGCTCAAGCTCGGCGAGACCGCACGGGTCTCTCTCCCGGACTTCACGCTCAAGGGTAAGAAGGCCGAAAACCTGCGGACCGTGCTCAACCGCGCGAAGCGCACCGAGATGACCTTCGAGGTGCTGACCCCGCCGCTGGAAGAGGGCGTCTGGGCGGAACTCAAGGCCATCTCGGATGCCTGGCTCGCCGAGAAGCGCATGGCGGAACTCGGCTTCTCGCTCGGCAGCTTCAGGCGCGACTTCCTGGAATGGGGGGCGATCGCCGTGGTCCGGCAGTCCGGGCGGCTGATCGCCTTCGCCAGCCTTGCCCAGGACTTCGGACACCGCGACGAGACTGGCATCGACCTCATGCGACATATCCCGGACACCCCGCACGGCACCATGGACGTCCTCTTCAGCAACCTCATCCTCCACGCCCAGGAGGCCGGCTATGCCTGGTTCGACCTGGGCATGGCGCCGCTCAGTGGCGTCGGCCGCTCGCCCTGGTCGCCGCGCGACGAGCGCATGCTCAAGCTCGGCTACGAGCTGGGCAACCGCTTCTACAACTACAAGGGGCTGCGCCAGTACAAGGAAAAGTTCAACCCGCAGTGGCGCGGCATGTACCTGGCCTACCCGCGAGGGCGGTCGCTGCCGGTCGTGCTGATGGACGTGACCGCCCTCATCACGCGAGGCCAAAGGGGCCATCGGGCAGCCGGCAAGCGGGCAGGGGGCTGAGGCGGGATGGGTCTCAAGGGGCGCCGGGTGGTCAGCAGCGTCGCCGTCCTGACCGGGTTACTGGTGGTCGGGTTGCTGTTGCTCATGCCGATCTCCGGCAACTTTGCCGGCTATCTCTGGTGGCGCTACACCGCCGACCCGCATCCCCAAACCGGCAGCATCTACACCGACGGCGCCGCGATCCACTACCAGCGCTACCCCGGTCAAGGCCCCGCCATCCTCCTGCTGCATGGCGGACTGAGCCATCGCCTCAGCTGGTTCTCCCAGCTCCCCTGGCTCGTCTCATCCGGTCGCGAGGTCGTCCTCATCGACAGCCGCGGCCACGGGCGCTCCGACCTCGGTGACGGCGAGCTGAGCTACGAACGCCATGCGGCCGATGTCATGGCCGTCATGGCTGCGCTGCATCTGCGCAAGGCGGACATCATCGGCTGGAGCGATGGCGGCAACACCGCGCTGGTCCTTGCCCATCTCCACCCCGAGCGGATCAATCGCGTCCTCGCCATCAGCGCCAACTATGACCCTTCAGGTTTGACCGCCGAGGCTCGGGCCGATGCCGGACGCCCAGCCAATGCCTTCACCTATTGGATCAATCGTTGGTGGACCGAGGCCGGTCCAAAGACCCAGGCACTGGAGGGTCGTATCAAGCGCATGTGGCTGAGCGGGCCGAATCTAACGCCTACGGACCTCACCGGGATTCGCTGTCCGGTGCTGCTCATCGTCGGCGGGCGGGATGTGATCCGGTTGGAGCATGCGGAGGCGATGGCGGGGTTGATTCCAGGTGCGCGGTTGGAGGTTGTGGTGGACGGGGGACATTCGCTGCCGGTGACGGAGGCAGGGTGGGTGAATCGAGAGATCGGCGGATTTCTGCATGTTCCATTGCCGTGAACGCGGGATCCGTTTCTGACGGTTCGCGACCCTAGAAAGCGTCCATCAACAACTTCCCCCCTTTCGCAAAGGGGGGCTAGGGGGGATTTCGGGCGGCATCGCTCGCATCGGGAAACAATTGATGGACACTTTCCTAGCTTTTGGCTTCCGCCGCTCATGAGATCGGCGTCAGGCGCTGCCGAAAGCAATGATGGCGGGCCTTCGTCGGGCGGGGCCCTGCTCATAACTCCGGCCACCGAGCGGACCGCCTGCCGAGAACCGGAGGTAAGACGCTGATCTTGCTAGGCATTGGCGCCGCTCTCCTATCATGACGGTGAGCCTTGGCACCGGGTGGCCACGGGTGCTTACGCACCCGCGGCTCCCACAGATCCGGACGTGCGGGACTACCGCATCCGGCTCCT
>NZ_JAAIJR010000141.1 GCF_010915725.1 Thiorhodococcus mannitoliphagus
CCCCCCCCCCGCACAACGGCCGGGGGGGTGTTCACCTGCCCGCCCCCCCGGGGGGGGGGGGGGGGGGGGCCCCCCGCCGCCCCGGGGGGGCGGGGGGGGGGGGCCGCCCGCCCCCACGTCACTTTGCCTGAAGGATGCGCGGTGCCTGATCAACCCACTGGGCGGCCCGATGATCACGCCAATCCCGGCGCGAATCAAACCGGCATTCTCGCTGCGGCATAGTTTATGCTGAGCAGGCGACAAGGCGAGAGAAGTCCTGTGATGGCAAGGGCTCCGGAGGGATTGCGGTCCAGGTGCGTCCGGTTCACTCTATGCGCCGTTTCGTTGCACCCTAGGAGCTAGGCTTTGTTCCGTTCTTTCTTTCCGCAACCCCGCCTCTTCTTCACGACCGCACTCGGCTGGGCTGCCATCAGTATTCTCGTCTGGTACTGGTTAGGCGACTCGCTCGGAGCGGCAATGGGTTTTCAGATCCCCGCGCCGGATGCCGCGCCAGTGATCGGCATCGGCTACTTTGTGACGCCCGACTTCGTCTGGTTCTACCTCTACTATGCGCTGGTCACCGCACTCTTTGCCGCCTTCTGGCTCAGGCGCGGATCAGACCCCTGGCGCTGGTGGTCGATCCTTGGCACCTCGCTCATTATCTTTTCGACCTACTTCTCGGTTCAGGTCTCGGTGGCGATCAACGAGTGGCGCCGCCCCTTCTTCGATGCGGTGCAGAATGCACTCTCCGGCTCGTCGAGCGTGACGACGGACCAACTCTTTTCGCTGCTGGTCGATTTCGCCGCGATCGCCTTCGTCGCCATCCTGGTCGTGGTGGCCACCAGCTTCTTCGTCAGCCACTATGTCTTCCGCTGGCGCACGGCGATGAACGACTACTATGTCGCGCGCTGGGACGAGGTCCGCAGCATCGAAGGCGCGGCACAGCGAATCCAAGAGGACACCATGCGCTTCGCCGATATCGTCGAGACGCTCGGGGTCAAGATCGTCGACTCCGTGATGACGCTCTTCGCCTTCCTGCCGGTGCTCTTCGCCCTCTCGTCTTATGTGAGCGAGATTCCGATCGTCGGCGCGATTCCAGCTCCCCTCTTCACGGCTGCGCTATTCTGGTCGATCTTCGGAACCGGCCTGCTGGCCCTGGCGGGGATCAAACTGCCAGGACTCTATTTCCGCAATCAGCGCGTCGAGGCCGCCTATCGAAAAGAGCTGGTCTACGGCGAGGACGATGCGAGCCGAGCACAGCCGCCGACGCTGCGCCTGCTCTTCACCAACGTCCGCAAGAACTACTTCCGGCTCTATTTCCACTACTTCTACTTCAACATCGCCCGCTATACCTACCTGCAGGCCGACAACATCTTCGTCTATCTCATCCTGGTGCCGACGATCGCCGCAGGCAAGGTCACCTTCGGCATCCTGCAGCAGATCCTCACCGCCTTCGGTCAGGTGTCGTCGTCCTTCCAATATCTGGTGAACTCTTGGACGACAATCGTCGAGCTGCAGTCCATCCACAAGCGCCTCGCCGCATTCGAGGCGGCATTCGAGCAACGGCCGCTACCGGAGATCGAGCGGCTCGACCTGATCCCGGAGGCCGCTCTCCCAAGCCAACCAGAATGAATGCGGAGCCCGGCGCCTCATCCCCGGGGCTTTCGGAAAACTTTCCAAAAGCCCCGCTCACGACGCTAGACGCATTCCGGACATGACCCGCCCCCAATAGACAGGGCTCGGATGGGCAAAGTCCGCGCACTGAGTTCAGGCACATCGACCAGGAACTCGCCAAGCAGCGCATCGACATCCCGGCCATCCATGAGGCGGCTGCCATGAGGAAGGACGGTATCCGCCAGCCCATCATCCATTCGGAGGGATAGGCTCTGCCCCCTAACTTGCTGCCGACCAGTAGAGCCGGATAGTCATTCTGCTACGGCTCCAGTCCTTGACGACATCGAACAGTCCGACCGCTATCCTGTCCGCTCTAAGAGGCTGTCTGGAAATCATCGTAGAGGTCCCTAGGATCCTTGAGGGCGCAAAATGCTCGCAGATGAGTCAAATTTAGATGCAGCGTCCGACCATCCAAGGCCATCGGGATCGGGATCGGGATCGGGATCGGGATCGGGATCGAACCGACGATAGCGATTCCGATCCCGATGGCATGACATGACTCGTCGGTCTGAGGCGAAGCCTCCCTAGGAGTTTCCAGACAGCTTCTAAGATCTTCGCGAGCCAAACGTTGAGGGTAGCCATGGACATCGACCGAATCACCTTGGATCCGGCTCAAATGGGCGGCAAGCCCTGCATCCGAGGTCTGCGGGTCACGGTCGGAACCGTGCTCGGACTCATGGCCGAGGGCGTCAGCCGGGAGCACATCCTTGCCGCTTACCCCTATCTCGAACCCGAGGACCTGGATGCCGCGCTAGCCTATGCCTCGTGGCGTCTGGAAGAGCGCGAAGAGCATCTCACAGCGGCATGACTCTACGGCGGGTCATCGATGTCAATCTCTCGCCGGAGTGGGTTCCTGTTCTGACCGAAGCAGGATTCGACACCGTCCACTGGACGCAGGTCGGAGACCCATCTGCGTCTGACCGCGTGATCATGGGCTGGGCGGCCGCCAACGGCGACGTCGTCTTCAGCCACGACCTCGACTTTTCGACCATGCTCGCGCTGACTCATGCCAGCGGGCCGAGTTTGGTACAGCTCCGGGGTTCCAAGGTGCTGCCTGAATAGATCGCCGAGCCCCTGATCCAGTCGGAGCCGGGTTCGAATACTGCCGCTGTGATCTCATGAAGCCGGAGCGCAGGACGAGGAAGGAGAAGATCGACCATCAGCTGGCTCGCTCTGGCTGGACCGCTGAGAGTCGTCGCATGATCGAAGAATTCTGTGTCCGGGCCACGTCAAAGGTCGGCGAGCCAACAGGAGGGGCCGGAGACACCTACGCGCTCGTCGACTCTGTCCTGATCGATCCTTTCGGCCGACCAATCGCGATCATTGAAGCCAAACGCTCCACTCGCGATCCACTGGAGGGTGAGCGCCAGGCATCCGACTACGCCGACGACATCCGCGCGGAGCACGGCGTGGCCCCCTTCATCTTCCTCGCCAATGGCGACGAGATCTGGTTCTGGCACCGGCAGCACCACCTACCTATCTCGCGGATCGGATGCCGTCTTGAGCGACAGCTTCGCCGCAGCTGAGGCAACGCCAAACCGCTGCGACGAACGCGGGCGCGATCGCTTAAATTCGAGGGAAAACTGTCCTGGGCATGGGATCCACTTTAGGTGGAGCACAGGGGACAACGCGGTGCAGCCTTGACGCTCTTCCCGCTAGCCCCTGATAAAGCTCCGAAAAGCGCCTGATCCCGCAAGCGTCAGGCGGCCACCAACCCGAGCGCATCAGCAGTAGAGCCGTGCCGCCCGCTTGGCGCGGGTCATGCCGACGTAGACCAGTTTGCGCAGGTGCTCGTCCAGGTCGCGATTGACGACGATTGCCACGGCGTCGAATTCCAGGCCCTTGGCGCGATGCAGGGTCATGGCGAAGATCTGGGCATCCTTGCGGCTGAGACGCTCGCGATGGTTGACGGTCGCCACCTTGTAGCCGGCTTCGCGGATCTGCTGGGCCAACTGGTCACGCAGCTTGACGGTTGGAGCCATCACGCCGATCTTGGTGTCGTGGTTGTCTTCCAGACACTGGGCGATGAAGTCCCGAATGCCATCACGGATCGATTCCATTGAGGCACCTTGAACCCGCTCCGGCTTGGGGCCGTGCATGAGGGACTTGTAGCGGGCAATCTCATCGCTGCCGCCATCCAGATCGTCGACCTCGATCGCCTCCAGCAGTGAGACGGCCTCCCGGCGGATCTCCTCCGTGGTGCGATAGTTCAGATAGAGCTTCCTGGACCGTCCCCGGATGTCGATGCCGCAACTGCCCATGCTGGCCTTGTTCTTGGCATAGATGCGCTGGTGGCCATCGCCGACGAACATCAGGTCGTTCGGTCCAGACGGCACCAGGGCGCGGATCAACCTCAATGCCTGGGGACCGAAGTCTTGGGTCTCGTCCACAACGGCGTGCGCATAGGGCGGACGTTCTTCGTTCGCCAGGATGGCGCAGGCGTCCCGATAGGCGTCGTCCGGCTCCTTCAACCCCTTGGCGCTCAGCTGCAGCCGATAGTTCGCGAAGATCTCCCAGAGGGCGTCGCGCTTTTTGCGCGAGAGCACCGCGCCCCGGCCACGGCGAGGGGCCTCGCGGTAGTCGTCGCGGGACGCCAGCCCCTGGGCCAGCACCACCTGCTCGAATTCCTCGCGGACGAAGTCACGCGAGACGCCCAGCGCGGGGTCGAAATCCACCATGGCGGACTCCCAGACCGGCGCGCATTTCGCCTCGTAGTCGAAGGCGATCTCGTGCTCGTAGCGCCGCGCCTTGAGCAAGCGGAACACCAGGGCATCCAGATTGATGACGTCGATCCGCGTCATCTGCTCCGGTGAGCAGATCGACTTCAGCCCGTCCTCGATGTCCAGCGCCAGGTTGGTCGTGAAGGTGGTGAACAGCAGCTTCTTGTCCGTCTCGATGAGCGTGCTGGCCAGATGTTTGGCCCGATGCATGGCCAGCACCGTCTTGCCCGTCCCCGCCCCACCGAGGATGCGACTCGGGCCGTTCAGGCTGCGTGTGGCCAGCCGCCGCTGGGTGGGGTGCAGAAACACCCGCCATTGCTCCAGCGGGGCGGAGAGGATCGCCTGGAGGTCGTTCTCGCCCTCCACCACGTAGAACCGGGAGCGGCTCTCGTCACGCTCGGCGGCGCTGGCGAAATCCTCCGTGTCGATGTCCTGATCGACCCGGGTCTCACGCGAGGCCAGGATACTGGAGACCGCGTCGCCCGCGAGCACCAAAAAGAGCCCTTCGTAGGCCTCGACCGGCAGCTCCTCGCGCATGGCGTCCAGGTCGCCTTCGGAGCGGATGGTCCTGACCGCGGGGAGCATCTCCTCCGGTGTGCCGAGCGCCATGAGATCGCGGTCCGACAGGGCGTTGAAGCTGGGATCGGGCTGCGCCGGTGCTGGAGCCGCCTCGCGCTGAACCGTCTCCTCGACGAAGCTGATATTGGTCAGTGTCAGCGCGCCATTGACCGGATTGACGCTCATCTTGCGCTTGGCGGCCCAGGCATAGGCATCGTCGTGCTTGTCGATATGCAGCCAGACGAAGACATTGTCCTTGGGCGCCCGGAAGATGATGCCGCGATAGCCCTGATCGATCCGCACCGAGCGGAAGTGCTTGTCCTTCGCGCCCTGGATGGTCTCGTAGTTGATGCCCGGACTGCGCGGGTCGGTCTGGAACTTGAGCATGAACTCAAGCCCCCGCGTCTGCACCGCAGCCGGCAGTGCCGTCATGCGCTTGATGACGTCGTTGCTGACGATGATCTTGACGTCGTCGTTCATGGTGTCTGTCCTTTGAGTGCGGCCTCGACGTCGAGCCACCAGTTCTCGGCCTCGGTCATGACCTTGTACCCGGCCTCCGTCCAACTCTCGACGCACTCCGCCTGGGCGGAGGTCAGGAAGACGAGACGGGCTCGCTCCCAGAGGGCCTCGGCCAGGCGATAGTCGTCGCCGTCCTCGTACTCCACGCCGATGCCGTCGGGAGCAGGTACTCCGGCCTGGGCCAGATAGCCGAATCCCTGCGCGAGGCGCTCGAGGAATTCGGCGGCCTCGAGGATCTGCGTCCAGCCGGCGCTCTCCCCGGTCGGTCTCTCCGTCCGTGGCTCGAGGACCGCGAGGGTCTCGCCCGTGTCGAGCATGGACCGGGTCAGGAGGGCGACGCCCGGCACCCCCTGCAGGAGGTTGGCCAGACGCAGCCACTGGCGCCATTGAGCGCGCCCGAGCTTGAGATCGGCGGCGATCTCCACGTCATCCAGGACCAAGGCGCCCGCGAACGGATAGCCTGAGGTGCTTTTGCCAGTCAGGAACTTGGGCTCCGCCCGACCGATCCATTGAACGGCACCTTTTCCTGGGCTGTGCAGGTGCACTGTCTGCGCATCGAGCCTGAGCCACTCCGGGAGCGCGCTCGACACCGCCGCGCTGGACGCCTTGATCGCCTCGGTCACCTCATTGGGCCGCAGCACGCTGCGCATCAGCAGATGCGCACCCGTCGTTCTCAATCGGTCCAATGGATCTTGATCGACCGGCAGCGGCTGACCGAGCAGATGTAGCAGGAGCCCCATGGCGTTCGACATCAGGTCGGTCTGAGGGAACGGCGGGAGCCGATCCGCTGGAAGCTGTTGGCCGGAGTCAGTCATGAGCACGCTCAACGGGCTCTCGAGATCGGTCCCGCCCTTGAGCTTGTGCGCCGCATCGATGTCCTCGAAGGTGACTGACCAGACACGATAGTCGCCGCGCAGCATCAGCGTGGCGCGCTTCCGAGCATCGTCCGGCATGCACTTCTGGTGGTGTTCCCAACCGTCGACGAAGACCGCGATCGGACGCATGGGACTCGCCGTCAAGGTTTTCGAGATCACGAAATCCGGCTGGCAGAGGATGTGCCCCGAGACTGGATCCTCGATGGGCACCTGGGTGTCGACCCAATACTTGTTCGGCCCCACCGTGAGCAGATAGGCCGTCTTGCCCGCCTTGATGTCCTGCGTGACCCGCACCGGCGGAAGTCGCGCGTTGTCGGTATCCAGCTGTCCGCCGAGCGCCTTGAGCCCAGGCAGGAACCGCCGCTCCAGCTCGGAGCCGAAGCTCGGGTTGATGTAGATCTCCGACAGGCACTTGACCTCTTTGCGTTGAAACTCCCCCTGGACCAGCTCATCGAGCATCTCCAGGGCGGCAGCGCGGGAGATATGCCGGCGGTTACGCCCCTGCCGGTAATGAAAGACGCACTGATAGCAGCCATCCTGCTCGGGCTTGACCTGACAGGCGCAGTCGCGGATCACCCCATGGGCCGTAGCTAGCACCTCGGTCAGCGTATCCGCGTTGCCCGCCAGGAGCTGCTGTAGATAACCGGTGCCACCGGGCACCGAGTCGTAGATCAGGATGTAGGTCTTGCCAGCGCCATCGCCTGTGCCGGCCTCCGACATGGTCTCGAAGCGCAGGTGATCGACCTTGCCGCCGAAGCGCTTACGCAGCCCGAGCTGCAGCGCCGACATGAAGGAGTAGGTGGTGCGCTCACCCGAGCCGAATCCCTTGGGCACCATGATGCGTAGACACTCGGACTCGAACTGGCGATAGAGGAAGAGCCGGTCGAGCAGGTGTTCCGTCCCCTTGGCGTGGCGATCAGGGCAGTCGGGCGTATGTACCTGCGTGCGCGTCTCCTCCCGACCCCGACCGCCGTTGGTCTGGACCATGCCACAGCTCTGACAGAGCGCGAATCCGGCCTTGGCACTGTCGTCGCCGGCAATGAGCGTCGCAGACTCGGCGCTGTCGACCGAGAGCGGCTGACCGAGATTGAGATCGTGGAAGGCCGCCGTGGCGATGAATTCGAAGCCGTAGATGGCCTGGCTGGACTCCAGCGTCCAGGCCGTACGCACGTCCTCGGCCGCGAAGTTCATCAAAAGGCGGCGGGCATAGAACTTGGGATTGCGGGCCTCGTCGGTCTCTGTGATGCGGATCTTGTTCGCACGGTGGATATTGGCAACGGCCCGCTTGAGACGCAGGATCGGGCGTACCTGGCTGCCGTCGACCCAGTGGCTGTCTCCGCACCGGGGGCAGGCATCCAACTTGGCTTCCGGGGCGGTGAGCGGTTTGAGATAGTGGCAGCCCGCGCAGAAGCGGTGCTCGGCCGGCGGCTCCACGCTCATGTCGATCTGATCGATCTCGACCTTACTCTTGTGGGCGAAGAAGGTATTGCGCGGCGCGAACTCGGCGAGGGCCGCATGGGCGGGGCGGCTGTAGCGATGCACCGGCACCGAATACTCCTCGCCGCTGGATCGGCTGCCATGGATGATGGTGGTCAGCGCGACCCCCTCTTCGGGGAAGGCATAGTTCGGCAGCAGACCGGCGTTGGTCAGGGCCTCCAGCAGGTATTCGTTGTTCAGCTGCTGGATGCGCTGGCCCAGTCCGGCGCGCTCCTTGTCCAGCAGATCGATCTCGGCCAGGGTCTGCTCGTCCTCGGGGCGTTTGCGCAGCCGCTGAAGCTCGGTATTGATCGCTTTGCGGCGCTTCTTCCAGGACTCGCGCTCGGCGTGGGTTTCCTCGAAGAAGGCCAGAAAGCGCACGCGCAGGTGCTTGTGCCGGTCGGTGCCGGTGATGAAGGTCTCGAGCTTGGCCCGCGTCTCGGGACGCAGCGCATCCGCGAGCATCCGGCAGAAGGCATCGAACAGGGCTGGCTCGTGACGGTTGACGAAGTCCAGATAGTTGAAGGGAAAACGCGTGCTGTCGCCGTCCCCCTTGGCGACCTGATCGAGCGGCTCGCTCAGTCGGTCCGGCAGCTCGGGGCGCTCCTCGGCGACCCAGTGGTCGAAGAAGAAGGCATAGAGCTGACGGCGCAGCACCTCGGCGGCGTTCAGGTAGATGGCGGGCGCCTCGACGTCGCCGTGCAGCATCTCCAGCGGATTGGCGAAGTAGTATTGATCGTGCCCGTCCGGAGAGGCGTCGGCGATGGCGAACACGGCCGCATTGCCATCGCGCCGACCGGCGCGGCCGATGCGCTGAATAAAATTGGCCTGGTTCGGTGGCACGCCGCCCAGCATCACGCTGGACAGGGTGCCGATGTTGATGCCCATCTCCAGGGTCGGCGTGGCGGAGAGCAGGTTCTCATACCAGGGCTGGCAGATATCCTTGGTCGCCATGAAACGATTCTGCAGGGCGACCCGCTCGTCGCGCTCCAACAGGCCGGTGTGCTCATGGGCGATGACTCGGGTGACATCGCCGCCCTGGAAGCGGGTATGCCACCAGCTGGCCCCATGCCCGCTGTCGGAATCGGCCTCCGGGCGGAAGGTCTCGCCAGGGCTGTTCCAGGCCGGCAGAGCACCCAATGCCTCGACGGCCTCGGCGGGTACCCAAAGGGACTGAGCCCCGGAGGAAGTCACCAGCCGGCGCGGATCTCGATACAGGCTCAAACGGCTCGGCAGCAGACCAAAGACGCGCGCTCGGACTCCCTTGTGCTCCAACGGCACGAAACGCCCCAACCCCGCCTGCTCTAGGGCCTTGAGCAGTTCCTCGTAGGCCAGGGTGACGATGCCAGGGGAAGACAGCGTCAAGCCTAGAGCGAGCTTGGCCCAGCCCAGCAGTGGATTCGTGTCGCGCTCCTCCAGGTGCATGAAGCCATGTCGGCCTGACTCCCGAGTGACGAAACGCGGCGCTCCGAAATGGCCGCGATGCGGGATCCAGTCCTTGCGCTGTTTGGCGAACTCGAAACCAGCGAAGTCGCCGGTCTCCGCAAAGCGCTCCAGCTCCATGTGAAAGATGGCTCCAGCGCGGATCAGGGCCAGCACCGTGCCCAGGGTCCAGTGCAGAACCTGAGTCTCGCTCAGCGCCTCCAGTCCACCGCCCGCCTGGCACAGCTCGGGTGTCAGGGTCCGAGACAGCGCCTGGAGATCGGCGAGGTCCGGGAAGAGCACGGCGATCCCGACCCGCGTCAAGGTCCGCCCCCGGTCGGAGCGATGGGCCAGTTCCTCGACGGCGCGCCACTGCATGCGCTGGCTGAGCATGCTCGGCAGCCGTGAGCTGGGAGGCAATTCGGTGGTCTCAAGCAGCGCCCGCCAGTCGCGCAGCCACTCCATGCTCGGCGGGATGAAGCGCGCCACGAAGTCCCTCGGGGACATGGCGAGCGGGCGACTCGGGTCCAGATAGCCGCGCCCGATCGCATCGAGTGCTTGATCCCAGGGCAACACCGCCGGCAGCGTCGCCAGGACCTTGGCCAGCCCCGCGCGCATCAGCGTGCCCTCGGTCTTGGATTCGATATAGCCGGCGCGGTGCGCCGCGTCCTGCACCGAGTCCGAGAAGAGGATCAGCTTCTTGTGATCGTTGAGCCGCGCCGACCACAGCCGCTCCACCGCATGGGCCGCGAGGCTGGTGGTCTGGGCACCGACGATGAGCTGTCCACCGCGCTCGCCGCACACCGGGCAACGGTCGTCATGGACGGTGACCTCGCGCGGCTTCTTGCTGGGTTGGGTATCGTCCCGCAATGGCTTCGTGCGGGTCGCGTTGGCGACCTCCACCGGGACGACGTCATCGCTTTGGCAGTGCGGACACTGGGTCAGGCGCTCATGCCCGAGATGACCGCATTGGCCGCACAGCGTCAAGCTCAACAGCGGGAAAGGCGCGCGGGTCGTCCGACCGTCGGTCGGCGAGCCTGGATAGATGCGGGCCAGAAAGGTGTCTTGGTAACGGGCGAAGAAGCTCCCGTAGATCCGATCCAGGCTGCTCACCACCCGGCTGTCCTGCTTCTGCTTGACCGTCAGCCAGCCGGTGGCATGGCAGTGGCGGCACTGGACCAGCGGCAGGCGCAACCGCTCACGCTGGCTCAGGACCGCCGCCTCGGAGCAGAGCACGATCTCGGCTGGATCGCGGCTGACGGTCGCCAGGACGCGGCGCAGCTCCTGCAGCCAGAGCTGAACGCGCAGGGTGACCAGGGCGCTCAAATCCTCGACCGGCGTGCTCGCATCGACTTTCTGTCCCGCGTGGGGTGCCCGCGCCCAGGCCACCAGGGTCAACAGGGCCGAGATGAGCGCCCGCGCCTCAGGCACCACGCGCGCACTCAGGGTGCGCTGGAGCTTGTCGGCGATCGCGTCAACCGTCACCGGCGCCTGGGTCGCGGTACGCAGCAGGGACTGAAAGAGCAGGTGCTTCTTCAGCTCCTCGCCGAGACGGATTCGCCCCAAGGGCGTGTCGAGGCCAGCCAGAAGCGCCGCCAGGGTCTCGGGGCTGGCGAAGAAGGCCGGTAGAAACCGCGCGACGGCCTCCTGCGGGTGATCGAACGACTCGGGTCGGATGGCCTCCAGCACCGTCTCGTCGTCGGCGATCAGATGCTCGACCACCTTGTCGCCAATGAAGGCATCGAAGCCCTGGCGGCGCTCGACGATCACCGCGTCCCTGTCGAAGTCGGTCGCGAACACCTGGCTCGCATAGTCGCGCAGCGGGGCAGTGTCACTGGCATCGCCGAGCGTCGCCGAGGTGCCGATGCAGATCAGGCGCCCCCTGTCGCTTTGGGCGTCACATTTCAGGCGATGACGCAGCCGACGGATCAGCATCGCCAGGTCCGTGCCCTGGGCGCCGTCGAAGGTGTGCAGCTCGTCCACCACCAGATAGCGCAGGGTCTCGGGGCCGTTGTCGCGCCAGAGCGGCTGGTCCTTGGGCCGAATCAGCAGGAAATCCAGCATCTTGTAGTTGGTGAGCAGGATGTCCGGCGGGTTGTCGCGGAGCACATCCTTGTCGGCGATGACATGGTCCGGCCCCATGACCGTCGCGTCTTGCTCCGGGCTCTTGCCCGCCTTGCCGGGCTTATACTGGGTCTTGCCCGAGCCCACGAAGAGCCCCGCGCGAAGGCCGGCGAAGGCCGGCGTCTTGTGCACGAGTTCGGCGATGCGCTTGGCCTGGTCGTCGGCCAGGGCATTCATCGGATAGATGATGATCGCCTTGATGCCTGGCGCACCCTGCTGCCGCGCCTGGGCTGCCTGCTCCAGCACCGGGTAGAGGAAGCACTCGGTCTTGCCCGAGCCGGTGCCGGTCGCCACCAAGGTGGAGCGTCCCTCCACGCCGCAGCGCTGCCACGCCTGCTCCTGATGCAGAAAGGCCGGATGCTCGGTCTCGAACTCCTTGAAGAAGCCCTTTCCCTTGCTGCCCGAGACGAAAGGCATGCCCAGATGGACATAGGGCCCCTTGATCCAGCTCGGCTCCTCGATCAGGCGGCGGACGGCGTCCTTGAACAGCTCGGTCGATGGCTCGAACTGGACCCGCAGCGTCTCGGCGACGCCGTGGCGGACCTCATCGACGACCAGCGATGGCAGCATCTATGCAGCCTCCATGGGTTATTACCCTCATCATGACCCTCATTGCCTTCGCATCCCCTCGACCAGGCCGCGCCCGGCGTCAGCGCCTGTCGGGCCTTCGATAACAGCTCGTCGATCACAGCCGAACGCCTTCGCGACGAATTTCGGTGACCAGGTGCGCCGCCCGATGCGGCGCGGAATCCGAGAGGTTCTCCTGCTCGAAGACCCAGGGCTGAATGTTGATTCCGGTGCGGAGCAGGATGTCATAGCCGCGGTCGATGAGGTCGAATTGCTCGCCGATGGGGTCGGTGACCTCATCGAGAAAGACCGCGACATCGGCATCACTGTCCGGCCGATGGTCGCCGCGCGCGCGTGAGCCGAAGAGGTAGAGCGCGCGCAGGTGAGCACCGTACTTGGCGTGCAGGATCGCCTGAAACGATCTCAAGGCCTCTTGGGTGATGGGGTCGATATGCATCACTCGATTCCAAGGTCTCGCTCTTCAACGATAGGGTCAGTCCACATGATGAACTTATCCCGAATACTTCTGATCAACCCGTGACTCTTGGCTTGGTCGATGACCGAACCGAATGCCCTGGTACCGAGAACGCATCTGGGGCGACGTTGTGGGCGGATCAATGAAACGCGCTCCCCGCGCCTGATGCTCTATCTCGCGCTGTTGGATGTCCGCGTAAATGGCGTCTAGATCGAAATCGAACGCCTTGGCGTGCGCTTCGCGGATCGCACGGACCTCGTTGAGAATTTCGTCATTCATGGATCGATTCCGAGGACTCGCATGACGTCCGCCAGCGGGACGGATGCCGCGTCTGCCTCCTGCGATTTCGCCTCTCGTAGATCTCGGAGATCCTGGTAGTCATGAAAAATCTCCTCGAGGGCACGAAATTCCTCGATGGGCAATACGACGTATTCGTCCGCGCCCTCGCGACGAATGAATTGTGGGTGGATGTTCATCAGATTACCTCTTGGCATAGGCGTGTTGGCGATGCACGACGCGATAGACGAGCACCGTTGAGTCTTCGATCTCGAAGAGTACGCGGTAGCTACCAACGCGCAGCCGGTATTCCGGCGTGAAGTTCGTCAACCGTTTGACGTCTCCCGAAAGACCCTGTTCGAACGACTTCAGTCTTTCGGCGATCCGTTGGGCATCTGCCTTGGGAATATCCCGTAGATCCTTGATGGCCTTGGGCTTGAATTCAACGTTCATGACGAACCATTCGGGGCTGAGCGATGCGCGCCGCCACCCTGCTGGAAGAACGCCCAGGCGACCCGGTAGTCCTCCTCGCGGTCGGGGCGGACGAAGGGGGCCTGGTACTCAATGCAGAACTCCTGACTTGGCGCCAAATTCAATGCGACTGGATCGCCTCAAACACGAGGCGCAGCTCGGTACCGGGGTA
>NZ_JAAIJR010000142.1 GCF_010915725.1 Thiorhodococcus mannitoliphagus
GGCGTTTGTCTGTTGATCTCCAGCGCCGGGCTACATCCCCCGCGACCGCTCGACGCTGCGGCCAGCGGGAATTGCTGATCCCGGTCGCGCCGGGTTGACACTAAGCGCCTGATTCATCAAGATACGCGCCCTCTCAGCCGGTTCCGATCCTGGTCTCGGATTGATGGTCCTTCCGATCAGCCCCATCCAAGCCTCATCCTTAAAGCTCGCAGCTCACACTGCCTATCACGGCGGACTCCGATGTCTCGTAAGCTCTATATTCAAACCTTCGGCTGCCAGATGAATGAGTATGACTCCGCGCGCATGGCGGATGCGCTACGCGTGGGTGCGGGACTGGAGCTGACGGATCGTCCGGAAGCGGCCGATGTGCTGCTGCTCAATACCTGCTCCGTGCGTGAAAAGGCTCAGGAGAAGGTGTTCTCTCAGCTCGGACGCTGGCGGCCGTGGAAGCTCAAGCGCCCCGAGCTGGTGATTGGGGTCGGCGGCTGTGTCGCCAGCCAGGAGGGTGAGGCGATTCGCGCGCGCGCGCCCTTCGTGGATCTCGTCTTTGGTCCGCAGACGCTCCACCGCTTGCCGCAGATGCTGAAGGAACTCGAGGCCAGCCGGCGTCCTCAGGTCGATGTTTCCTTTCCTGAGATCGAGAAGTTCGACGCTCTGCCCGCGCCCAAGGCGGAGGGTCCGACGGCCTTCGTCTCGGTGATGGAGGGCTGCTCCAAGTACTGCACCTATTGCATCGTGCCCTTCACCCGTGGCGAGGAGATCAGCCGACCCTTCGACGATGTCATCGCCGAGGTCGCGGACCTCGCCGAGCAGGGCGTGCGCGAGATCAATCTCTTGGGACAGAACGTCAACGCCTACCGGGGCGTCATGGGCGAGCCGGCGGGGGAGATCGCCGACTTGGCGCTGCTCATCCGCTATGTCGCGGCCGTCGACGGCATCGATCGCATTCGCTTTACCACCAGTCACCCGGTTGAATTCACCGACGCGCTGACCCAAACCTTCGCCGAGGTGCCGGAGCTGGTGAGCTTCCTGCACCTGCCCGTTCAGTCCGGCTCGGACCGCATTCTCGCGGCCATGAAACGCGGCCATACGGCCTTGGAGTACCGCTCCAAGATTCGGCGGCTCAAGGAGGCGCGGCCCGACATCAGCATCTCGTCGGACTTCATCGTCGGCTTCCCCGGCGAGACCGAGGAGGATTTCGCGGCAACCCTCGATCTGGTCGACGAGGTGGGGTTCGACCATAGCTTCAGCTTCGTCTACAGCCGTCGACCCGGCACGCCGGCCGCTGACTACCCGGACGACGTGCCGCTGGAGGTCAAGAAGGCGCGTCTCGAACGACTGCAGCAGCGCATCAACAGCAATGCGCAGCGCATCAGCCGGCAGATGGTGGGCGCCCAGCAGTCTGTTCTTGTTGAAGGGCGGTCGCGCAAGGATCCGGCGCAGCTCGCCGGGCGGACCGAGAACAACCGGGTGGTGAATTTCGACGGTTCTGCGGACCTCATTGGCACCTTCGTCGATCTCACCATCACAGAAGCGCTGCCCAACTCGCTGCGCGGGCAATTGACTCACTGACCTTGGCTACTCAACCTCAGACACTCGATCTGCAACTGGCGCCCGAGGACAATGCCCGGCTCGCCAACCTCTGCGGCCAGCTCGACCAGCACCTGCGCCAGCTTGAGCGGCGGCTCGGCATCGAGATCAACAACCGTGGCGTCAGTTTTCGGCTGATCGGCGAGCAGAAGTCCCTGCGCATGGGTGAGCAGCTGTTGCACGCACTCTACGCCCAAACGGCGGACGAGGTGCTGACTCCCGAGGCGATCCACCTCGCGCTGCAAGAGGCGGGTGCCGATGCCCTGCTCGAGCAGGTCGAGGACCGGTTGCCCGAGGTCGTCATCAAGACCAAGCGGGGGCTGATTCGAGCGCGCGGGCCGAATCAACAGGAGTACCTGCACGCCATCCTCAGGCATGACCTCAATTTTGGTGTTGGACCGGCGGGTACAGGCAAGACCTATCTCGCCGTGGCCTGTGCGGTCGAGGCGCTGGAGGCCGATCGGGTGCGCCGCCTCCTTTTGGTGCGTCCTGCGGTCGAGGCGGGCGAGCGGCTGGGCTTCTTGCCCGGCGACCTGGCACAAAAGATCGATCCCTATCTCAGGCCCCTCTACGACGCCCTTTTCGAGATGCTGGGTTTCGAGAAGGTCAACAAGCTCATCGAGCGCAATGTGATCGAGGTCGCGCCCCTGGCCTACATGCGTGGCCGCACGCTCAATGAGTCGTTCATCATCCTGGACGAGGCGCAGAACACCACGCCCGAGCAGATGAAGATGTTCCTGACCCGCATCGGCTTCGGCTCCACGGCGGTCATCACCGGGGACGTGACACAGATCGACTTGCCGCGCGGCCAGCCGTCTGGGCTGCGCGAAGCCGTCGAGATCCTCAAGGACGTGGAGGGCATCACCTTTACCTTCTTCAACGCGCGCGACGTGGTCCGTCATGCATTGGTTCAGCGCATCGTCAATGCCTATGACGCCTTCGAGAATCCCGCGCCGGTCGCGTCTCGCAAGTCGGCAACATGATTGGCGCGAAGGACGTCGACTTGGACCTCGACCTGCAGATCGCCACGGCGCAGGCTGAGCTGCCCAAGCAGGACCAATTCGAACACTGGACCCGGGCTGCGCTGGCGGAGCGCCGTGAGCGGGCGACCTTGACCATTCGGATCGTCGATCCGGCCGAGAGCCAGGCGCTGAACTTGCAGTATCGTGGCCACGACAAGCCGACCAATGTGCTCTCCTTTCCCTTTGAGCTTCCTCCTGGCTTGAGTGCGGACGATGGCCTTGCCGACTTGCTTGGCGACCTCGTGATCTGCGCCGAAGTGGTGCGGTGCGAAGCACTGGATCAGGGCAAGGACCCGCTGGCCCACTGGGCGCACATGGTCGTCCATGGTGCGCTGCATCTGCTTGATTACGATCACCTTACGGATTCCGAAGCGGCCGAGATGGAAGCCCTGGAAACGGCCATCTTGTGCGGGTTAGGATTCCCCCCTCCCTACGCAGACCAGGATCACCTGGAGGATCTCTAACACCTCATGACGAGCGATCGATCTAGCAACGGCTCGCAATCACGCGGCTGGCTCGGGCGACTGGGCCATCTGCTCGGTGGCGAGCCGCAAGACAAGGAGCAGCTCATCGAGCTGCTGAAGGATGCACGGCAACGGGAAGTGCTGGACACGGACGCCCTCAGCATGATCGAAGGCGTGCTTCAGGTCTCGGATCTCAGGGTCCGGGATATCATGATCCCGCGGGCCGAGATGGTGTCTCTCAGGCGCGACGACCCGCTGGAGAAGATCCTCAACACCGCCGTCAAGTCGGCCCACTCGCGTTTCCCCGTCACCGGCGATGACAAAGGCGAGGTGGTTGGTATCCTGCTCGCCAAAGACCTGCTCTCCTTTTGCATGGAAACCTCGCGCCGGGCCTTCAATATCCGTGATCTCCTGCGCTCCGCCGTCTTCGTCCCCGAGAGCAAGCGCCTCAATGTCCTGCTCAAGGAGTTCCGCTCCAGCCGTAATCACATGGCCATCGTCGTCGACGAGTATGGCAATGCCGCCGGACTGGTGACCATCGAGGATGTGCTCGAGCAGATCGTCGGTGAGATCGAGGACGAGCACGACTATGACGAAGGGGCCGGAATCTTCCGCCGCTCTCCTAGCACCTTCAGCGTCAAGGCGCGCACCGCTATCGAGGACTTCAACGAGTACTTCGGCTCCGACTTTTCGGATGAGGACCTCGATACCATCGGTGGGCTGGTGGTCAACGCCTTCGGCCACCTCCCCAAGCGTGGCGAGTCAGTCGAGCTGGGGCGCTTCCGCTTCTCCGTCGTGCGCGCGGACAGCCGGCGGGTGCACATGCTCAACGCGGAACTCCTGGATCCAGAGAACGGGCTCCCTGGCAGCTCGGAGGACGACGCGACTCACTGACGGCCGCTCGACCTAGCCTCGCCGAGGGCAGGCGCGCAGGTGTGATGATGCGCGCCTGCCGTCGGTCTTGGCGCCGCTTGATGATTGGGCCAGCCGCGACTTGCGGTCGGTCAGTGCGGCTTGCCGAATTTCAGGGTCGAGATTGCCAGGAGGATCTCGCGAAGGAAAAAGATCAGGGCGACGATGAAGGCCAGCATGGCTGCGATGAAGAGCGCGGCGACCAGGATGGAGGCATCGAAGGTCGCGAAGTCGCCAAGAAAGAGGATGGCGATGACGGTGGCGACCAGCAAGGCCGTTAGCGTACAGAGACTGATCGATAGGCTGATGAGCTTGGCGCGGTGAGAGAGCAGCGGTAGCTCGTCGGCGAAGGTGTCCTTGTCTTGGGTGCGAGCCTGCAGCTCCTCGACCACCCGAGCGCGATCCACGATGCGACCGAGTCGGTTGGTCATGACGGCGAGCATGCCGCTGATTCAGGTCAGGAGAAAGACCGGGGCAACGGCCAGCTGGATGACGTGGGCGACATTGGCGATGGGGGCTTCTTGCAGCATAGGATGGACGTCGGCTCTTGGGGGGCGATTGCCTTGCTTGCAACGGAAGCGCCTGATCGCGCCTCGGAGAGCTTCCGCGATCTGTGCGACCTGCAGCGAGGCGGCTGCATCGGATTTTGCCGCAGCGGCGGCCTGCTCGGCTAGCTCCCCGATCGCCACGATGTCGCGGTCGATCTCGGGTGCTTTCCGGGAAACAACCCAGCTGCCGTTTCGGTCCCATCCTACCGATCTGCACCGGCCCCTCGTCTCAGGTCGCGTGCGGCAGGCCGCGTCGGGTCGCTTTTGCTAGTCTAAGCCTCAGCCAAGCCTGCATAGGAATGCCCGAGTGGAAGCCTTTGATCTTCACAATCCCGTCCATCGCGTCACCGTGGATCAGTTCCATCGAATGATCGACGCAGGTGTCTTCAGGGATGGTGACCGCGTCGAGTTGATTGATGGGGAGATGCGCGATATGACGCCCATTGGTCCGCCGCATGGGAGCAGCACGGACAGGCTGACGATGTTGTTTGCCCCGGCGTTTGCCGATGTCGCCATTGTTCGCGTTCAAGGCGCCTTGGTGCTGGACGATGGCACCGAGGTGTATCCGGACCTGATGCTCTTGAAGCTGCGCCAGGACCGCTACGCGAAGGCGCATCCGGTTGGCGACGATGCGCTGCTTGTCATTGAGGTCGCGGACAGGAGCCTTGCCACGGACGCCGGCGTCAAGCGGGCCAAGTACGCCTGCGCCGGCATTCGCCGCTATTGGGTGGTCGACCTCCCAAACCGTCAGCTGCACG
The DNA here is from genome assembly GCF_010915725.1 of Thiorhodococcus mannitoliphagus. Lineage (GTDB taxonomy): Bacteria > Pseudomonadota > Gammaproteobacteria > Chromatiales > Chromatiaceae > Thiorhodococcus > Thiorhodococcus mannitoliphagus. The sequence continues at coordinate 5,295 of NZ_JAAIJR010000142.1, forward strand.
ACTATCGTGATCCCGATCGCTTCTCCGGCCGCTATCGCCAGCTTCACACCCTGAGCGAGGGCGTGCTCCCTATCAAGATCGAAGAGGTCGATCTCCAGGTCGACATCGCGGAGCTGTTTCCTGTATGAGCACAGAAGATCCCAACGAAGACGACCTCATCCGCCTGCTGGTGAATAGCTGGGTCGCCCTGCGCGCCGGCACGCTCGATCCGGAGCAGCGCGCGGTGCTCGATCGCGAGCGCCCGAAATGGGAGTGCGAGGCGGCGACGCTGATCGCCGAGGGCATTCTGGGCTATGTGACCGTCGAGATGGTCGAGCCGGATCTGGCTTACAACAGGACCGAGGATGCTGATGGGCCGCTCGATCAGGAGGAACTCGCCGCTCGGCTCGGGGCGCACATGCTGGACTTCGTCGACTATCGGGACGATCTAGCGCGCGTCAGCGTTGGAAAGCCCCACTGACCAGCCCATCGGCGAGGTTGGCAGTGCCTGCTTGTCGGTCACGCCGAGGCACGGCATTGCTCAGAACTGTCCACGTGATCCCATGCAGCTTGAGCGGTCAACCCCGGCGTTCCTGATCGACATGCGTGTGTGCCAGTTGATCTGCGTCCGACGCGGCTTCGCCAGTGCTCTACATGCTCACAGCGCGGCAGGACACCGCTAACCGTCAACAAATCGCCCCGGAAGCCTCAACACCTATCGGTTTCCCGAAATCAACCGGAACAGCCGCTCCAAGCCTGCGTAGCCAGGCCATCCTGGCCTGGTTTGCCAGGGCTGGAAGCCCTGGCTACATAAAACGATAGGTGGTGAGCCCGGAAGCTGCAAATCAGGGGCGCTCCAAGCTATCGCTTCGTCGGTCGTCGACCCAGGCTGATCACTGCGTCGCGCCGCTCGATTGATCACTGTGTTCTAATTGCTGGCAGTCGCTCTCCAGGACAATCTGATGGAACGCCTTTATGCTGACAACTTTTTCCTTTGCTCGAATTTCGTTTTTGTTGGCTTTGCTGGTAAGCGCGGTAGCGATGTTCGAGCGGATTGCCGAAGTTGCTGCTTCCCGACTCAACATCTCCGCCACTCCGATTGTAGGGGTTCTTATTGTTAGCTACTTGGCTTATCTATATGTCGCTTATTATTTTGTAAGACATTTAGGTGAGATTTCAAATAAAGTGTCAGCCAGGGTGTGGTTGATCGTGCTGGCTATTGTTGTAACGTGCTCGTTCGTCTATCTTTACCCTGTTCTCGACTCTGGGGCGCTCGGTTTTTATAGCGATCGAGAAGAAGCTATTGATGTCGCGGTTAGGGCGATCTGGGTAGGTGGGTTTCCTTATGATTGCTATGCTCAATCCGGCGTGCATGTCGGATGTCCAGAGACCGGCAATCCCATTGCTCCGATGCCCGGTGGTTTGATGATCGCAATGCCGGTAGTCCTATTGCTAGGGTCTGCAGCTTCGCTTTCGCTAATAAGTTTAGGAGTTGGTTACGCGGGACTGCGATGGCTTTGGGAAGACTCAGAAAGGGCAGCCGCGTTCGTCGTTGCTCTAGTAGCGCTTTCTCCTGTCATCGTCGGCGAGATCCTTACGGGCGGGGACCACCTCGCGAACTCAATCTGGGTGTCAGTCCCCTTGGCGTTGCTCATTCAAGAGCCAAGCAGAAAATATGCGAAAGTCCTCGCTTTCATTTTCGGGATCGCGCTTTCGTGGCGAGGTTTGTTCTGGCTAGTTGTGATACCGGTAGTCTTTAATTTTGCTCGAAGAAGACGATGGATGGACTTGGTCATTCTCGGCGGCATTGCTGTTTTAGGTTTCGCTTTGGTGACTCTTCCTTTTTTATTATGGAACTGGGAAGGCTTCGATCCTTTGGCTGTTCAGCAAAGATACAAGCTTTATGAGCACATTCTTCCCTATGCCTCAATTTGGATACCGGCGACACTAGTTGTGCTGGGTTCATTTATTGGCTGGTGGGTATCTAGCGCTCGGCAATTGTTGTTGGCTTGTGGCTGGATGTTGTTTCTGCCCATTCTAATTGCAGTCATTATTCACTCTGTTGACATTGGGAGGCCAACGGTGATTTTCTCTGGGTGGTACGCAATAACCAGTCTTTTCCTGTTTGGTATTTCGATGATGAAGTATATGTCCAAAGAAGAACGATTAAATCATTGACCGCTCCTTGCGCACAAGAGGCATTGAATGTGGGTGGTGCCGCGACAGCTATTTGCCCACTCCGACCGGTTCTATCTTGTTGAGCGAGCAGCGGCGAAATGTTTCGATGCGCTATCGAGTTACCCTGCTCGACTAACTTGGCTCATTGAAGAATAGCCAAAGGCGCTGGAGCTGTTGGTCATGTTGCGCGATAGCTAAGGTCATCCATGAGGCGGTCAAGGACCTCAAGATTTCGTACCGATGCACGCTGCCTAGCTGAACTGCCACCCAGCTTAGGCGCTTGCCGGAAAAGCTCATGCCAGATGGCGCCGGATCGAGGTTCGCCTTCAAGGAGCGCCGACCGGAACAGAGCCAAGCGATGTGACTGCCGGCGCGAGACGGAAGGCGGTCCTCGAGACAACTCAGGTGGTATGAACTCTGACAGAAATCGCCTTATAGCTTGAGGCTCTGGCCCTGCCTTGGCATGACCACCTCGGTGCCATGCAAGCGGTCCGCGAAGGTGCGCATGGCCTTTTCCTCGCCGTGGACCAGGATGGTTCGCTCGGGCTTGATGGTCTGTTGCCATTCCAGCAGCTCGTCGCAGTCGGCATGGGCGGAAAACCCGTTGATGGTGTGCAGATGCGCCCGAACTGGGATGTCGTCGCCGAAGAGACGCACGCGGTCGGCACCCTCGATCAGGATACGTGCGAGGGTGCCGGGGGCCGCGAAGCCGACGAAGATGATGCTGGAGTCGCGACGCCAGAGGTTGTGGCGCAGGTGGTGGCGGACGCGTCCGCCCGTGCACATGCCGGAGCCGGCCATGATGACGGCGCCGCCGGCCAGCTGGTTGAGTGCCATGGACTCGCTGCTCTCACGCGTGAAGCGCAGATTGGGCAGCGCGAAGGGGTCGGTGCCTTGATCGAAGAGCACACGCGTCTCGGCGTCATAACACTCGGGATGTCGGCGGAAGATCTCGGTGGCGGAGATGGCCATGGGCGAGTCGAGGAACACCGGCAGGCGTTCGGGCAGCAATCCCTGCTCGGCGCCTTCGCGCAAGTAGTAAAGCACCTCTTGTGCGCGCTCCAGGGCGAAGGTGGGGATGATGGCGTTACCGCCGCGCGCGAGGGCGGCGTTGATGGCGTCGTAGAACTCCCGGATCGAGGGCCCTAGCGCCTTGTGCCGTCTGTCTCCATAGGTCGTCTCCATCACCAGGGTCTCGGCGTGCGGCGGTGCCTGGGGGTCGCGGAGGATGGGGCGGTCCCTGTTGCCGAGGTCGCCGGAGAAGATGATCGCCTTGTGGCGGCCTCCATCTCGGTATTCCAGTCGGATACTGGCAGAGCCCAGGATGTGGCCGGCGTCGTGGAAGGTGGCGTTGAGGTTATCGGCGAGCTGGATGGGGTCGCCGTAATGGGCCTTGCGCCCGAAGAGGTCCATGGCGTTGAGCGCATCGAGCGTGTTGTAGAGCGGCTCGGGGGCAGGGTGTCCGCGCCGGTGCGCCCTGCGTGCGTGGCGCTTTGCCTCTTCCTCCTGGAGGTGCGCCGAGTCCAGCAGGACGACGCGGGCTAGCTCGCGCGTGGCGCTGGTCGCGATGATCTCGCCGGTGAAGCCGCGCTGTGCAAGGAGCGGGATGCGGCCGCAATGGTCGAGGTGCGCGTGGGTCAGGAGGAGGATATCGACTTGGCGCGGATCGAAGCCGAAGTCCGCCGCGTTGTCTTCGTCGATCTCGCGACCGCCCTGGAAGAGTCCGCAGTCGACCAGTATGCGCAAGTCGCCGGCCTCGACGAGATGACAGGATCCGGTCACGTTGCGGTCGGCACCATGAAAAGAGATCTTCATCGGGCTTCTCCCTGGGTCCAAGGCGTGTCGTCACTCTCGAAGAGCCAGCTGCCGTTGCTTTGGTGCCAGGCCTTGATGCCGGCCCAGGCCTCTGCGGCGCTCTCCGCATACCAGAATAGCTCTGCGTCCTCGGGGTCGATGCTGCCGACCTCGATCAGATAGTCGACGTCAAAGACGTTGCGCCAGTAAGCCTCGCCGATCAGCACGACCGGCATGGGCGGCACCTTACGGGTTTGCATCAGGGTCAGTGCCCCGAACAGCTCATCGAGCGTGCCGAAGCCGCCGGGCAGGGCGACGATGGCGGCGGCGCGCTTCATGAAGTGCAGCTTGCGCAGCGCGAAGTAGTGGAACCGGAAACAGAGGCCGGGTGTGACATAGGGGTTGGGATACTGTTCGTGAGCGAGGGTGATATTGAGTCCGGCCGTTTGTGCGCCGACCTCATAGGCCCCGCGATTGGCGGCCTCCATGCCGCCGGGGCCGCCGCCGGTCATGACGATGAGGCTGGAGTTTTTCGGACCGCCGCCGGCCATGCCGACCAGCCGGCCGAGTTCGCGGCCGACGTCGTAATACTGCGCGAGTTCCATGCGTCGCTCGGCGAGCCGCAGCTGACGGGCCAGACTGGCGTCCTCGGGTGCCTGGGCGACTGCATGGCTTGCCTTGGCCAACTCGCGCTTCGCGGTCTCGGGTTCACGCAGCCGCGTGCTGCCGAAGACGACGATACTCTGGTGAACCTGGTGCTCCACCAAGCCCTGCTCGGCCTTGAGATAGTCGAGCTGGAGCCGCACGCCGCGCGTTGCGTCCCGGTGGAGGAAGTCGACGTCGTGATCCGGCTCACGATAGGCGGGGTGCTCCATGATGGTCGCGATCCGCTTGGCTGCGTCGGCGTCTTCGTCGCGCGGCTTGGGATGCTCCCAGGGCAGCGGCTTCTCGCGCTGCGTTGGATGGGGCGGTTTCGGCGGGATGCTGCGATGGTCTGTCATGGGTGACGGTCGCTCTCGATGCCTGCTGGCCTGGCCGTCGTCCCCCGCGTCTGGGGTCAGGTCGGATCAGCTACGTTAACTCTAGCTGAGTTCAGCCGCCGCCGCTGGCCTGACCAGGCTTGTCAAGGTGTCGATATCATGAGGAGCCTGCTTCTGCATCCTTGCAGGTACTGGGATGCCTTGTGCTTTGCTGGGGATGGCTGCGATCACCTCGTTTCGCATCCGCCATAACTGTCCCTTTTGAAAAATCTGTTAGCACTCCCCTTGACAGAGTGCTAGTCCGCCGCTACTTTACATAACGTAAGCGGTCGCCCACCTGGGGGCCGTGAAGCTGGCGGTTCGAATGAACGCCAATTCTTTGTAGGTAGCTCATATTGCTCATTTGGAGGATATGTCATGACAACGCTCGACTTCTCACCGCTGTTCCGCTCCATGATCGGCTTCGACCGGTTGGCCAACTCCTTGGAGACCGCCTACCGCAGCGAACCGGGCGGCTATCCGCCCTACAACGTAGAGCTGCACGACGAGAATCGGTACCGCATCACGCTCGCCGTCGCGGGCTTCACTGACGAGGAGCTCGATATCGAGGCGAAGGAGAACCTGCTGACCGTTTCCGGTCAACGCAGCAATCCTGAGGCGGAGGGTAATTTCCTCTATCGCGGTATCGCCAATCGCAGCTTCGAACGCAAGTTCCAGCTCGCCGACTACGTCAAGGTGGTCGAGGCCAAACTGGAGAATGGTCTGCTTCACGTTGACCTGGTGCGCGAAGTGCCTGAAGCCATGAAGCCGCGCCGCATCGAGATCCGCGGCACCGGCCAGGGTCAGGCGATCGGGCACGAGACCGAGCAGACCAAGGAAGCGGCCTAAGGCCAAGCACGACGCGAAGTCGATGCGTCGGTAGCCTGAGGACGTTTGAAGTAGAGAAGGCCGGGCGCAAGCCCGGCCTTTTGTCGTTGTGCGGTCCAGTCCAATGAGCGTGCTCGACCCGCTGCCTTGGTCACGCCATACTCGTCATCCCGCCCAGCGCAACCCATTCCTGGCCCTTGGTATGACGCTCTCCCGACGCCTGCTCCCGCTAACGCTTTTGCTCTGTGCGACCACTGTCTTCGCCGACGTCTGGCGCCCGGCGCGGCAGTCGACCGCCGAAGACGAGGGGCGGGAGCTGTACTACGCCAAGCGCACCGCGGTCAGGCGCTCCGATGGCGAAGCGCTGACCGCTCATCTCGCCTTCTTCACCTCCCCAAGCTACCGTCTCAAGGTGCTTGATCTTGGCGCAGGCAAGGAGCCCAAGTCCGCATCGCTGAGCGAGGCCTTGCGTGCGCAGGGCTGCGTCGCCGGTGTCAACGGCGGTTTCTTTCATCCAGATTGGCAGCCGCTTGGGATGGTGGTGTCCGACGAGGGCCGCATCAACGCCTTCGCGCGGGCGAAGCTGCTGAGTGGCGTGGTTCACAGCGACGCCCGCGGCACCCATATCATGCGACGAGGGCAATTTCGCGACCACTCCGACATCACTGCCTTGCTGCAGACGGGGCCCTATCTCGTCGAGGCCGGACGCAGCGTTCGAGGTCTGTCCACAGCGAAGCCGAGCCGCCGCACCTTCGTCGCGACGGATTGGCGAGGCCACTGGGCGCTGGGCGCGACGCCGAACTCGGTCACTTTGGCCGAGCTTGCCGAGGCACTTGCTTCAGATGGCGCACTGACGGGCTGGCCGGTGAATCGCGCTATCAATCTGGATGGCGGGTCTTCGACTGGATTTTTCTTCGACGGCGACAGCGGTCAACCGCCTGTCCTTTTGAAGCCCTGGAAACCTGTCCGTAATCTCCTCGGTATCGCCAAGCGGTGAGACCGCGCGCGTCTTTCAAGCCCCTTGTTGCTTACCCGAATCCACACTGACGACGAGAATCCGCTGATGAGAATCCTCCACACCATGTTGCGCACGGGCGATTTGCAGCGCTCCATCGATTTCTATACCCAGGTTTTGGGGATGAAGCTGCTCCGCCAGAAAGACTACCCCGAGGGCGAGTTCACCCTGGCCTTCCTCGGCTATGGCGAAGAGTCCGAGAATACGGTGATCGAACTGACCTACAACTGGGGCGTCGAGCAGTACGACCTGGGCAGCGGCTACGGTCATATCGCCCTCGAGGTCGACGACGTCTATCAGGCCACGGACCGCATCCGGGCGCAGGGCGGGAAGATTTTGCGCGACGCAGGGCCGATGAATGCGGGCACCACCATCATCGCCTTCGTCGAGGATCCCGACGGCTATGCGATCGAGCTGATCGGTGCGGGTCAGATGGGCTCCAAGCAGGGCTAGCTAGCCACCAGCAGCCGAACTTAGGAAGTGTGCATCAACAACTTCCCCCCTTTCGCAAAGGGGGGCCAGGGGGGATTTCGGGGGAGGCAGGGGGGATTTCGGGTGGCATCGCTCGCATCGGGAAACAATTGATGGGCATTTTCTTAAGGCTCCGTTGGCTAGCAGCTTCCCGGTGCTCTGTCCTTCAGCCATGGGGTGAGCGGCTGCGCGGAGAAGACGCGCGTGCAGAAGCAGGCGATCAGAGCGGTATGCCCTGCGCTTAGTGTTACGTCCCTCCCTTAAACAGGCGTAGCCGCCTGAAAAATCCCACGGTCCGCCAGGACCTCGGTTGAACCATTCC
>NZ_JAAIJR010000143.1 GCF_010915725.1 Thiorhodococcus mannitoliphagus
GTCAGATAGGCGCTGAGCCAATCGTCACCCATCTGTGCCTGACTGCTGGCGAGGGACTCGCGCAGCCAGAGGTCCCAGGGCTGGGTGAAGTCGACCGGGAGCCGCCGGCTGACGAAGTCGCCCAAGCCCGGCAGCTTGCCATAGAAGCCGGGGGTCGGCTGCTCCTTGCCGTTCACAGCCGCCCCGGACACCTGAAGGCCCGAACCTCGTCGGGCTTGAAGGGATTGCGCACGCTGACCGCACGCAGCTCGAAGCGCGCCGACAAGCCGCCCAGCGAAAAGGTCACGTCGAACTTCTCCGGCTGCCGCGTGGCACGCAGCGAGGAGCGATCGAGCACCCTGAACCAGGCCCAGGGTCCTTCTTCGGTCAGGCTCGGACCACTGCCGGTGCTATCGACGAAGACCAGGCGGACACGATCGACACCCTCGGGCGCCGGCCATTTCAGCGTCTGACCCCGCAGCGGCCCGTGGCGGTAGTCGAGGATCTGCCCGCCCAGGTCCAGCGTGAACTGGGTGACGCGGGAATCCATGCTCACCGGCTTGATCTCGAAGGTGACGTCCGGCGTCTTGCCGCCGCTCATGAAGAAGGCCTCGCGAATCGTCGCCGCGCGCTGGAACTGCGCCAGCACCTCATTGGGAATGCCGATGTTCTCGTCGAGCCAACGCCAGGTCGGACGCGCGGTATCGACCAGGGGCATGAGGTTCGCCTTGAAGAAGGTGTCCATGAGCCCGCCCGGCCCCAGCAGTCGACCGAAATCGAAGAGCGTGGTCTCACGCTCGGTGCCGCGCACGAAGGGGTAACGGTCGTTGATGGCCTCGCGACAGAAGGGCAGCACCTCCGCGGTCCAGATATTGTTGAGCAGCGCACGCGCGCGGTTGGCGGAGAGGTTGGAGCTGTCCAGCGCGAGCGTTCCCAGCCATTTTCCGAGCACCGGCGGCAGGCGACCGGCAAGCGCCCTCGTCTCCTGCATCTCTGGGGAGTCAGCGGACACCAGCGGCGTGCGGCCCGATGAGACGGCGGCCGCCGTGGACTGCAGCTGCAGATGGAGCTTGCTCAAGGTCTCGAGCACCGAATCCATGGGTGCCTGACCGCGATCGTTGGCGCGCACCAGATCCTGGAGCCAGGCGAAGCGGCGCGTCACATAGGCCTCGGGGGCCTCTTCGGCATCGCCCGACGCTGGGGCGTCGGACTCGAAATAGCGGTCCACGCGACGACGGAAGCCGGCAAGTCCGCCCGCCTCCTCGGCGCTTGCTGCGGCCCCGACCTCGGCCTGCTCCGGCTTGCGATCCAGCGCGGTCTGCTGCGCCGCCGCGATGAGCAGCCGACGCATGGGGGAGTCATTGGGATCGGCAAGAATGCGCGCGACCTCGGCCGCGTGCTGGAGGTCCCGAACGGGCACCAGATCGATGTCGTCGAGCAGCGTCTGCCACTGGATCACATAGTCGTTGAGGTAGCGACGGCGCACCTCCTCGAAGAGCCGCCGCGCCTCCTCGGAGTCGGGCTCGAGGCGCGCCTCAGGCCCCAGGATCCAGCTATCCGCCGCGGTCCCCTCGATGATGCGCGCGCTGGCGTCGGCAAAACCGCGGTAATAACCGTCATAGGTATAGAGCGCGGGCACGCCCTGATTGAGCGGACGGCCGCTGCTGCGCACGAAGACGAGCTTGGCGAAGTCTCCGCCGGCGTCCGTGATGGTGAAGTCCGGCAGATCGTCCCCCACGCCGCGGCGCTTGAGGCTGGCGTAGACGCGATCCGCCAAGGGCGTGCGGTTCAGGATGGCCCTGGCATCCGCGATCAGGGTGCCGTCCAGCTCGATCGGCAGGGACGTTGGCCGACGCGCCAACAAGGCGGCCAGATGATCCCGCAGGGACTCCTGCTGCGCTGTGCTCGTCTCGCGCGGCAGGCTGTTCTGCCAGTCACGCCCGACCCAGAGCTGGACGGCCTCGGCGTCATAGTGCTCGTCGCTCGCGAGCATGAGGTAGACGCCTAGGGCGTCGTAGAGATACTCGGGATCCCCGCCGGCCTGACGGATCTGCTCCTCCAAGCGCAGGATGATGCGCGGCAGCAGTGCCTTGTTGAGGATGCGCAAGTAGGCCCGCTGCGCCTGAGAGCCGAGCTTCTCGCCCTGGTAGAGCCCGAGCCCCATGGTCAGCGGTACAGCGGCGTCGCGTTCGGCATAGCCGCGCGGGATCGCGCGCGCCGCGTCGAGCAGTGGCAGGACACCCAACGGATTGCGCTCCTCGGGTGCCAAGGCGTCGATCCGGGCCTCAATGTCCAGAACGCGCTCATCGACCTCCTCGATATAGAGCCGATTGCGCGAATAGCTGGTCGCCCAGGCCGCTGCCGCAACCAGGAAGACGGCCGCGACGCTGGCATAGGCCCCGCGCCGCAGCCACACCCGGCGGCGCTCCATGCGCAGATTGAGCCCGGCGAGACCGGCCTCGTGGAAAACGACGTCGCGCAGCAGCCGCGTGAGGAAGAAGCTCTTGCCGGTGCCCCGAAACGGCAGCGCGCCCTGGCGGCCCAGGCCAAAGTTGGCGGCATAGGCGCCCAGGATGCGGTCGATGGGCGTGCCCGTCTGGGTGCCGCTGGTGAAATAGACGCCACGGACCTGCGGACGGATCTCGAAGCGCGACGGCGCGAAGGCATCGCTCAGGAACTGTTCCAGCGCCTCGCCGAGTTCGGCGAGCTGCCGCGGGAAGCTGAAGACCAGCGCGCGCTTGTGCGGCTCGCGCTCCTGCTCCATGCGCGCGAGCAGGCGCTGGTCGAGCCGCTCGAGCAACGCCTGCAGCTCCCCGCGAAAGGCCTTGATAGGGGACGGCGCGCCCTCGCTTTGATCGAGCTTGAAGGTCGTGCCCCAGACCTGCTCTCGCCCCTCCTTGCCCAGATCCGCGAAGAACTCGGTGAAGCCCGCGACCAGGTCCGCCTTCATGAAGAGCACATAGACAGGCACGGCGATATCGAAGGCCTTGCACAGTTCTTGGACACGCTGGCGGATCGCCTTGGCGTGGGCGCCGCGCTCGGCCTGGGTCTGCTGCATGAGGTCCGAGAAACTGACCGCCACCAGCACGCCGTTGATCGGCCGCCGCGGCCGATGCTTCTTGAGCAGCTCCAGGAAGTTTTGCCAGGCCGCCTTGTCGACCTGCTCATAGCTGTCCTGCGTGGTATAGCGCCCGGCGGTGTCGATCAGCACGGCCTCATCCGTGAACCACCAGTCGCAATTGCGCGTACCGCCGATGCCGTGGATGGCGTCCTGACCGAGTTCGTCGGCCAGCGGGAAGCGCAGCCCTGAATTCACCAGCGCCGTCGTCTTGCCGCAGCCTGGCGGGCCGATGATGAGATACCAGGGAAGCTGGTAGACCCAGCGGCCGCCCAGCTTGTGTTTGCCCTCCGAGCGCTTGAGGGCCGCCAGGGCCTGATCGAAGCGCTCGCGCAGGGCCTGCAGTTCTTCTTCCGAAGCCGCCTTAGCCGGGTCTTCCTCTGCTTCGGGACCCGAGGCGAGCTGCTCCATGAGCTTGCGGTTGCGCGCGCGAGAGCGCACTGCCGAGGTGATCTGGGAGAGCCCCCAGACACCAATCAGCATGCCGATGACCATCCAGCGACGACCCGTCGAGGCCAAGGGCTCGGTGCCGCCGAAGCTGAGCATGGGGCCGACGAACCAGACGAGCAGCGCGAGCGCGACCAGGCCGAGGATCACCAGAAAACGGCGGGAGACAAAGAATTTGAGCACCGCCTTCATGAGCCGACTCCAGCGACAGAGGACACGCCGGTCACCGGCCGTGCCGGCGTCATCAGCATGACCTCGACGCGCCGATTGCGCGCGTCCTTGGGGTTGTCGGGGACACGCAGCTCGGTGTCCGCGCGTCCCTCGGCCGTGAATCTGGACGCATTGCCAGCGACCTGGACCAGCAGCTCCCGCACGTTCTCGGCGCGTGCCTGCGACAGGTGCCAGTTGGAGGGAAAGCGCAGGGTCTTGATCGGGACGCTATCCGTGTGACCCGTTATCAGAACGGCCCCGGGAAGCTGCGCCAAGGCCTCCGCGATGCGCTTGAGCAATGGGATGTACTGAGCGCGCACGGTGCTGCTCCCGGAGGGAAAGAGGTCGTCGCCGCGGACGATGACGACCTGGCCTTGGGGCCGATCCACCACCTCCAGCTTATCGGCGGCAATCTCCTCGGCCAGTAGGATGCGCAGCGTGGGCGGCGGCGGACCTGGCGGCTCATCCACCGGAATGACGACAGGGATGCGCGTGCGCGGACGGTCCGTCAGCGCCGGCAGCCCCTTGTCCAGGTTGCCGAGCGAGAGGTAGACGGGATCGGACTCGCGGTTGAGCGCGAAGGTGAAATAGGCGAAGAGCGCGAGCAGGATCAGGGCGGCAATGGCGCCGAAGACCCACAGCGGCATCTGATGGATGAGCGGATCGCGCTTCTGGGTCACCCCTTGCCAGTGCGGTGAGAGTTCGGTCTCGGGCTCGCCGCGCTGCGATCGGATGGTCTGATAGAGCTGTTCGCGCACCCGCTCCAACTGACCTTGACCGCCCTCGCGAGCGCGATAGCGACCCTCGAACCCCAAGGCCAGGCAGAGATACATCAGCTCCAGCAGGTGGATGTTTCCGGCCGGATAGGCAAGCAGCCGATCCAGCGCCGTGAAGAACTTCTCCCCGCCCCAGGCCTCGTTGTGGAAGCTGATGAGCAGGCCGCGGTTGCTCCAAACGCTGTGACTGCCCCAAGGCGTGTCGAGCACCGACTCGTCGATCAAGGAGCAGAGGACATAGCGGGCGGGCAGGACCACGGCGTCGACCAGCCCCTTGGCGCGCGCGCAGGTCTCGAAATCGCGCATCTGACGCGTGAGCCCCTCGCGCAGCCCATCGGGGTCCGGATGCGACTGGGTGCCGCGCAACTGGGCGGCCAGGGTCAGCAGCCCGACGGCGCAGGCCGCCAAGGGGTTGTCCAGATTGACCGGCACCTCGCCGATTTTCTGAAAGCTGGGAGGGAGGCTCGCAGGCGCCGGCACCGCAGGCGGTGACACCGAGCCCGGCGCCATCCCAGGCGCGCGCCGCCCGCCTGGGATGGGGCGAATGACCGTTGGACCGGCGTCACCCGGTGAGAGGAAGGGATCGTCGTCTGTCACGGCTTACTCGCGAATGGCCCAAAGCTCGAGCTTCAGCTCGGGGAAGTCGCCACCGATGTGCATGCCGAAGCCGCCGCCGGTGGCGAGTTGTTTCCAGAAATCGCCGCTGCGGTCCAGTTCGAAGTAGTCGAAGCCGGCGTGATAGGGGATCTCCAGCGGGGCCGTGGGCATGGGTCTCAATGCAATACCCGGCAGCGCCAGCTTGACCAGCTCTTGGATCTTCTCCACCGGCCCGACCTTGACCTGGCTGGGGAAGCGGTTGCGCAGCGTTTGGGAGTCCAGAGCGGCCTGCGCGGCCAGCACGAAGCGCGAGGCGGCGAGGAGCGATCGATCCTCGACCAAGGCGATGCGGAAGCCGTACTGGCGCTCCTGGATAGGAATGGCGATCGCCCGCTCGACATATTCGCGATTGAGGTATTCGCGCAGCCGGTCGATCAAGGGTCCGAAGCAGGTCTCGAGCGCGTCGTGTCTGTAGGGCGCAAAGTCCGGCGGGCGCTTGTCGTCGCTCGCGAAGGTCGACAGCTCACCGGCCAACCCAAGGAGATAGCGGTAGACGGCCTCCGGATGCAGCCCCCGCACTTGGGTCAGGTGGGCGGCGACGGGCTCGGCGCGATTGAGCAGCTGTAGCATTAAGAAATCCGCCCAGTCGGCGACGCCGCCGCGCCCCACGCCGCGCACCCGCGTGGCACGCAACTCGGCTTGGCGATGAATGAGCCCGGTCAGCTCCTCGACGAAATCCGCCAGCCGCCGAGCGACCTGGAAGTCGATACAGGACGGAATGTAGCCGGCATCCAAGCGCACCTGACGATCGGCGCGGCACTCGAGGATGCGGGCGATCCCGCAGCAGGCATAACCGTCGCGCGGCTGGCGCCCGAGCATCAGCCGCAGCCCCAAGCGTCCGACCTCGACCACGGCCTCGGTCTCCGAGCCCGCGATGTTGTCCCGCACCCTCAGCTCCGCCGCGCGGTATCTCAGGATGGTCTCGGCGTCGCTCGCGGTGCCGCTCTCCGCCGCACCCGGCTGACGCAGGGGCAGCACGAGATAGAGCACCTCGCCGGCGCTCGTCTCATCCAGCTCGAGCGGCTCGGGCAGCGGATCGCTCGCCGGGGCGTCGAAGGGCGTGCCATCCGGCAGGACACCCGCGAGATCGACCAGGGCCACCTTGCCGAAGGCCAGCAGCTCTTCGTCGATCTTCAGTCGCCTCAGGCCCCAGGGATAAGGCATGCCCGGCCCGGACTTGGCGCCGACCAGGTGCTCGAGATAGCGGTCCTGCTGCTGAAAATGATGCGGCTGAAGGAAGAGCCCTTCCGACCACAGCACCTTGTTGTCGCGTGACAAGGGTCGCTCCTATTGGTATCGAATGGAGACCGCGCGGGCGCCAACCTCGATCAGCACCCGATTGTCGACCCCGGGATTCAACCGCAGCGTCTCACGCCAGCGGCTGTGATCGATGTCGCGGAAGGCAGCGACCGCGCCAAGATAGCCCGCACCTGGGTCCAGCTGCCGCTCGAGCGGGCGTGACTGCCCAGGTGCCAGCGTCACCTCATCGCGAGCGATGAGGTCCGCGCCCAGGAGCGCGCCCTCCTTATCGTAGAGGCTGTAGAAATCGGTCGTGGTGAAGACACCCGGACTCTTCAAGGTATAGACCCGAACGACGACAGGCAGCCCCTTGCCGCTCGGGCCTCGATTGGCGTCAGCGGCCGCGCGGATCTCGATGTTCAACACAGGCGGCGACTTGTCCAGCGGCGTCTCGGGCCGGGGCTCCGGCGGAGGCACGGGCTTGACGTCGGGCTTGCTGCCGCAACCCGCAGCCAAGAGGGCCGGGAGGGCCATGAGTCCCGTCACGATCAGTCGGCGCCGCGCGCTCGCGAGGATATCCAAGGTCGTCTCCTCAGGTGTCAAGCTACCTGGCTGATTATGGCTCAAAATCGCCCCTTCACTCGGCTCATCGTCTCATCGCCGCGCCGCCCGCAACCGCTCGATCTGATCATGATAGGCCCGCGCGAAGGCGTCCTCGAAGAGCTGCATGAAGTCCTCGGACGCATCGGCCGCGACCTTCTCGTACTCCTCGGTAAACAGCTCCCAGTATTTTGCCTTGCGCGCCATCGGCAGCACCTGATCCAAGCCGGAGGCGCGGCCGAGGCGCTGTTCGAGCCTAGACGGCTCGAAGCGCGCGAAGAGCGCGCGCAGCGCGGCCTGCAGCCCGGCGGTCATCGCCATCTCATGGGCCTGGATGTCGTCGAAGGCCTCGCTCGCCGCCGCGACCGCTGGAAGATACCCTGGACTCGGACGAAACAGCATGCGGTCGAGAAGATCGTCGGTATTGGGCGAGAACTTGAAGGGATTGTTTTGTGCCGCGCGGATGCTGGTGACACCGAGGCGCAGCTCGCTCTTGAACTGGGCCCGGCCGATCATGGTCTGCACCAGTCCGGCCGCGAGTGCGCGCAGCAGCTGTCCGGACAGCCGCATGAAGGCCTGGGGTTCATCGATATCGCCTGGCTCACCGCAGCCCAGACCGGCAAGAAAGGCACTCAGCTCGGCGCCTGACGCGGCAGCTGCCTGGCAGGGCTCTGGGCGCGGCGGCTCGGGAACTGGCGGCGCAGGCGCCACCTCGGGCGGCTCGATCTGCAGCTCGGGAATAACGTCCGTCTTATCCTCGTCCACCTCGGGGTGGGCGTGCGGCTTCAAAGGCGCGTCCGACTCGAAGGGCACCTCTGGGGAGCTTGGGGGCTGCTCGGCGTGCGGGGCTGGCGCCTCCCCGCCGACCCAGGCGTCATTCAGCAGATCATAGTTGTCCGGAACGGCGCGCTGATCGTCTGGGCGATAGAAGACATGCTCGACCGGCGTATGGCGGTGGGGCGCACCGCGTGCCGGCGCATCGGGCGCGGGTCCCGCCAGCCCAGCGTCGAGCGAGGATGCGTCGGCGAACGGCTCCTGGCGGAGATTGGGCTCGGACGGCAGATCCGGGAGCAGCTCGCCGGGATCCTGCGAACCACCGGGATCGAGCAGGTCGAGGATATCGGCGGACGGCCCGCTCGGGGCGAGATCGCCCAGGTCGCGCCTCCCCGTCTCACCAAAGGGGTCGGGAATCTCTTCGGCCTGAAAGACCTCCGCGCCGCCGAAGCCGACGATCACGTCATAAGGCCCGATGCCGAGCTGGTCCCCGTCGTAGAGGGCGACGGACTGGTGCGGCGGGATGGGATCCGGACCATTGTTCAGATAGGTGCCATTGCGGCTGGTGTCGACGACCCAGACACCGCCCTCGCGCACCTCGATCCGGGCGTGCTCCCCGGAAATGACGCGCTCGGGATCATCGAGACAGAGGTCATTGATGACGGCCCGCCCGATGCTGAGGCTGCCCTGCGTGAGGCTGAGCGTGACCTCCCTGTCGGAGGCCTGCCCCTCACGGTTGATCACGCGAAGACTCAGCTCCATGCAAAGGCTCCCGAAGCGACGGTCAGGTACAATCGAGTGGCTCCTGTTCAGGGTGTTGTGGGTCATGGCGCCGCCGCAGGCAAAGCGCAATGCCGATGATCATCGTCTCGCGAGACGCTCGCCTCATTGCAGCGCATTACCCCCCAGTAAACAAGTCGCGCTCTCGCGGATTGACAGGCATTCCGAGGGATTGATAGACCTTCATCGGTGCTCGGCATCTCGGCCGCCCCCCCTCTCACCGCGCGCGGGCACCGGGTTTCGGACTCACCGACGCCGCGCGCCCAGACCGCTTTGCATCCGCACCAAACCCGTCATACTCAGAGCGACGCTCCAGGAGAACAGCATGCGCCGACACCAACGCCCCGCAGGTCACCGCAGCGCACTTCGACAACTCCTTGTGCTCGCACCCATCCTGCTCCTCATCGACGCCCCTCGGGCGCAAGCCGACTGCCCGGCCGCCCAGCCACAGCCGCTGTTGCCGAGCGATCCGGCACGCTGCCAGGCACTCGCCCCGCTGGTACGCAACCCTGGCGGCCTGCCACTCGATGCGTATGAGCAGAAGCTCAGCGATTTCCTGTCCCATTGGTGTCACCGTGACAGCGCCGCCGGCTGGGTGCGCGACAAGCGGGTGCGCGACACAGGCCCCTTCGTCGCCAGCCGCGCCGACGGCGAAGACGGCCAATGGAGCGGCAGCGCCTACGGCACCCACGGCGCGGTACTGATCTGGTACGCCCCCGAGATGGTCGCCTGGATGGAACGGCACCGGCCCGCCGAGGACAGAGACACCGCCGGGGCCAGCGACCCAGTGCCCGACGGCGCCATCATGGTGAAGGAGATGTACCCCTCACCCGCCGCGCGCTGCGCCGAGGTGCCGCCCGAGCACCTGAAGCCATCCAGCGGGGCGGCGGTGATGGTGCGCGACAGCCGGACGGCCAAGGACGGCTGGTTTTGGGGCTGGTACGGCTGGACGGGCTGGAGCCCGGACTGGCCGGCGGGTCCGAGCAACCGGCTCGCCTACATGGGATTCGGTCAATACTGCGTGAACTGTCATGCCTCGGCCGCCGACAATCTGACCTTCGCCGACCTCAAGAACGTCGCCGGCTACGGCGGACAACCCAACGTCTATCTGGTGCAGGACTGGTTCGAGCGCCAGCGCCTGGTCCCCGCACACCATGAGCTGCTGACCGAGGACGCCGACGACTCGCTGCCGGTCGACCAGCCGCGCGAGAACACCGACGCGGTGATCCTCGCCGAGCTGCCGGGCATCGCCGAGGGCGCGAAGGGCGTCGCGCTCGCGCGCATCGATCTCAGCGCCATCGCCCTACCCTCGCAGACCTATGACAATGTCTGGATGCCCGCCGACGGACCGGACGTCCATAGCCAGTATCTGACCAGCGACCAGTGTCTGGGCTGTCACGACGCCGGGGGCACCGGTCTGCAGTTCGACATGACCACGCCCGACCCCCACGGCGACGCCCTGCTCAACCTCTCGCCCTACGCCACCTGGCGCAGCTCACCGATGGGGCTCGCGGGACGCGACCCGATCTTCTTCGCCCAGCTCGCGAGCGAGACCCAGCGTTTCCATCCCGACCAAGCCGACCTGGTGCAAACCACCTGTCTCGGCTGTCACGGCATCCTCGGCCAGCGTCAGTGGCAGATCGATAACTTGCCGGACGCGAATGGGCCAGACGCCAAAGACGCCTGCGCGACCTTCGAGCGTGCCCTGGTCGACGCCCTGCCCTATCCGTCCGACGCCCCAGGCGCAGCCCACGCCAGCTATGGCGCGCTGGCACGCGACGGCATCTCCTGCATGGCCTGCCACCACATGGTGCTGGGCGAAGCTGCCACCCGCGCCTACGCCGACCAACCCCAGAACCGCTGCATCGAGCGCCGTCAGCAGCAGCTCAACCCGGACGCCAGCGGCTTCGCTCGCACCTTCACGGGCAGCTTCCTGGTCGGCCCGCCGGACCAGCTCTATGGCCCCTTCGAGGACCCCAAGCCGAAGCCCATGCAGCATGCGCTCGGCATCACCCCAGAGCACAATGCCGCCATCCAATCCTCCGAGGCCTGCGGCACCTGCCACACGGTCCACCTCCCGGTGCTGCGCCAGGGCGAAACGCTCGCGCACGTCTACGAGCAGACCACCTACCCCGAATGGGCCTTCAGCGCCTACCGCACCGGCGACAGCCCCGACGGACCGCTGCCGCATGGCGCGGGCACACGCGCCCAGTCCTGCCAGGGCTGCCACATGCCCTCGCGCGCCCCGGACGGCACGCCCTACCGCAGCAAGATCGCTGCGATTCAGGAACTGGACGGCTTCCCCGCCAGCGACAACAGCCTGCCCGCCGAGGCCATCGACCTGCCCGAGCGCGACGGCTTCGCCCGCCACACCCTGGTCGGGCTCAACGTCTTCCTAATCGAGATGTTCCAGCAGTTCCCCGAGGTACTTGGGATGCGCACGCAGGACCCGATGCTGGTCGCCAAGGGACTGGAGCCGCTGCTGCGCACCGAGCGGGCAATGCTCGATCAGGGCGCCCACGCAACCGCAACCATCAGCATTGACGGCACCCCCACGCTCACAGACGACCATCTCTCGACCCAGGTGCGCATCGAGAATCTCGCCGGGCACAAGTTTCCGTCCGGGGTCGGATTTCGGCGCGCCTTCGTCGGCTTCGAGGTGCTCGACGCCGAGGGCCAGGTGCTCTGGGCCTCTGGGCGGACCAATGGCGCGGGTCTCATCATCGACGCCGAAGGCAACCCCATTGCCGGCGAACTCTGGTGGCGCGATGACTGCTCCGCGCGCATCGCGCCCGAGACCCGCGCTCACCAGCCGCACTATCAGGTGATCAGCGCCCAGGACCAGGCGCAGATTTACCAGGAACTGGTCAGCACGCCACCGGCACAGGGGCCGACCAACTGCGGTCACGACGCGACGCCAGCGGGCGAGCTGACCACCAGCTTCCTCTCCATCTGCGCCGAGGTGAAGGACAACCGCATCCTGCCCCACGGCTATCTGGACCTGGCCGCGCGCACCGAGATCGCCCGCGCCCTGGGTGCCGGCCCCGACCTCGCCGCCGACGCCGGCTCCACCGCCATCGGCGACGATCCGGACTATGTCGCGGGCGGCGCCGACCGGCTCACCTATCGCATCGCACGCTCAGCGCTGCAGGGGCAGCCCGCCTCGGTGCGCGCCACGCTCTACTACCAGGCGACCCCGCCTTTCTTCCTGCAAGACCGATTTTGCACCGCCACCGGCAGCGACACCGAGCGCCTGCGCTACATCGCCGCCCGGCTCGACCTCGACGGCAGCGCCGCCGAGGACTGGAAGCTGAAGCTGGTCTCGACCGGAGCGGTCGCCATCGCTACGAAGGGCGGCGCGACAACGGACGCAAATCGCGCGCAAATCAGGGTTCAGTAACCTGTCGACGCTAAGATCGGGCCAGCCCTTGATGCCATGGAGCAGGGCAAACTGAGGGCACCTGCCTATCGCCCCGAGCCCCTGCCTAGCGCCTAAGAGACAGGCCCCGCGCCAGGCGCTACCACTCAGCCATCGCTCGGCGGCTGCGTCTCGACAGCGCGCGGACCAGAAGATCCAAAGAGGCCGCCGTCGCGGTCGAGACATCGTTCGTGTACGACAGTGCGTAGGGCGCAATACGCTGCGCTATTGCGCCCTACGCGGGCTGCCAATGGGAAGCGCGGCGGCTAAGGGCAAAAGGGAAGACCTGACCCCGGATCTCGGCCGCTGGGGGTTCGTTGGACGGGAGCCGCATCCGCGCGGACAGCGGACGCTGCTCCGTGTCACAAGTTGCATCGACTGTTACCGGGACTCTCAACC
>NZ_JAAIJR010000144.1 GCF_010915725.1 Thiorhodococcus mannitoliphagus
TCCCGCGTCGGCGTTGGTGGACTGCGCTGCGCTTGTCCACCCTACAGAAGACGATTGGCCGAAACGATGATCGACGCGCCCCCTTTCGCAAAGGGGGGCTAGGGGGGGATTTCGGGCGGCATCGCTCGCATCGGGAAACAATTGATGGACACTTTCTAGGGCCGGTAGGGTGGACGAGCGAGAGCGAAGTCCACCGAATCCCGCGTCGGCGTTGGTGGACTGCGCTGCGCTTGTCCACCCTACAGAGGACGATTGGCCGAAACGATGATCGACGCGCCCCCTTTCGCAAAGGGGGACTAGTGTCCATCGACAACTTCCCCCCCTTTCGCAAAGGGGGGCTAGGGGGGATTTCGTGCGGCATCGCTCGCATCGGGAAACAATTGATGGACACTTTCTAGCGAGGCTTCGCCTCAGACCGACGAGTCATGCCATCAGGATCGCTATCGGAATCGGGATCGCTATCGTCGGTTCGATACCGATACCGATACCGATACCGATACCGATACCGATACCGATACCGATAGCGACGGCCTTGGATGGTCGGACGCTTCATCGAAATTTGACTCATCTGCAAGCATTTTACGCCCTCAAGCATTCTAGCTCTGGGGCTCAGACTCAGCGGCGCTGTCAGACTGGCGGCTGATCGCGACCTGGCGAATACGCCGCGCCGAAGCGCTCTGCACACAGATATCGAGCCCATCGAGCCTGAGATTTTCGCCTTCCAAAGGAATCCGCTCGGTAAAGGACAGGATCCAATAGCTCACGGTATCGGTCGGCTTGCCCGGAAGCTCGATGTCGAGGAGTTCCTCGACGACACGCAGCTCGACGTGACCGTCCACCAGAATGCGCCCTTCCGCGAGCACCATCGTCTGATCCGGAAGCTCGTCGACCTCGTCGTAGATCTCGCCGACCAGCTCTTCCAGCAGGTCTTCCAAAGTGACCACGCCCTGGAGATAGCCGGTCTCGTCGACGACCACGGCCATGTGCTGTTTCTCCCGCCGCAGCCATGGCAAGAGCACGTCGATCTTTTGATTCTCCGGCACGAACAGCGGCGTGCGTCCGATGCTGAGGGCGTCGCTCCCGGTGCGTCCAGCAACCACGGCATCGAAGAGGTCTCGCAGGAAGAGCACCTTGAGGATCTCGTTGGAGTCTGCGCCATGCAGGGGAATGCGCGAGTAGGGCCGCTGCATGACCTCCGGCAACAGCTCGTCCAGCGAGCGGCGCCCATCGAGCGTGAAAACGCCGCGCATCGGCGTCATGACGTCGCCGGCCTTCAGATCATTGAGCCTGAACACGCGCTCGATCATCTCGCGCTCGTCCGACTCGATGGTCCCCTCCTTTTCGCCGTGCTCCATCATCCTGATGAGTTCGGCCTCAGTGATCATGGGATCGGCCTGAGCGCCGGACAGGCGCTGAACCTGATTGGTCAGCTCATTGAAGATCCACACCAAGGGATAGATGGCGCGCATGAAGGCGACCAGCAGGGGCGCGATGATGAGCGAGATGCGTTCGGCATAGCGCGTCGCCAGGCTCTTCGGGGTGATCTCACCGAAGATCAGAATGAGTATCGTGAGCACGCCGACGGCCACACCCGGCCCGAAGTGCCCCAGCCAGCGCGTCGCCAGCACCGTCGCCATCGCGGACGCGGCAATATTGACGACGTTGTTGCCGATCAGAATGGTAATCAGCATGCGCGACGGATGGCGCTTGAGCCGATAAACCGCCGCGGCGCCGCGCCGGCCTTCTTTGGCCAATGCCTCGGCACGGCCGAGTGAGATCGACACGAGCGCCGTCTCCGAGCCTGAAAAGACGCCCGAGAGCACCAGCAGAATGAGCAAAATCAAAAGCTCGGCCAAAGAGCGCTATCATCCTCTGCGAAGTCGGGCGGCGGCGCGTCGGCATGCTTGAGCCGATCCCTGCCCGGTGCGCGCGATCGTAACACAACAGTAACAAGCGGATATCTGGAGGGCGACCCAAGTTCGATGACGCCGCTCCCCGTCTGTGGGAGCAGCGCCCATCGGCGCAGTCACCCACGGCAGGGGGACATCCGGATAGCCAAGACACCACGGCTCGTACAAACTTGACCGCTCACTCAAGCCCTTCGACGCACGGGAAAGAGCCGCCTCGGGTAGGATGCAGTGAGGCACGCACCCGATCCTTGGCGATCAATGCGGTTCGCGGTGCCCGCCGCATCCCACGCATCGCCTCAAGTGTCTGAAACGCGGCGAGAGCCACCCCTAAGAGGCTGTCTGAAAAACCTCGGGGCGACTTTAGTCGCCCTTGGCACTGGCGGGAGGGCGAATGAATTCGCCCCTACAGCTCGGGCGATCACAATATTCAGACAGCCTCTAACAGCCAAAGCGATCGCCGCAGAGCACCTCGGCTCACAAGACATGGCCCTGCTGCAAGCGGTGGCCAAGATCGGCGCGGAGACATCCAGTCGGAGAGAGACCATGACCAATACCAGCAACTCCGACGGAGATTCCGGAGCCCCCATGACGACGGCGACCGAGCACGCCGAGCCCTCGACATCCGCTGCCACCGCATCCACCGGCCCAGGCACGGAGCCAGCGCCAGGGCCAGCAGAGCCAGCCCGCTTCCCGATCGTCGGCATCGGCGCCTCGGCGGGCGGTCTCGCCGCCTTCGAGGCCTTCTTCTCAGCCATCCCTCATCGTGTCGCGACGGGCATGGCCTTCGTGCTGGTTCAGCATCTGGCGCCCAATCACAAGAGCATCTTGACCGACCTGATCAAGCGCTACACCACGATGCACGTCCAGGAGGTTGAGGACGGCGTGACCGTGCAACCGGACTGCGCCTACATCATCCCGCCCAACATGGACATGGCGCTGTTCAAGGGCAAACTGCACCTGCTGGAGCCGGCTGCGCCGCGCGGACTGCGGCTGCCGATCGACTTTTTCTTTCGCTCCCTGGCCAGCGACCAGCAAGAGCGGGCGATCTGCATCGTGCTCTCTGGCACCGGCAGTGACGGCACCTTGGGGGCGCGCGCGGTCAAGGGCGAGGGCGGCCTGGTCATGGTCGAAACCCCGACCAACGCCGCCTACGACGGCATGCCGCGCAGTGTCATCGCCACCGGCTTGGCGGACGTCATTCTGCCGCCGGCGGAGATGCCCGCGCGGCTCATCGCCTACCTGGCGCATGCCTTCGGCAAGACGCCGAGCCTGCAGGCGCCGGCCGCCAAGAGTGAGGACACGCTGACCAAGATCTGCCTGCTGCTGCGGGATGCGACCCGGCACGACTTCTCGCAGTACAAACAGAGCACGCTGGTGCGCCGCATCGCGCGTCGCATGGCCCTGCACCAGATCGAGGAGCAGCAGGGCTATGTGCGCTATCTACAGCACGAGCCGAGTGAGATTCAAGCACTCTTCCGCGACCTGCTGATCGGTGTTACCAACTTCTTCCGCGACCCCGAGGCCTTTGCCGCCTTGGAGACCGGGGTCATCCCACGCCTATTCGCCGGAAAGCGGGCGGGCGAGACGGTGCGGGTCTGGATCTGCGGCTGCTCTTCCGGGGAAGAGGCCTATTCCATCGCCATCCTCATCCATGAGCACCTCGCAGCGCTCAAACAGAGCACCCAGATCCAGATCTTCGCCACAGACGTCGACGCGCAGGCGATCGCGCAGGCGCGCGCCGGCATCTATCCGGCCAGCATCAGTGCCGACATCTCGCCCGAGCGCCTCGGTCGCTACTTCACGCTCGACCAGAACGCCGGCACCTACCGTATTCAGAAGAGCATTCGCGATCTGCTTGTTTTCTCCGAGCAAGACCTGATCCGCGACCCACCTTTCTCACGACTGGATCTCATCAGCTGTCGCAACCTATTGATCTATATCAACGGGGCACTGCAGCGTAAGCTCATACCACTGTTTCACTATGCGCTCAATCACAACGGCGTGCTCTTCCTGGGCAGCTCGGAGACCATCGGCGACGCCCTGACGCTCTTTACGCCGCTAGACCGCAAGTGGAAGCTCTACGCCCGGTTGGACCCCAGCAGCAGCGGCGCGCCGCCGAGCCTCGGCGATCTCCCCGCGCAGCCCCGCTTTGCGCTCGAGTCCGTCAACCTGACCGCACCTGAGCCAGCGGCGGACGGCACTGATCTGCGCGCCTTGACGGAGATGACACTCCTTCAGCATTTCAACGCCGTCGGCGTGCTGACCAATGCCAGAGGTGAGATCTGCTACATCCACGGGCGCACCGGGCAGTTCCTCGAGCCCGCCTCCGGCACGGCGGCCATGAACA
Source organism: Thiorhodococcus mannitoliphagus (assembly GCF_010915725.1). Taxonomy (GTDB): domain Bacteria; phylum Pseudomonadota; class Gammaproteobacteria; order Chromatiales; family Chromatiaceae; genus Thiorhodococcus; species Thiorhodococcus mannitoliphagus. The sequence continues at coordinate 4,258 of NZ_JAAIJR010000144.1, forward strand.
TCTTCCAGATGGCACGCGAGGGGCTGCACCGTCCCTTGACCACGGCCCTGCAGCGCGCGGTCACAAGCCAGGACGTGGTCGCGCTCCCTGGACTCAAGGTCAAGACGAATGGCGATCACGCACGCGTCGACCTGACCATCAGACCCGTACAGACCAGCCTGCGCGGCCAGAAGGACCGTGCGGATCTCTATCTGGTGGTCCTTGAGTTGGCGCCCATAGCGCTCCCGATGCCAGCCCCCGAGGACGCGGCTGCGGACAAGGACAAGGACAAGGACAAGGACAAGGATGCGACTGCAGACGCGGATGCCGCAACCAGCAAGGCTCGACGCGAGCGGCGCATCGCCGAGCTGGAGGATGAGCTGCGGGGCAAGGACGAGTACCTGCAAACCACGCTGGAAGAGATGGAGACCTCCAACGAGGAGCTGAAATCGACCAACGAGGAGATGCAGTCCGTCAACGAGGAGCTTCAGTCCACCAACGAGGAGTTGGAGACCTCGAAGGAAGAGTTGCAATCCGTCAACGAAGAGCTGGCCACGGTCAATGCCGAACTCCAAACCAAGGTCGCCGACCTCTCGCGTGCCAATGACGACATGAACAACCTGCTGGCCGGGACCGGGGTGGCCACGCTCTTCGTCGATGACCAGCTGCGCATCAGCCGCTTCACGCCAGCCATGACCCAAATCATTAAGCTCATTCCCAGTGATATCGGTCGATCGGTGGGCGATCTCGTCTCCAATCTCGTGGGCTATACTGATTTCGTAGAGGATGTCCATCGAGTCCTGCAAACCTTGGTCCCACATGAGCAGGTCGTCCAGGCGCAGGATGACACCTGGTTCCTGATGCGCATTGGTCCCTATCGCACCCTGAACAACGTCATCGAGGGCGCTGTCATGACCTTCGTCGACATCTCTGGCCGCAAGCAGATGGAGCAAGAGCTGCAGACCGCCCGCGCCTTCGCCGAAGGCATCGTGGACGCGGTGCGCGAGCCCTTGCTGGTCCTGGACGCGACGGGCGCCTTGGTCTCAGCCAACAGCGCCTTCTATCGCCACTTCCAGCAGAGCCCAAAAGAGACGCTTGGCAAATCGCTTTTCGAGCTAGGCAATGGCCAATGGGACAGCCCGGCACTGCGCCAACTGCTCAGGGATCTCAAGGCACCTGGGGCAAGCCTCGACGACTATCGCATCGAGCAGGATTTCCCCCAGCTCGGCCGGCGGGTCATGCAGCTCAACGCCCGACGCCTCGCACCCGTTAGCGGCGAGACTGGCACCATTCTGCTCGCCTTCGAAGACCTCACAGCAGGACCTGCCACGGCCAAGGACGCCCCCTCGAAGTCCGCAACATCAGCGTCCCCCGGAGGGAAGCATGATCCAAGCGACGCATGAAGGGCGGCACCAGGACGCCTTGCCCGCGTCCGCAGCCGCCCCGGAGCTGCGCGAGCAGGCCGAGCAGGCGCTGCGGCTACGCGCAGATGCATCGCTCGAGGACCTGGCGCTCGATGACGCCAAACAGCTCGTCCACGAGCTGCGTGTGCATCAGATCGAGTTGGAGATCCAGAACGAGGAGCTGCGCCGCGCCCAAGCGAGGCTGCAGGCGTCTGAGGCGCGCTATTTCGACCTCTACGATCTCGCCCCCGTCGGCTACCTCACCCTCAGTCAACAGGGATTCATCCAAGAGGCAAACCTCGCCGCGGCCACCCTGCTCGGCTCGCCGCGCGGGCAGCTGGTGGGGCAGCCGCTGTCCGGCTTCATCCTCCCCGAGGACCAGGACGGCTTCTACCAGTGTCGCGGCGAACTCCACAGAACCGGCACTCCGCAAGGCTGCGAGCTGCGTCTTGGCCAGACGCAAGACGCATCGCGCTGGGTACAGATCGAGATGAGTCTCGCGCAGGATCCAGAGACGGCGCAGCCCCTCTGGCGGGCGATCCTGAGTGACATCAGCGCCCGCAAGCACGGCGAGGCGGAACTCGAACAGCATCGGCACCACCTCGAGGCGCTCGTCGCCGCCCGCACCGCGTCGCTGAGCACGGCGCTCGCGGCGGCCCAAGCCGCCGATCAGGCCAAGAGCCGCTTCCTGGCCAACATGAGCCACGAGATCCGCACCCCGCTGAACGCCATCATCGGGCTCGACCACCTGCTCTTGAAGGAAGTCACGAATGACCACGCCCGGGACCGACTGCACAAGCTCGGCGCCGCGGCCGCACACTTACTGCAGATCATCCAAGACATCCTCGACCTCTCCAAGATCGACGCCGGCCACCTGTCGCTCGACGCCCTGCCCCTCTCACCGCAAGGGCTGATCGAAGAATGCATCGGGCTGCTGGAGGGACAAGCCAAGGCCAAGGGGCTCACCTTGGTCAGCGAGGTCGATCCCGCGCTGCCCAGGGAGCTGATCGGCGACCCCATTCGTCTCGAGCAAATCTTGCTCAACCTCGCCGGCAATGCCATCAAGTTCTCCGAGCATGGCCCGATCAAGCTGCGGGCCATGCTCGAGGCTGACGAGGGCGCAGCGGTCAGCCTGCGCCTGGAGGTCGAGGATCAGGGCATCGGCCTCACCCAGGCCGATCAGCAACGGATCTTCCAACCCTTCACGCAGGCCGACGATTCCATGACCCGTCGCCATGGTGGGACGGGCCTTGGACTGGCGATCGTCAAACGCCTGGCTGAGCGCATGGGGGGCGAGGTCGGCGTCATCAGCCATCCGGGACGGGGCAGTCGCTTCTGGGTCCGGGCGCGCCTGCGCAAGCCGAGGCGCAACGAGGTCGCGCCGCCCGCCGCGCCGGACGTCTCAGACCTCTCGGAAGCGGCCCTCAGGTTGCGCTTCGCCCATTGCCGTCTGCTGCTGGTTGACGACGAGCCGATCAATCAGCTCGTGACCACGGACATGCTCGAGGCCATCGGCTGCGACCTGGACACGGCGGACAATGGCCAGATCGCCTTGGAGAAGGTGCGCACTCAGGACTATGCCCTGGTGCTGATGGACATGCAGATGCCGGTCATGAACGGTCTGGATGCAACCCGTGCGATTCGCCAGTTGCCGGACCGCGCACGCCTGCCCATCCTCGCCATGACCGCCAACGCCTTCGATGAGGATCGCCGGGCATGCCTGGCGGCGGGCATGAGCGACTTCCTCGCCAAGCCGGTCGAGCCCGAAAAGCTCTACGCGGCACTGCTGCGCTGGCTGCCTGAGCCGGATTGATGGGCTGAGCCACCGCGCTGACCCTGCGGCACCATGAGCGGCGAGGGGAACTAGAATCCTTGAGGGCGCAAAATGCTTGCAGATGCGTCAAATTTCGATAAAGCCTCCGACCATCCAAGACCGCCGGGGTCGGTATCGAGGTCGGGGTCGGTATCGGCATCGGCATCGAGGTCGGTATCGGGATCGGCATCGAGGTCGGCATCGGCATCGGCATCGGCATCGAGGTCGGCATCGGCATCGGCATCGAACCGACGATAGCGACCCCGATTCCGATAGCGACCCCGATGGCATGACTCGTCGGTCCGAGGCGAAGCCTCGCCAGGTAAAGATTCAATATTTATGTTGTCTTTTGCATGAATTTTGCTTTAAAAATAATATAAATATAAAACAATAATTTAAAGTCTTATATCGTTAATTTTAAGTCGCATAACTTATTTTTGAATCCTTACTAGGTGTTTTCCCGGACAGAGGTTGCCGTCCCGATGCCCTAAGCTGAAGGGGTTGCCTGCTTGGTCGCTGTATCAAAGCACCGAACCTGGGCGGACGTTCCCATCGTTCGAACCTCGACGCTGACAAGATAGGCTTGCTGCGCCTTGCCCAACCTAGGGGAGAAGTTGCTCGACGACATCTCACGCGGCAGCTCGAACGCCATCGCTCGACAACGCCGTTAATGCAGAGAGCGTCTCATGGCAAGGATCGACCGAGTTCAACGCCCCCCAGCGGCAGCCGCCCAGCCGCCATCGACAGATGACGGCGCAAGGCTGCGGCAGCGCGCTGAACTCCAGCTGTCCGACCTCAGTATCGACGCGGACGGATCCCCTACCCCGCACGATAAAGCACGCCTCGATCATGAGCTGCGCGTGCATCAGATCGAGCTGGAGATCCAGAACGAAGAGTTGCGCCGCGCGCAGGCCGAGCTGGAAGCCTCCCGCACACGCTACTTCGAACTCTACGACCTGGCGCCGGTCGGCTACATCACCCTGACCGAGCGCGGCTTGATTCATGAAGCCAACCTCGCCGCCGCCAAGCTGCTGGACACGGCGCGCCAGCAACTGCTGCGCCGGCCGCTGTCCGATTGGCTGATGCCGGAGGATCAGGACATCTACCATCAGGCCCGGCGGCGGCTGAATTCGGCGCTATCGCTGCAGCGCTGCGAGCTGCGCCTGCGGCGAGCAGACGGCGCCAGCCTCTGGATCGCGCTCGCACTCTCGTTGAAGCAGGAGCCCGAGACCGGTTCCCTGCAATACCTCGTGGTCATCAACGACATCGATGCCCACAAGCGTCTCGAGGCGCTGCAGCGCGAGGAGGCCGCGCGCAAGGAGGACTTCCTGGCCTTGCTCGGCCACGAGCTGCGCAATCCCTTGGCCGCGATCCGCCACATCGCCGAGGTGCTCGCCCGTCCCGAGGGACAGGCGTCGAGCCAGCTCAGGCCCATGGCGGAGATGCTGCAGCGTCAGTCAGGTCACCTGGGCCGCTTGGTGGACGACTTGCTCGACCTCTCGCGCATCAATCGTGGCGCCATTCGCCTCGACCGCGCACCCTGCGATCTGCGTGAGTGCGCGACCAACGCCGTGGAGCAGATTCAGGCCACGCTCGAGGTGCGCGGCCAGCACCTGGATGTCGCGCTGCCGCTGCAGCCCCTGGTGCTGAGCGCCGACAGCGTGCGACTCACGCAAGCCATCGTCAACCTGCTGCGCAACGCGAGCGAGCAGAGTCCGAGCGGCGCGCGCATCGATCTGGAGTTGAGCCTCGCCGAGGGCAGCGCCACGCTCGAGGTGCGCGATCAGGGCGCGGGGCTCGACCCCAGCGCACTGCGGCGCCTGCTCGAGCCCCAGGCGCAGCTCGACGCCGGTCAGGCGCGCTCCCGCGGTAGCCTCGGGATGGGGCTGCCCCTGGTGCGGGGTCTTATCGAGCTGCACGACGGAACCCTCGAGGCGCTGAGCCCTGGGATCGGTCAGGGCAGCACCTTCCGCATCCGCCTGCCCTATCAGCCTGGGCAGGCCGCTGGGGAGGCGTCGGCCGCGCAGCCCCCCGATCTGCCGGCGCAACGGATCCTCATGGTCGAGGACGATCCCGATGTCGCCGACAGCTGCGCCCTCCTCCTCGGGCTCCTGGGCCAAGAGGTGGAATGGGCTGCTGACGGCCCCGCGGCCCTCGCCGCGGTGGAGCGCTTCCGGCCGGACCTCATCCTGCTCGACCTGGGCCTCCCCGGCATGGACGGCTTCGAGGTAGCGCGGCGTCTGCGCGCGACCGCGCCCGGACGCACAGCGCGCCTAGCGGCCCTGACGGGTTGGGGACAGGCCAAGGATATCGACCGCACCCGAGATCTCGGCTTCGACGCGCACTTCACCAAGCCGCTCGATTCCGAGACCCTGATTGAATGGCTCGGCGGCAGACCAGGACCCGCATCCACGAACAAGAGCGCCACCACCACAGAGACGCCTCATGCAAGGATCCGATGACGCCCCCAGGCCGAGTGACAACCACCCGACGGAGACCCTGAACGACCCGGAAGGACTGCGTCGGCACGCCGAAGATCGATTGCGCCAGCGGTCCACGCCAACCGAGACGAGCGCGCCCGAGGACGCCGTGCGCCTGCTTCACGAGCTGCTTGTCCATCAGATCGAGCTGGAGATCCAGAACGAAGAGCTGCGTCGGGCCCAGGCGGAGCTGGAAGCATCCAAAGCACGCTATTTCGACCTCTACGATCTAGCCCCGGTGGGCTATCTGACGCTCAGCGAAGCCTGGTTGATCGAAGAGGCCAACCTGGCCGCCGCCAGCCTGCTCGATCAGCCGCGCGCCGCGCTGGTCGGTCAGTCCTTGTCAAACTTCATTTATCCTGAGGATCAGGATATCCACTACCGCTGCCGCCTTGCGCTGCGATCGACAAAGGAGCGACAACGCTGCGAGCTGCGGCTCATGCACGCCGACCATCAGACCCTGTGGGTCATGGTGGAGACCAGTCTTGCGCCGCAGACCACATCCGGCTGTCCCTATTGGCAAAGCATTCTGATCGACATCACGGCTCGCAAGCAGGGCGAGTTGGCACTGCTCGAAGCCCAAGCCCGCCTGCGGCTGGTCACGGAGATCGCCGAGCTGACCTTCTGGGAGTGGAATCCCAAATGCGACCGCATCTCAGTCGCTTCGGACGGCAAGCCCTCGCCTGCGACGCCCGCGCGCGGCACACCGACGCGGCTCGCCGAATGGGCCGAGATGCTGCACCCTGAGGATCGCCCAAGGATCCTCGCCAGCATTCACGCCTTCGTCGAGGACCCCCAGAGCGCGAACGAGCTTCAGTACCGGATCTGCGACTCCGACTCCGGATACCGTTGGCTCCAGACCCGTTTGGAGGCCACCTTGAACACTGCAGGCCAGGTCGATCAGCTCCTCTTGGTGCATCAGGACGTCACCCGCCGCAAGGCATCCGAGGACCAGGCAGTGCGCCTAGCGCAGCACGATCCGCTGACCGGACTCCCGGCGCGGATCCTGCTCGACCAGCTCGCGGAGCACATGATCGCAGGCGCAAGGCGCGCCGGGGAGCAATTAGCGGTGCTCTTCTTTGATCTGGATCGCTTCAAGGCCATCAATGATCTCCACGGGCACGACACGGGGGACCAAGTCCTTAAGGCCGCAGCAAGCCGACTGCGCGCCACCTTCCGCGAGGAAGACCTCGTCTGCCGCATGGGAGGCGATGAATTCGTCGTCGTCCTCTCGAGGATTCGCGATGCCGACGAGGCGGCACATATGGCTCGGAAGGTCATCGCCGCGCTGTCCCCTCCCTACGACATCTGCGGACTGCAGCTCAAGTGCACGGCCAGCCTCGGCATCAGCCTCTTTCCACGAGATGGCGACACACTCGGCGAATTGCTGCAGCGCGCCGACATCGCCATGTATCAGGCCAAGAAGGTCAGTCCCGGCCACTATCAGTTCGTCACCGCGGCGCTCAATCGCCAGGTCGAGGCTGCCCGCATCATGGAGCAGCGGCTGCGCCAAGCGCTTGAGCAGCGTGAGCTGTGCTTGGTCTATCAGCCGCTGCTGAATGTCGACAGCGGTCGCGTCGAGGGTGTCGAGGCGTTGCTGCGCTGGCCGCAGCCGGAGGGCACACCCATCCCCCCAGAGACCTTCCTTCCGGTGGCGGAATCCATCCATCTGATCCACGATCTCGGCCACTGGGTGCTCCGAGAAGCCTTCCAGCAGCAGGTCGTTTGGCAACAAGCGGGGCTGTCGAGCATGCCCATTTCGGTCAATATCTCGACCCGCCAGTTCTATCACCCCAAGTTCATCGACGAACTCACCGAGATCTGCCGCGAGACCGCTGCCGATCCGCAGCTGCTCACCTTGCAGATGAGCCAGGCCACCCTGCTGGAGAACCGCGATGTCTCGCTCCAGTTGCTCGACAAGCTGAAGGCCTTGGGGGTCAAGCTGGTGATGGACGATTTCGGCCTCGGCTGCGCCAGTCTCTGCGAGCTTGGAGACCTGCCGCTGGACGGCCTGAGCATCAACCGTGTCCTCGTCCAGCGGCTCCACATCGCACAGAGTTCGCCTGCGATCCTCGACACCATCATCCACCTCGGTCGTGCATTGGCGCTGCAAGTCACCGCGGTTGGCATCGAGAGCGCATCCGATCTGAGCTTCATCCGCGAGCGCGACTGTGATTGGGCCCAAGGCTATTACCTTGGCGAGCCCATGTCAGGGGCCGAATTCGTGCGTTGGTATCAGCAGCGCCTTTAGAAAGTGTCCATCAACAGCTTCCCCCTTTCGGCCTTGGTCATCAGTTGGGCCGGTAGGGTGGACGAGCGAGAGCGAAGTCCACCGAATCCCGCGTCGGCGTTGGTGGACTGCGCTGCGCTTGTCCACCCTACAGAAGACGATTGGCCGAGACGATGATCGACGC
>NZ_JAAIJR010000145.1 GCF_010915725.1 Thiorhodococcus mannitoliphagus
GGCCAGTCGTCTTCCGTAGGGTGGACAAGCGCAGCGCAGTCCACCAACGCCGACGCGGGATTCGGTGGACTTCGCTCGCGCTCGTCCACCCTACCGGCTACCGGCCCAACTAATGACCAAGGCCCATCTGATGAGGATCCGTCATTGGATAGGTCTCTCGCCGAGAGCCTTCCCCATTACTTTAGACGGCGCAGACCGGAAGTAAATGCAGGAAACCCGTGGGTCGTCTTTGCGTCGCCTTTCGATCGAGACTTTGAGCCGACGCGGCGCTAGAACTCAGGCAACCCGAGGGCTCCGGCACCTCGCCGGAGCGACAGAGGTTAGCGTGCATGCTGCGGTCGACGACCGGGCGATCTCGCTTGGCTACTTGCTGTCCGAATACCCTTGGCGGCTGCGGCCAAACGGCGCTCGCCTCGCCGACATCGTGGAACCGGCGGATTCGCCGGAGACTGAATGAGGAGCAGCGACAATTTAGACCGGCATGGACGCCGGCTGGCCCTCTTCCCGGGAAGCTCTGGACTCTCGGAGCCGGATTCCTCTGCCGGTTCCTTCGCCTCTTGGCCGATGCCCACTGCAACGGGTCTGAGAGACTAAACCGCCGAACAGCCGTTCGATCGAGCGACCGAAGTGAAGCATGTGGCGGCCGTGTTGCAATGCAGCATCGAGTGATGATTCTTAGAAGATGCGCATCAATTGTTTCCCGATGCGAGCGATGCCGCCCGAAATCCCCCCTGCCCCCCCTTTGCGAAAGGGGGGAAGTTGTTGACGGACACTTCCTTAGTACCGCTGAGTCAGTCGACTCGGAGGCGTCCTTGACCGCTCTGGGTCGGAAGCGGAAATTCATCGGCACTGCCGCGACAGCGCGGTCGCGGTCAAGAGCTGAAGATAAACCTAAAACCGGACCAGGACAGCAAGATGTCGGAGAGCGGTCGCTCAATCCGGCTGGATCAGATCGTACTGCATCTACCGCACCACCCCTGCGGCTTGCGAGAAATCCTCAGGCTGCTCTGAGGCGCGCGGTGACTGATGTCAGGACTTGCACGGCTGCGTTGGGCAGCGGTCGCCCCGTCAGGGGATATAGCCGGGGGCGTTCGGCCCGAGGTTCTGCTCATCGTCTAGGGCCGCGTCGCGCACGTCGAAATAGCCATCCGGTGGCCCACCTTCGTTGGTGCTTCCGTCGCCGAGATCCTGGACGTTCGCGACGCCCTGGTCTGCGGCTGGATCCGGCTGGCCTTGCGGGGATTCGTCGATGTATTGGCGCACATCGACATCGAGCCCATTGGTGATGACTTCCTCATCAGACCAGGAGGGGAAAGCGGATAACAGCAGCAGGGAGCCAATCGTCGCGAACGCAAGGTTTTTCGGGTTCAATTTACACCTCGAGGATCGAACACTGTCGCAGGGGCGCAGATCTAGCCTGTCGATTATATCTCAGGTTTCGGAGTTGAAATTTCTTGGTTTTTCAATCTATGAATAAAGGGACTACCCTTGCGCGCTCGTCTTGTACCTCGCAAGTGGTTGAATTTCAATTTCTTAGGGAGTTAAAGGCTTACCATCGGTCTTGCGGCGTTTCGGCAGGTGTTTGGCTCCGCGACGCGGTGATGACCTCCGCCGGTCTGAGGACCTGCTCCCCGCGGCGATAACCGTTGCGGACCACCGCCAGGATGGTCCCTTCTTCCACCTCGTCCGTGGCCCTGGTCTCGATGACCTTACAACGCCCGACCTGGGCCCGGCCATCGGGAAACTCGAGCCGCGCGATACCGCGCGCCTCCAACAGACGCGTGAGCTTTCGTTGAATGGCGCCGACGCTCTTGAACGCGCGTTTGGTCGATTTGTCTAGGGTATCCAGACTCAGGTTGTTGAAGAGGTTCTCGAAGGCGTCCAGCACCCCAACCAGATCCAGGAATAGGTCGGTCTCGTTGTCCTGCGTCTTGCGCTTGTAGGCATCCAGCTCGGTGCTCAGCCCGATCGCTGTCCTCTGGAGTTCGACCAGCCTGTCCCTGAGCCGCTCCTTCTTCGCCGACATTCAAAAGAGCCGTTCTAGCCGCGGCATGTCGCTATCCGTGATCGGCTCGGGCGGTCGGCTCGGCGAGCGGCCGCAAGCATCGAGGCTATACTCGAATTCGGCGACGCTGCGCGCCAAGGGATCGAAAAGGGTCTTTTGCGCCTCGGCGATGACGCGCGCATCAAAGCGGCCGGCGCGCAGCGCCGTCGCGACGGCCGCCAAGATCTCGCGCTTGGGGGCGGCGGGGCCTAAGGATAGGATGGCGAAGGGATTACTAATGGCTCTTCAGCTCGCTGATCGCGTCTGCGACCTTGCGCGTCAGGGAATGGCTCACATCCACGAGGCGGCAGCTTTCGTGGACCTCGGCCAGGAGCGCCGCTCTCATGGGCCGCTCCATCTGCTGTGCCTGGTGATACCACAGCTCCATGTTCTCGAAAAAAAAGTCTCGATTGCCGGGATCGTTGGACGTCAGCACCAGCTTCGCGGCACGCAGGGAGTTTTGGCGTTTGAATGCCTTTTCGATGTCTTTCCCGATACGCCGCTCCTCGAGCGCGTCCAGTGTCGAGCCGGCAAGCTCGGATTCGGGGAAGATCTCCAGTGCCCGCTCCAAGAGCTTCTGCGCGATTGCGGGATTTATCCCCCGATTCAGCATGGCGACGGCCTTGATGCCCATGGCATGCGCCGCAGCTTGAGGCAGGTCGGGATGGTCGAGTCGACCGCACAGGGCCTCCAAGGCGTCGGCCAGGCCCTCGAAGAAGGCCGAGGGTTTGTCCGCGTAGGCCAGCCCCAGGATTTCCTGTGCCCGCTTGGGCTCCGCCTGGAGCAAGGGCAGGGCATCAAGGAAATAACGCTTGATCTGCGGCTCTCCCCGACGGGCCTTCGCCATACCGCAAGCCAGGGCGATGCGCTCCCGGCAGTAACGCACCAGATCATTGTCGATGTCCCGCGGGATCGCCGCCAATGCGCGCTCTTCCTCGCCCGCCTCCATCCACATCATGGCCTCGCCTGTCGCGCCGAAGCAGGCGCGAAGCTCCAGCAGGTCGATCCCTGAATCGGGTGGCGGACTTGGCTGAGCATCCAAAAAGGCAAAGATCGCATCCGCCAGTCCATGGTGCAGCGCAAAGCCGGGCGTGCAAGGATAGCAGGCCGGTGGCACCCCCTGTACGGGGAGCCCGGAGAGCTGCCGGATGATGCGCTCGTCCATCCGCCAGATGCCTTGGACGCGGGGGGAGAGACGCCCTTGCTTGGCATGGCCTGCCACCAGCGCACCCAGCCGCTCCACCAGACGGTCGCGCACGGCTTGCCGATCGAGGGGCGCCGAGGCCGCGCCATGGACGGTCAGCGCGTCGAGCAAGTCGTCGTCGTACACGGCTGTCAGCCAGAGCCCCACGGCCGATTCCAAGTGCTCCGCATCGCGCTCGGCACGCTTGAAGCTGACCTTGGCGTGCATCGCGAGCGCGGCCCGATCCGGCGGCTGCCCCAGGGAAGGCAGCAAAGGCACCATCTCGTCGAAGCGCTCCTCCTCCCACAGGGCGTCGAGCTGACTGCAGGTGGCATGCGCCTCCCACGCCTCGAGCCTGGCGCTCTTCTCCGCCGGGTCGATCCGATGGGCCATCTCCGTGATAATCGCGTAGCCATCGGCTCTGGTCGCGCAAGAGGCCGAGCGCTCCGCCTCGCGGCAGGCGAAGGGGAGCAACTGCTCCACCTGCCCCGCCAACCCCTGGGATCCAGCCTCGATCCCCCGCCAGGCCGCGAGCGCGTCCAAGTAGCGGCCGACCGCGGCGCAGGCGTAGCCCTGGCGATAGCGCGAAAGGTCCGACGAGAGCGGCGCGGCCGCATACTGGGCGATGGCCTCGTCGAAACGCTCGAGTTCCACCAGGCAGTTGGCCCGTTGCTCCGCGACGGCCGGATCGGCACCTGTGGTCAATGCCTTGTCGTAAGCCGCGAGACGCACCTGCGGATCTTCGTCCTCGGCGACCGCATCGAGGAGATCGGCAGCCTCTGCCTGGCTGAGCGCGAGCCGCAGCGCCGCGATCCGCTCCTCAATCCAGTCTTCGTGCTCGATCACGAGGGCCTTTTCGAATTGCTCCAAGGCGTCTCGATACTGGCCCTTCTTTTCCAGCTTTCTGGCGCGCTTGATCGCTTCGCGCCCCTCCAGGAGCGCGACTTCCCGCGCGCAGACCTCGAGCTTGTCGCTGATCTCACGCGCCTGCGCCTCGCTCACCCCGAGGCCTAGCGCGGCTTCGAGTTCGCGCTGCGCGAGGGGAAAATTCCCTTTCTGGAAGAACTTCTCTCCCCGCTCCAGCGCCAGCTCGAGCGGAGGACCTTTCGCCTTACGGGACTTGGCCATAAACCGCGATACCGTCCGTCTCTAGCAATTATTCGAGGGGAATCAGGATTCGGCTACCCGGCGCCAAATCGCTTCCCGGGTTGAGGGCAATCAGCTCCGGAGCACGCCTCGGCCGGCCGAGGAAGCGCCTGGCGAGCCCGTGCCAGTCGTCGCCCGGTTGCACTTGGTAGCGAAACAACCGGCCCTCCGCGCCCGGTGGGGTGATCTGGCGATACAGATCGAGCGCCCGCGCTGGGTCCGCGAAGAGGCTCAGCATGCCGACGCCCCCGTGGTAGACGCCGAGGCCGGGGTTTTGCTCGATCAGCACCGGATAGAGCCATCCGTGCCCATAGTAGCGCTTGGCGATCGACCACAGGGTCTCATCAGGGCGCAGATGGTGGTGCAACGCCGGCTCGGGCGCCTTCTCGCGCCCAGGCGCGGTCTCCCTGTCCGGAGCGCCCGGCGTGGGCGGCCGTGCCGGCTCGTCCCGCCCCCCCTGGACGAGCGCGGCGACCTGGGCGACCTGCCGGCTGGCCGCGGTCACCTGGTCCAAGGTCTTGGCCTGCTCGGCACCCAGGTCGCGGAGTTGCCCCTCGAGCGTCTCGAGACGACGGACGAGCGGCGCGATCTCGCCGACCATGGCCTGCAGCGCCGCCGCCGTGGAATCCGCCTCCTGGGTCTGGGCGGCGGCCGGCGGACCGGAGGATAGCTGCCGGAGGACCAGGATTTGCGTGACGAGCACCGCGAGTAGCATCGACAGGGCTAGGCCCACACCGAGCACGACCCAGCGCCAACGCGACCGCGGGGCGTGACTGGAGCCGCCGTCGCCCAGCAGCTCCCGCACGGGGCCGCTGGCCCGGTTTGGCACCTGACCATCCGGTGGTGATGCCGGCGCTTCTTCGTGGAGGGCATCCAGAAGCGCGAAGCATTCCAGGTCGGCATGACACTGGGGGCACTGGGCTGCCGCTTCGTCGACTCCGCCCTTGCCGCAGACCGGGCACTCGTTCACGCACCGGCCCGCCGCCGGTCCCTCATTTGCGCACACCCTTGAAGATCTGCAGGTCCGCCTTGCTCCTGTTCCTCAGAATGGCGCTCACCTCGGGCATGATCGCTTGGGTCAGGCGCTCGAAGGTCTCGACATCATTCTTGAGCATGGCATTGCGCAGGTCGCGCAAGTGCTTGTCGTAGCGTGGCGCCTTCGCGGGATCTGTCCGCGCCAAGGTCTCGGCGGCGTCTCCCACGCTCATGAGGATGCCTAGGGCGGGATACTTGTCGGCCTCCCCATGTGCCTTGTCGCGGGCGTCGAGGATCTCCTTGACCGTTCCTGTGCGGTTGCGCTCGCGGAGCCTCTCGATCCGCTTGACCAAAGGCTCCCGTTGGCCCGGCTCCAGCAGTCCCCCGTAGGCCGCCAACAGATCCTCCAGATAGAACAGATTGGAGGTGGGGCTTTCCTCCCTTGCCACCAGCTCGGCTGCAACGGCTAATTGCCGCTCGGCGCCGCGACTGGCCTTGAGGTCTTCCGCCCCCGTCTCCTGGTCGATCACATCATTGATGGCACGGGCGATCTCACCGGAGCGGAAGAGGAAATCGTACTTGGTGAAATACTTGTGCTCCTCATCGTTGACCCGCTGAATGGCGCCTTCGAGCTCCAGAAAGAGGCGCTCGTCGGCATGGCCTCGGGACAGGGTGCGGCTCACGCGCACCTCGGGCCGATCGGCCAAGCTCGCGCCCACGGTGATGAGATTGTCCTCGTCGATCTCGAAGTCGAGCACTACCTCGCGCACCTCCTCTGTGGACTCACTTCCCTTGTTGTCGTCCTTCGTGTTCCGAGTGTCCTCATCAGGGTCGAAGCTGAGCCAGAGGTCGCCGATGGACTCGCGCTCCTCGTTGACCAGATTGCAGAAGCGGAAGTGGGCGAGCCGCTGCTCCGGATGCATGAGCCGGAAGGTGCCCTGGGTCTTGAACGGCAAGGGCATGTTGCGCTCCACCAGCAGATGATCGCTGCCGTCCTCTAGCTCCAGGTAGTAATCGTGGGAGGTCGTGTGGACGATATCCACCACCCCCTTGCGCGCGAGGTCCTGCGCCAGGTCGAATCCGCAGGCGGCGCAGGTCTGATCCGACTGGGTCACCTCCTGACCGCAGCCTGGACACTCGTAGGCATCCGCGAGGCGGTGTGCCAAGATCGCCGCGCCCTCGGCGATAGCGAGCAAGGGGCGCTTGTGCACCTGCACCTTGTCGTCACCGAACACGCCCTTCATCTTGTCCACGATGAGCGGGATGTAGGACGAGCCCCCGACCATCACCACCCGATCGATCAGATCCGGCTCGAACTGGATCGAGGCGAGCACCGCTCGGGTGAGTTCCGCGGCACGCTCGGCGAAGGGCTCCAGCAGCGCCTCGAACTGCTCGCGGGTCACCTCCACCTCCACGTCCAGGATATCGCCGTCGGCGTCCTTGAGCAGGCCTAGGATCTCGATGACCGCCGAGCGCTCCGTGCTGAGTCGGATCTTGGCCGCCTCCACGCCGCTTCGCAGATCACCGAGAAATCGGTTCTTCTCCGCGGCGGGAAGCTGCTCGATCAGCTCCCGCAGGCCCTCGATCTCGTTGTCCTCCTCCGTCTGGCGCAAGACATGGTCGCTGAGGAGGTGGTCGATGTCGTCGCCACCCATCCACATGTCACCGCCCTTTCCCTGCTCGATGAAGTGACCCTCGGTCATCGTGAGGACGGAGATATCGAAGGTGCCGCCACCCATGTCGAACACCAGGACGGTCTCAGACTCCCCTTCGCCCAGGTCGCCCACGCCGAAGGAGATCGCCGCCGCGGTGGGCTCGGGCAGAAGGCGTTGAACCTTGAGCCCGGCGATGGCCGCCGCCATGCGAGTGGCGCGCTTTTGCTTGTCATTGAAATAGGCCGGCACGGTCACCACCGCGTACTCGACGGGCTCGCCGAGGTGCGCTTCGCAGTCCCGTTTCAGCTTGGCGAGGATCTCCCCCGAGATCTGCTCCGGCCGATACTCCTCGCCGTCGAGCACCACCGCCAGGCTTTGCTTGGATCCGGCGGCCAGGGGCTTGACGCTGTAGGCGTAGCGCCCCTCCCGCAGCAGCCGTTGCACCTCCTCGTCCTCGAAGCTTCTCCCCATCAAGCGCTTGACCGAGACCAGGGTGTTCTCCGGGTCCTGGACCTGCCACTCCAGGGCGTGCTTGCCCACGATCATGGTCCCGGACTTCGACCACCTCCCGCGTTTGGAACAGCCGACCACCGATGGCGTCAACAGCTCGCCCTCAGCGTTAGGGATGATGTCCGTATCGAGTCGTTTCAGCCCCACGGCCGAGTTGGTCGTACCCAGATCGATGCCGATTGCTCTTGCCATGTCTCAAACCTCGAGGCCAGTACAGAATTCCGAATCGTTGCTGCGTCTCGCCGGAGGCGCGATCGGCGCAGCCTTTTAAGCACTCGCCTAAGCGCATCTGCCCGATGCCGAGGGGTTTCGGAGGGGACGCCTTGCGCGACGATCGAGCGTCAGTGGTCGAGTCTCTTGGCGACCTCCGTCCAACCACACCAAAAGGCTCAACGGCACCAAAAGCCGCTCAGCATAACAACTCAGGTTTCGGAGTTGAAGCTCTCTCGCGGCCGAGCAGGGCCGCCGCACGAACAAACTGCCCGAAGCGGATGCGCGGCCAATCTGTCGATATCCAGTCCTGCGCGAGTTGGACAGCAGCATCAGATCTCCCCTTTTACCCTTAGATGACAAGGCCGCAAGGTCGATCCTATCGCCTCTCTCCGGGTGAGATCCGCTGCTTGAACGATCTTGCTAACGCGCGAATAGTAGATGCCGAATTTGAGAATCATGATGAGCTTCAGGAAGGCGAATGGATCTTTGAAATACTTAAAGATAATGAAGTCTTGCTGGCTCAGACTTTCAATATCAAATAGCGCAGAACGAACAAGGTTAGATCATCCAACAGAGAGGATGATCGCGAGCGCACATAAATGAAGGCCCCCGCGCCCGATGAGGGCTGCGGGGGCCAATTTCCCAGCAATGCCGAAGCGACGTTCGGGCTTAGGGCGTTGCGGCTGGCTCAGCCGTCGGCTGCGATTCCGACTCAGGCGTCGCGGCTTCTGGGCCTGATGCGGTGCCGCTCGCTTGAGCGGGCTGCTGCAGCGTGAGCGGCGCACCAATGGAAGGTTCGGCGATCAAGCCGCGCTCTGCGAAGAGCTTGTCGACGAGCGGCTGATGCATCATCAGCAATGCCCAGCACATCACCACACCTGCGGGCCAGGCCAACAGTGCCGAGGGCTGGGGCGAACGGAAGCGCATGATGATCCAGAGCCAAAGAACGGTCGCGCCGGCGGCGATGAGATAGAGCGTCGGCTGAAAGGCGAAGCCATAGTCCTGGGGCACAACGGCAGCGACCTGCTCGATCTGCGGTAGCTCCGGGAGTTCCCCCTTGAATCTCAGATAGCCCCAGAGCCCCCAGAGCGCGAGGGCCATTGCACCGAACAGCAGGGACGATAGCCACTTGACCGGCATCACGAGCAAACCAGGCATGCGGGTGATGCTGCCTGCTCCGAGCACGGCCAGCGGAATCAGGAGCATGGCCCCATGGATCGGCCGTGCCGCCTCAGCGGTGAGCATCACTGCCCAGCCCACGACGGACACCAACAACGCCAAACGCACCCCCGGCAGGCCAAAAAAGGCGAAGGGGCGCAGAATCAGCGCCAAGACTGCCAAGAGCCAGGCGGGAAACGCCATGATGAGGATGGCCCAAAGCCACTGCAGGTTTTCCTGCGGGGTTCCAAGGGCGACGTTGTCGAGGTACAGATTGAGGTTGTTCCCCCAAAGCCACTGATCGAGCAGCTGTGGGTCGCGCTGATACAGCAACCAGGGCCAGATCGCGAGCCAGGGCAGCGCGAACAGCAAGCCAATGAGCATCCCGCGTATCTGGCGCCCAAGCCCACCCCAGGTGGCCAGGAAGGGCATCAGCACGGCCGTCACACCGAGAATTGCCGGGCCAAGCAGCCCTTTTGCCATAAAGGCAATACCGGCACCCGTGCCGAGCCAGAGTCCGCCCCAGAAGACACGACGCGGCAGGAGCAACAGGCCGTAGAGGCCGACAGTAACGCCGGCCACCAGCGCACTATCCGTCGTCACATCGTGACCGAACCAGACAATCCCCAGGGTGCCGATGAGGATGAGCACCGTCATCGCACCGGTCCGGCCAACGCCTTTGTGCTCGACCGGCTTCCAGGTCAGGCGACCGAGCAAGCCCGCGAATAGCAGGGTAATCGCCAGATAGAGGCCGGTGGCGGCGCGGGCGGCATCGCGCTCCGGTATGTAGTCCGCCAACTTCTCGGAGAGTCCCACGGCGGTCATGAAATAGAGCGGCGGCGTATCGAGGATGACCTGATCGGCGCGCATCGGCACCACGAAGTCGCCGTTTTCGGTCATCGTCTGGACGATTTCCAGATTCTGCACCTCATGCAGTTTCCAGGGTGCGTGTCCGAGAAGACCAGAGCCAACGAAAACGATGGCCAGGATGAAGGTGAGCAGCACGAGCGAGCGCCCTTCAGGGCGCGCGGCTCGGGAGTCCGACTTGGCGTCGGTCGTCTTATTCTCTGCGTTGGGCATAATGATTCCTCGCTGCAAGATCCCGCGAATCATAACACGGGTCGAGCAAATGTTAGAGTGTTCTAATGTTCTGAATCTGAGCCACTGTGCTTGGATCGCACAGACCTCGATCATACGCGCGGCCGGCAGGTTGGACGAGTGAGAGCGAAATCCGCCGAGCCCTGCAGCGAGGCCGCGAATACTGGGCGACATCCGGCAGAATCACACAGGATCATGCGGAAGCGCGTCCTAAGCAGCCGTCGCTCCAACAGGAAACGACCGCCAGCGAAGACCAAGGGATTCGCGCAAGGCACTGACGGTTCGGACACGCTTGGACTGAACGACGCCCCTTGTATCGCCCCGGAAATCCACCGCGGATCAAAGGCAAAGCGATGCCGCAGGTGCTCTGTGGTTATCTATTGCGCGAGCACGGGGCGTGATTGCTGCAAGCGTATTGAACCCGTCGATTCATCCCCGCGAGCGCGGGGAACGGGGCGGGCTGGCGTTCTGGCTGCTGCCGTTCGGCGGTTCATCCCCGCGAGCGCGGGGAACGGCGCACCATCAACTTTTGCCGACGGTATGCGTCCGGTTCATCCCCGCGAGCGCGGGGAACGGACAGCGCGATCAAGGGGATCAGCCACAGAATTCGGTTCATCCCCGCGAGCGCGGGGAACGGCGCGGGTTACTGGCCGGCGTTGTAGACGATGCCGGTTCATCCCCGCGAGCGCGGGGAACGGGGGGCGACTGTGGGATCGGCGAGCAAATACCACGGTTCATCCCCGCGAGCGCGGGGAACGGTAACCGACGCTGATGTTGCGCAGGATGCCGGCCGGTTCATCCCCGCGAGCGCGGGGAACGGTCTTCCCGTATTTCGCTGATTTCCAGACGGAAATCAGACCGGCATAAATCTACCAACAACGCCGCCGTTTTCGAAGGGGATGGTTTTCGATTTTCAAAGAGCGTTTTTCGGTTCATCAGGCGGCAGGAAACTGACCAAACGGAGACCGTCGAAATCGACCGGGATGCGTCGGTTCGGGCCAACGGTGAGGAAATCGTAGCCGGATTCAGTGTTGGTGCTCCAGGCCATCACGGCGTTGCCTGCTTCCACCCCTTCCAGCACCTGATTCCAGATGAACTCGCGCAGCCGCTTGGAGGGGGTGCCGATGTAGACCCCGGCGCGGATCTCCAACAGCCAGACCGCCAGCCGGCCGCGCAGCCGGGGCGGCACGTTCTCAGTGACGATGACCAGCATCGCCCAGCGGCTTCCCGTCGTCGATGGCCGGCGCGACCGCTTCCGGTGCCGGCGCAGGCGGATCGATCTCGCCAGCGGCCAGCACTTCCTCGATCATGGGGATGATCTTGCCGAGCAGCTTGCTCTGGCGGAAGACATCGCGGCAGGCCAGCCGCACCTTGCGCTCGGCCTCCAGCTTCGGCGGATCCTGGGCCGCGATCTTGAACGCCACCGGCACCACGGTCTCGAATTTGACGATATCGGCCATGTCGTAGACGAAGGACTGCGGCTTTCCGGTATGAATGAAGCCGACCGCGGGCGCATAACCGGCGGCTAGGATGGCGGCCTCGGTGATCCCGTAGAGACAGGCGGTCGCCGAGGACAGACAGGTGTTGGGCAGATCACTGGTGTCCCACTCGGAAGGATTGTAGCGGCGCCCCTTCCAGGTCACGCCATAGCGTTTCGCCAGGTGCGCGTAGGTCTTTTTGACCCGTGCACCTTCGATACCGCGCAGTTGCTCGACGCTGCGCCGCTCCGGCGGTTTCTCGCCGAAGCGCAGCTCGTACATCTTGCGCACCACCTTGAGCCGAGCCTGATCATCGAGCGCCAGCTTGGCCTGATAGAGTAGCCGATCCGAGCGCGCGCCGCCCGGCTGCCCGGAGGCGTAAAGCCGGACACCGGCCTCGCCGACCCACACCAGCAGCGTACCGACCCGCGCCGCGAGGGCCGCCGCCCGATGCGAGACGCGCGTGCCCGGCTCCAGCATGATGCAAGCAACGCTGCCGATGGGGATGTGGGTGCGCACACCGTTCTTGTCGATGACGACGAAGGCGCCGTCGAGCACGTCGATCTCGCCGTACTCGATGAAGATCATCGAGATGCGCTCTTTCATGGCGATGGGCTTGAGTGGCGGCAGCATGGTTGACGGCCCTGTTGGCTGGAGTCAGGTCCAGGGTTTGGCGAACTCCGATAAGACATTGCAGAACTCCTGACATACGCCCATTAACTCGCTGAAATGGTGTTATAATTCTGGCTTGAATCGATAAATAAATACG
>NZ_JAAIJR010000146.1 GCF_010915725.1 Thiorhodococcus mannitoliphagus
GTAACCGAGGGCATGAGGTTACATTCTAAGCGCCACGCCGCCGCATGGACTTTCTCCGCGCAGCGGCTTCGTCCAACAACGAGGTAGATGGAGATGAGCAAGCCGCGCAATCCGGTCGCCCGGTCCCCGCTGCTACGCAAGGGCGGGCCGCATGAGCGCTCTGCCTCGAGCATGCGGGCGGGGCGCCGCAAGGCGATCGAGGCTGGAATCGACGCCTTTCAGGGTCAGGATTCCGGGGAAACGGGAAGAGATAGACGGCGAAAGCAGCGGTAAGCAGAGGGGCTTGCTCCCAGGCTCCGGCTCAGCGGCAAGTCGATGCGACTGAAGCATTGCCCGAAAAGTTACTGGCAGGAAGAAGACCATGCCGATCAAGCGAGTCATCACCAAGGGCCGTGTGCCGGTCAAGATCTATACGGATGACGTGGCCGAGAACGCCATCAAACAGCTCGAGAACGTCTCTCAGCTGCCCTTCATCCACTCACACGTGGCGGCCATGCCGGACGTCCATTGGGGAATGGGGGCGACCATCGGGTCGGTGATTCCGACCCTTGGGGCCATCATCCCGGCCGCGGTCGGCGTTGACATCGGCTGCGGCATGAATGCGCTGCGGCTCTCGCTGCGCGCGGACCAGCTGCCGGACTCGTTGGTGAAGGTGCGCGCGGGGATCGAGGCGGCCGTGCCAGTCGGGTTCGACGGGCACGCCAACGACGCCTGGTGCGAAGCGGGCCTGAAGCGCGTGGCGCCGGGACTCAAACCGATCCTGGAGAAGCATCCCAAGATCAACGCACGCTGGCAGAGCCAGCTCGGAAGCCTGGGTGGCGGAAACCACTTCATCGAGGTCTGTCTCGACGAAGCCCAGCAAGTTTGGATCATGCTCCACTCCGGATCGCGCGGGATCGGTAATCGCATCGGGATGCACTTCATCGAGCTGGCCAAGCGCGAGATGGAGCAGTGGAAGATCCAGTTGCCGGATCAGAACCTGGCCTATCTGCCGGAGGGCAGCAAGCACTTCGACGACTATGTCGAGGCCGTCGGCTGGGCCCAGGATTATGCGATGGAGAACCGCCGTCAGATGATGCGCCTCATCATCGAGGCACTGCGCGATCAGCTTCCGCCCTTCGAGGTGACGAGCGAGGCGATCAACTGCCACCACAACTACGTGGCGCGCGAGCACCACTTCGGCAAGGACGTCTATCTCACCCGCAAGGGTGCGATTCGGGCCCGCGAGGGCGACCTGGGGATCATCCCAGGGAGCATGGGGGCCAAGTCCTACATCGTGCGCGGGCTGGGCAATCCCATGTCCTTCTGCTCCTGCTCACATGGGGCAGGACGGCGCATGAGCCGAGGTGAAGCGACCCGTCGCTTCACCCGCAAGGATCTGGAGGCCCAGACCCAAGGCGTCGAGTGCCGCAAGGACAAGGGGGTGATCGATGAGATCCCGGCCGCCTACAAGGACATCGACGCGGTCATGGCCAACCAGGGCGACCTGGTCGAGGTGGTGCACACCTTGAAGCAGGTGCTGACAGTCAAGGGGTGAGCCGACGTGCGGCCGCAATACAGCGGCGGCACGTCGTGCTTGGCTTAGAGCGTGTCCATCAATTGTTTCCCGATGCGAGCGATGCCGCCCGAAATCCCCCCCAGCTCCCCTTTGTGAAAGGGGGGAAGTTGTTGATGGACGCTTTCTTAGGCGATTTCTGTCAATCGCCTTATTTGATCGGAATGGCGAGGCTATCTTTGCCGTTGCGCTTGAGCAGGTCCTGGATCTTCTTGGCCTCCTGCCTGCTCGCGAAGCCCCCCGTGCGGACCCGGTGAGTGACCCGGCCGCTCGAGAGCGTCGCCGCTTGGACGTTGGTGGAGATGCCAAGCAAGGCGAGCTGTGCCTTGAGCCGCTCGGCATCGGCCGCGCGGCTGAAAGAGCCGACCTGCACGACATAGGTGCCACTGCGCGGCTTGGTCTCTGGCTCGGGCGTGATGGCTGTCGTTTGCGCCGGCGTGGGCGTGGCTGGCTGCGCTTGCTCTTGCTTTTGCTCGGGCGGTTGAGGACGTGGCGCCGGAGGGGGCAGCGGCGGGGCCTTGCCGTCGTCGTCCTCGGCCTCGGTCAGGACTTTCTCGAAGGTGAAGTTTGGCTTCGGCCGCGTACTTTGATCGCTCTTGGCTTCGGCTGCTTCGGGTGCCGATTCGGTGGCGTCCTGGCTCGGTGCCAGGATCTTGGTGATGACGACACCCAGTGCAACGCCGACGATCAGCCACCAGACGCAGGACTTGTTTTGCTTGCGCTTCGTTGGCTGCGATTGGCTGGGGCGGCGATAGTCCCTTGGCATCTCACATGCTCTCCGGTGCTGACACGCCGAGCAGCCCCAGGCCGTTGCGCAGCACCTGGCGTACCGCCAGGATCAGCTTGATCCGGGCGTCGCGCAGGTCGCTATCCTCGACCAGGAACTGATGGGCGTTGTAGTAGGTGTGAAGCTCATTGGCCAGCTCGCGCAGATAGTGGGTGAGCTGGTGCGGCTCTTCCTTGAGCGCGGCGGATTCGACGCTTTCGGGGTAACGGGTCAGGGTGCGCAGCAGGGCCTGCTCGTGCTCCTCGGTCAGCCGATCTAAGTGTGTCGTGCCTGGGCTGGGGTCAACCACCATGCCGCGGTCAGCCGCCTGGCGCAGCACGCTGCAGACCCGAGCGTGGGCGTATTGGACGTAGTAGACCGGGTTGTCCGAGGACTGGGACTTGGCGAGATCGAGGTCGAAGTCGAGGTGCTGCTCGCAGCGGCGCATCACATAGAAGAAGCGGGCGGCGTCGCGTCCGACCTCCTGGCGCAGCTGGCGCAGGGTGACGAATTCGCCCGAGCGCGTGGACATCTGCGCCTTTTCGCCACCGCGATAGAGGATGGCGAACTGCACTAGGAGGACATCCAAGCGATCGGTCTCGTCGCCCAGCGCCTTCAGTGCCGCCTTCACGCGTGGGATATAGCCGTGATGGTCGGCGCCCCAGATGTCGATGACGCGGTCGAAGCCGCGCTCGAGCTTATCCATGTGATAGGCAATGTCCGAGGCGAAGTAGGTGGTCTGGCCGTTGTCGCGCACCACCACCCGATCCTTCTCGTCGCCGAAGTCCGTGGAGCGGAACCAGAGCGCGCCGTTGCGCTCGTAGACATGGCCGGACTCGCGCAGCCGCTCGATGGCCTTGTTGACCGCGCCGCTCTCGGTGAGCGAGCGCTCCGAGTACCACTCTTGATAGTCGACACCGAATTCCGAGAGGTCGGCACGGATGTCGTCGAGGATGGTGTTTAGGCCCAGCTCGAAGACATAGCGGTAGCGGTTGTCGCCGAGCAGGCGCTTGGCCGCGGCGATGAGCCCGTCGATGTGGGCCTCCTTGTCGCCGCCGTTCTCCTCCTGGGGCTCGCCTTCCTGCGGGATGTCGGGCGGGATCCCGGCGAAGACCTGCTCGGCCGCGACGCGATAGGCGTCGCCGTGCTCGCGGTGCAGGGTGGCGGCGATGTCCCAGACGTAGTCGCCCTTGTAGCCGTTGCTTGGGAAGCGCAGAGCCTCGCCGCACAGCTCCAGGTACCTCAGCCAGACGGAGGTCCCAAGGATGTCCATCTGGCGGCCGGCATCGTTGACGTAGTACTCGCGATGCACGTCGAAACCCACGGCGGCGAGCAGGTCGGCAACCACGGCGCCATAGGCGGCGCCGCGCCCGTGCCCGACATGGAGCGGGCCGGTCGGGTTGGCCGAGACGAACTCGACCTGGACCCGCTTGCCCGCGCCCATGGTGCTGCGGCCATAGCCGTGACCGGCGTCCATGATGCGCGGGACGACGGCGCGGTAGGCGTCTTCGGCCAGGAAGAAGTTGATGAACCCAGGGCCAGCGATCTCGGCCTTGGCGATCAGCGGCGAGGCGGGCAGGGCGTCCAGGATGCGCTGTGCCAGGTCACGCGGCTTGGTGCGGGCCTGCTTGGCCAGCATCATGGCGATGTTGGTCGCGAAGTCGCCGTGCGAGGCGTCCTTGGTGCGCTCCAGCTGGGGCTCTGGGAGTTCGGCAAGCGCGAGCTGGCCGTTGCTGACGAGCGCGGAAAGCGCGGCGGAGATGAGATCTTTGATGTCTTGCTTCATGCAGGCTGACGGCTTGCCGACTCGCGCGAGATTCGGCTCGCGGCGCGCATCGACGCACTGCGGTGGCCGGCGCTCTCGGGAGAGTTCGCAACGAGTTGAATGTTTGAAGTCGTGAGTATCGCCTCGCCCCAATAACTGGACGGCGGAGGGCGAGCACAAGGATACCTGAACCCGCGCCGGATGGTTAGAGCATGTCCTGGGGGTCGACGTCCAGCGACCAGCGCAGGCCGCGCCGTCTCGGAAGCTGCCGCAAGGCGCTGGTCCACTGTTGGAGGAAGCGCTGCAGCAGCGGGCGGTCTTGGCTTTGCAGCAGGAGTTGCGCGCGGTGGCGTCCGGCGCGGCGCTGCATCGGGGCCGGAACCGGGCCGAGCAACTGGACGCGGGGCTCGCCCAAGGCTTCGCCAAGCTCACGCGCCTGACGCAGGAAGTCTAGCGCCGGCGCTTCCTCGGGCGCGTCGGCGCGCGCAAGGGCGAGATGAGCAAAGGGCGGTAGCTCGGCCGCGCGGCGCTCCGTGAGTTCGAGGGCCGCGAAGCCGCCGTATCCCTCTTGCAGCAGGGACTGCAGCAGCGGGTGCTCTGGATGTCGGGTCTGAATGACGACGCGGCCCGGTCGGTCGGCGCGTCCCGCGCGTCCCGCGACCTGGACCATGAGCTGCGCGGTGCGCTCGGGGGCGCGGAAGTCGCTGGCGTAGAGCGACTGGTCTAGGTCGAGGATGCCGACCAGGGTCACGCCAGGAAAGTCGTGCCCCTTGGCGAGCATCTGAGTCCCGAGCAGGATCTGGATCTCGCCCTTCTGAGCGGCGTCGAAGAGGCGCGCCAGCTCACCCTTGCGGCGGGTGCTGTCACGGTCGATCCGGGCCATGGTGACGCCGGGAAAGAGTGGGCGCAGCTCGTCCTCGAGTCGCTCGGTCCCCTGGCCGAGCATCCTCAGGTCCAGTCCTTGGCACTCAGGACAACGGGTCGGCAGCGGCTGCGACCAGTCGCAATGGTGGCACCACAGCCGCTTCTGGGCGAGGTGCAGTGTGAGGCGGGCGTCACAGTGGCGGCAGCCGCCGACCCAGCCGCAGCTGTGGCAGGTGAAGACGGGGGCGTAACCGCGTCTGTTGAGGAATAGCAGCACCTGATTGCCGGCGCTGATCTCCGCCTGCATGTGTGTGCGGAGCACCTTCGATAGACCCGCGCGCAGGGGCTGGCGACGGATATCGAGCAGGGAGATCCTGGGTGGGCGGGCCTGTCCGGTGCGGTGCGTCAGGCGCAGCCAGGTATAGCGTCCGAGACGTGCGTTGTGCAGGGTCTCCAGCGACGGGGTCGCGGTGCCGAGAACCACCGGGCAGCCGACGAGCTGTGCGCGCCGGACCGCCAGATCGCGTGCCGAGTAGCGAAAGCCCTCTTGCTGCTTCAGCGAGGGGTCGTGCTCCTCATCGACCACGATGAGACCGAGGCGAGGCAGGGGGGCGAAGATCGCGGAGCGGGTCCCGAGCAGTAGGGTCGCCTCGCCCCGGGCGGCCCGGTGCCAATCGCGCTCACGCTCGGTGGCGCTGCGGGCGGAGTGCAAGACGGCGATGGGGCCAGGGATGCGGCGGCTGAAACGCTCGCGCAGCTGGGGCGTCAGGCCAATCTCCGGCACCAGGACCAGCGCCTGCCTGCCTTGCTCGATCAGTTCCTGGATGAGCCGGATATAGACCTCGGTCTTCCCGCTTCCGGTAATGCCGTCGAGCAGAAAGGCTTGAAAGCGGCCGAAGGCGGCCAGAACAGAGGAATTGGCCTGAGACTGCTCCTCGGTCAGGGGGTAGGGCGGCTGTTGCGATGGCAGTATGTCCTTTGCTGCGCGCTCGCCTCGCTCCAGGTTGCAGTCGGCGACCATGCCTTTGGTGCGCAGGGCGCGCAGGGTCGGGCTGCAATCCCCGAGGCGGTCCCTGAGCTGCGTCAGTGAGAGTCCGTCAGGCGCTGTCTGCAGGAGCGCGAGCATCGCCCGCTGCTTGGGCGCGCGGTTGAGATCCTCGAGCTGCGTTGCGCGACCAAGCGCCGTTGGTCGAGCGCCTGGCTCACGGTCGTCGAGCAGGGGTGAGGCCTTGCGCAGCCGCGCGGGCAGCGCCGTGAAGAGCGCCTCCCCGAGCGGCTGCTGGTAGTAGTCGGCGGCCCAGCGGATGAACTGCAGGTCTTGGGCGCTGAGCAGCGGGCCGGGGTCGAGCAGACGCTCGACGGCCTTGAGCTTGGTCGTGTCTTGGTCGGTTTCGTCGACGATCTGGATCAAGATCCCGACTTCTTGCCGGTGTCCGAAGAGGACGAGCACGCGGGAACCTGGTAGCGGCGGTGCGTCGCTGGCCTCGGCCGGGGGCAAATAATCGAAGAGCGCGGCGAGCGGAGCGTCGACCGCAATGCGGTAGATGATCATTGACGCCTAGGCTGTCCTCCGGCCATTGCGATGCCATCCTTCGCGGATCTCTGGTCGAGCATCAGGGCGGAGTTGGTGGCCTCGTCTTGAATCGTGATCAATTGTTCACAATTTCTGTGGATAACTCTGGGGATAGTCGTTGAGTAAGGGGCTCGGAGGCGCGCCGTTCGCGGTCTCGTGCTGTTCTGGCTAAATGCTGACCACTTGGTTTCAAGGCTCTAAGAAACAATGGCTTGCGTTCTTTTGGCTGTTTCAGTCCGCTCTGGAGTTGACAAATTCCGAAGGGCTGTTTACCAAGCCTGAAGGCTGTGAATGATGTGGTCGAGTGAGGCGCTTGCCGTGGCGGATGTCTCTACTGTCGGCGACGGCAGTTCGGCGTCTTGCCCCGCTCGGCGTCATGTCTCCGATGCCGCTGATGCGTCTTTAAGCACCCTGGTCTAGCTCCCTTGCGCCTGAGTAAGCCTGTATGATTCTCGCAAATTCCGAGCTGCATCCCTCTATGTTGCCACTCAATCAACAGGTACTGCGAACGGATTTGGCAGGTATGCCCCTGGAATGGATCGACTACCGTGTTGCTGCCCGGCTCTACTTCCTAGGGCAGGTTGCCTACTCTTGTGGCGACAGGCTGTTTCTCTTGCGCGGCGGCTTCAATGCCGTTACCCGCGCGCAGAGCCAGCTTGGAATTCACTCCATTATTGCCACTTACGGCATCCATCACGCACTCAACAAGCTCCAGGGCAACTATGCTCCGCCCTTGTCGAACCGCACCCTCTTCCAGCGGGACGACCACATGTGCATGTATTGCGGCCAGCGCTTCTCGCCCCGGCAGCTGTCCAGGGATCATGTCCGCCCGACGAGCAAGGGTGGCGAGGATCTCTGGCGGAACGTGGTCACTTCGTGTGTGCGTTGCAATAACTTCAAGGCTGGCCGTTCTCCTGAGGATGCCGGCATGGAGCTACTGGCGGTGCCCTTCACGCCCACGCACGCTGAGTACATTTATCTGATGGGGCGCAACGTCCTCGCGGATCAGATGCAGTTCCTGCGTGCTCACTTTCCACGCACGAGTCCCCTGCATCGTCGCATCGGCCGCAGGGTGTCGCAGTGACACAGTGGTCCGCAATCGCTCAGGCGATCAGCAAGGCGACAGGCACGCGCTTTGAGGTTCGCTCTAACCGGGCGGTTGGCGGGGGCTGCATCAATACCGCAGCCGTGCTCGGCGACGGCAGCCAGTCCTACTTCGTCAAGCTCAACGCGACTGAGCGGCTGGATATGTTCGAGGCGGAGGCCGCCGGTCTGGAAGCGCTGGCCGAGCCCGGGGCGATTCGCGTCCCCCAGCCGCTCTGTACCGGGTGCGCCGGGGGGCAGAGCTTTCTGGTGATGGAACTGCTCGATCTCGGCGGCCGTCTGGACGGCGTGCGCGCCGGGCGTCAGTTGGCGGAGCTGCATCTGGCCACCGCAAAGACATTCGGTTGGCAGCGCGACAACACCATTGGCTCAACGCCGCAGCGCAATACCCGAACTACCGACTGGGTTCGCTTCTGGCGGGACCATCGTTTGGGGCGGCAGCTCGAAATTGCCGCCGCCAACGGCTATGGCGGACGCTTGCAGACGTCGGGCGAGCGTCTTATGGCTCAGCTAGACGTGCTCATCGGTCACGAGCCAGCGGCCTCGATTCTCCACGGCGATCTTTGGGGTGGGAATATTGGCTCGACCCGCGACGGGGAGCCGGTGATCTTCGATCCGGCGGTCTACCATGGGGATCGAGAGACCGACATCGCCATGACCGAACTCTTCGGTGGCTTTGGTGGCGATTTCTATGCCGCCTATCGGGAAGCCTGGCCGCTCGATGCGGGCTACGCGACTCGCAGGATCCTCTACAACCTCTATCATGTCCTCAACCACCTCAATTTGTTTGGCGGTGGCTATTTGAGTCAATCGCAAGGGATGATCGAGCGCCTGCTGGCCGAAACCCGCTGAGGTTACGCCAAAATGACGAATATGTTAAAAACCTGCCATGACTGCACCAGCAGGTTCGCAACGCGGTTTGAGCTACGCTGATCCCTTCTTCCATATGCCCAGAGAGCTGCTGCTGCTCCGTCACGCCAAATCGGATTGGGACTCGGACGCTGCGACGGACTTTGAGCGCCCACTCGCCAAGCGAGGCAAGAGCGACGCGCCCAAGGTGGGCAGCTGGCTCTATCGCGAAGGCTTGGTGCCCGATCACGTCGTCAGCTCGCCGGCCGAGCGTGCGCGTCAGACCGCGACCAAGGTGTGCAAACGCCTGGACTTCAGCAAGAAGGATATCGTCTGGGACGATGCCATCTACGAGGCCAGTGTCGCCGAGCTGCTAGAGGTTCTGGGTCGCTGCCCAGAGGCTGCCGCGACCGTCCTGCTCGTCGGGCACAATCCTGGGCTCGAGAACCTACTCTGCCACCTCGTCGGCGAGGACATCGAAATCCCGCGAGACGGAAAGCTGCTGCCGACCGCCACAGTCGCGCGCCTCGAGATGCCCAACGACTGGAAGATCCTCGCGCCGGGAAGCGCCCAGCTCCTGTCGATGACCCGACCGAAGAGCCTTTAGGCGCGTTCCGCAAGACTCTTTATCCTGAAGCGTTGAGCTGAACCGCCAGGCGTGCAAAGGATCTCAATGTCGTCTCGGCACCAGGGCTCACCTTCAGTGTGAAGCGTCCCCGTGGAGGAAGTCTTTGTTTTTCTCCGCGCCCTTGGTGTCCGTGACTGGGCGTCGTGAGCTGGTGATTGGCCTTGCGGTCAGGATTCGGGCCTCGATCATCCCTTCGCCCAAGTCGGCCAACGAATGCGTTGTCAGGCCAGCTATTCCCACTCAGAAAACAAATAAACCATTGATTTTAAATTATATTCATCCTAAGAGCCTACGAAAACATCATTTCCAAGTGACTGATAATAAGAGTGTTTTGAAGTTAGCGGGACCGCTGTAGTCAGGCCATCTTGGCCTGACAGAATCAGGGCTGGAAGCCCTGACTACACAGGGATGGCCAGCAGCTGGACCGAACGATGATCAAGGCCAGGATTCGCAAGCTTGCGAGCTTCGGTCACCGCTCGGCGTCACAGACTTGCCTGATCAATTCCTCATGCAGGCCGCGTTCAAGGAAGCCCATCCGTCATCGAGCGCGAGCAACGCCTGCAACTGTCCCGCCGCGATGTCGTGCATTTGCTGAAACTGCTGGAAAATCCACCTCCACCGCGCCCCGTCCTCACCGCCGCTCGAGCTAATGCGGCGCAATACGCTATCGCAATTGCGCCCTACTCAGGCTGAGTAAGGTTGTCGCCCTGCACGAGTTCCGTCGGCGAGGGATCGACTCGACGGTGAATGGAGGCATCACCAGCGGAACGGCAGCGCTTGAAACCCATTGGGCATCCATTTTCCTCATAGCTTGACGGGGTTCAAACGATGACATAGTCTCGCGCGAGACGACAGGCTTTAGTGCCCCCGTCGTGACGCAAAGTTAGAGAGCCAAGAAACGACCTTTATCGCCCTGGACGTGATTTTAGTATTGCTTGCTTTTATTGTTCGCGTTAATTATTCGCAAGGCTTTCGATCATCTTCACAGCCCAGTTTCCTCAACTCAACCGAGAGACCCATGATGAAGAAATTTGCAGGTTTGGCTGCCGTGCTACTCCTCTCTGGATGCGCGCACACGACGAAACAGGCCATGCATTGGGGATATTCGGGTAATGAAGGGCCTGAGCGCTGGAGTGAAATCAGCCCCGAATTCGCCATTTGTTCCTCGGGAAAAAATCAATCGCCGATCGATCTGGCCAATTTCATCAAGGCCGATTTGAAGCCGCTTGCAATCGACTATCAAGCGGCTGGAAACGAGATCCTCAACAACGGACATGCCATCCAGATCAATAGTGCTCCGGGGAGCAAGTTCTCACTCGACGGTCATACCTACGAACTCAAGCAGTACCATTTCCACGCCCCGAGCGAGAATCTGATCAATGGCAAGTCTTATCCCATGGAGGCGCATCTCGTTCACGCGGACAATGACGGAAACCTGGCGGTCATCGCGGTGATGTTCGAGGAAGGGAAAGAAAATCAGTCCATTGCGCAAGCATGGTCGAAGATGCCCACGCAGGTGGGCGAGAAAAACGCCTTGACGCCCAGTGTCGCGGCCGAGGGTATTCTGCCGCTTAAACGCCGTTACTATCGTTTCAACGGATCACTCACCACACCGCCTTGTTCGGAGGGGGTCCTCTGGTTGGTCATGAAGGATCCGGTCACTGTCTCCAAGTCGCAAATCGAGGAATTCGAACACACCATGCACCATCCCAATAACCGTCCGGTCCAGGCAGTCAATGCGCGGGCGGTGATGAGATAAAGCAGGATCTCCCATCATCAACGTCGGCCGCGCGGAATAGATCGCGCGGCCGGATTCAATACTCTCTACCTCGGCGAATGCCTGAACCGGGCCGCCCAATTGCGGAAAGGTCGGAAGCTCGGCGGGGGGCATGCCTTCCCTTTCGCCCTTGATCTCAAGGCCGCAAGGTCTACCCTATAGCCTCTCGCTGCGTGACATCCGCTGCTTGAAGGATCTTGCTCACGCGCGAATAGTGGATGCCGAAGAAGTCCCCCAATGTCCTGCAGCGTATAGCCCCCGCTGCGATAAGCGGCGACGATGGCCTCGTTGCGCCGCGGGTAGTCACGGACGTACTCGGGTAGCGGCTTGGGTGGAGGCTGCTGCTTTGACTGCGGCACCTCGCGGAGGTCGCGGTTCTTCGGCAACTGTCGCCGCAGCGACGCCACGAAGCTGTCCGAGCCGAGGAACACTTGGTTTTTCAGTTGCTCCCAGGGGGCCGGCTGGCCCTTCCCTTCAGCGACGAAGCGCGCCTAATGTGCGACGGCATCCGGCTCCGTCTCGCCGAAGACCCCGATGAGGGTTCGGGTCTCCAACCACTCCGGTGCCGGTTCCGCGCCGATCATGGCCCGGTAGCTGCTCCAGGGCCAATCGGCTGCGGAACGCACCATCCGCGCCCGCACCGGATTGAGCACGACGTAGCGCGCCAACTCCAGCAGATACGCCTCCTTTTGCGCTAGGATCGCCTTGCAGCGTCCTTGAAACACATGGCCCGAGCGGCCGTGTGTGCGGTTAAAGCGCTGCGTATAGACGCCATTCAGCTGCCGCATGCCCTTGGAAAGGTTCGCGTCCGGGGTCTCCACCAACACATGGTAGTGGTTGGTCATCAGACAGTAGGCGTGCACCGTCCAATTGAAGCGGTCCCAAACGCCAGCCAGCACATCCAGAAACAGGCGCCGATCCCCATCGGCGAGGAAAATCGCCTCGCGCCCGTCTCCGCGACTGGTCACATGGTACAGCGCGCCTGCAAATTCGAGACGAAGGGGCCTAGCCATGTTCTCAAGTCTAGCTCAAGAAAGGCAAAAGGGAAGACCTGGGTGACCTGGCAATGGTTGCCGACTGTGAGAGAACCGCGCAAGCGGGAAGCTCTCCCGAGTGAGGCTTAGTCAGCCGCTCGGAAGTGTCATGATCGGACGGCGCAAGCCGGACGGTCAGATAAATGAGTGACACGAGGTGAAGGGTGTGGCCCTGAATCCGACACAGAGCCCCGAGAAACTTCAATTTTGGGAGAGAGCCGATCCTGTCAGGTCGGGCGCAGGCCAAGCGGGCGGTGCGTTATAGACGAGCATCAACCGTCCCCCCGGGG
>NZ_JAAIJR010000147.1 GCF_010915725.1 Thiorhodococcus mannitoliphagus
ACAACTTCCCCCCTTTCACAAAGGGGGGCTAGGGGGGATTTCGGGCGGCATCGCTCGCATCGGGAAACAATTGATGGGCACGCTCTTAGCATGAAGCTTGCGAATCATGCAACGATGCGAGAACTGACCCCGGTGCTTCGTAACGATGCGAGAACTGACCCCAGTGCTTCGCAAATGAGCCATTTTAGCTAAACTAGGCAGTCTAGCAGGGGGTAGGAAACGGGCCGGGGGCAAAACGGGGGTGGTCATGGGTGGCGCGAGACGCCCTTGTATGTCGCCAGCACCGAGACCGACGTGGCGACCTGGTCGGGGCGCGCCGTGATTGCGCTCAATCCTGATCGGACTCTGCCTCGAGTCTCGCGCGCAGGGCCTCAATCTCTTCGCGAAGCGCCTTGAGCTGCTGCACTTGCTCCTGAAGGTAGGCGAGCTCCTCTTTCATGCGCATCGTGCTCTGGGACTTCTCTCTGTGATCGCGCAGCTTGCTGAGTGCGTCCTTCAGCTCCAGAGAGTCCTGTTCGTGCCGCGCGAAGGATTGCGGGATCTTTGTCGAGCCACTCTTGAAGCTACTGCTTTCGGAGGATCCATAGACACGGTTGAGGATCGCGTCCAGGTCGCTGTCGAAGCCTTTCGGATAGCCTTGAAACTTCTTCGCCATAATCATCCATTGTCAAAGTTTCGGAGAGCGCGGGGTGTCTGACAGTCCTTGACCTTACTCGTCTCTACGGCTCGGAGTATAACCCCTGACCTTTGAGCCGTAGTGCGAGGTTCTTCGCACAAACTTTCTTCACTCAGGAGCCTTCAGCCATGCAGAGCAAGCCTATTGCCGTCGTGACCGGTGCTTACCGTGGTCTCGGTCTCGAGACCTGTCGCCAACTCGCTGAGAAGGGCTACAGCCTGGTGCTAACCGCGCGTCGCGAGCCCGAAGGGCTGCGGGCGGTCGAAACGCTCAGGGCGCAGGGGCTGGAAGTGGACTTCCAGGTCTTGGATGTCTTGGACGAAGACTCGATTCAACAACTCGTCGCGCTCGTCAAGGCAAGGTTCGGCCGGCTCGATGTGCTTGTCAACAATGCGGGCATCTTTCCTGATCCAGCGCCTGGGTCAGGTCAGGAAAGCGTCTTCGATGCGGACTTGGATGTAGTTCGCCGGGGGCTCGAGACCAACACCCTGGCGGTCTTGCGCTTGTGTCAGCTGATGATTCCCTTGATGGATGGGCGGGGACGGGTCGTGAACGTCTCCTCCGGCATGGGGCAGCTCAGCGATATGAATGGCGGCTGCCCTGGATATCGACTGTCGAAGACGGCGCTGAATGCGGTGACCCGCATCTTTGCGGACGAGTTGAGCGGGACGGGCGTCAAGATCAACTCGGTATGCCCGGGGTGGGTGAGGACAGAGATGGGCGGCGCTGCGGCTCCCTTGGATGTGAGCGAGGGGGCCAAGGGTATCGTCTGGGCAGCAACTTTATCCGACGATGGGCCGAGCGGGGGCTTCTTCAGGCATGGTGAGCCGATCGCCTGGTAGCGAGAGATTCAATCCGCAGGCTGGTTGATCATGGTGACTGCTTCGTCGGGGTCGAGCCGACGAATCCAGATGTCGAGCTTCGCCAAGTCTGCGGGCAATTTGCCGGCGACCGCATCGGCGGCCTCCTGGCTGTCGTGGACACTGTGTATCAAGACATACCAGGGACGGCCACGGTAGTTGGTGGTCTGATAGTAGAGTTCCTCTGGCAGCTCATGCTCAGAGATGAACTTCTCCATCGAGTCGAGCGAGTAGAACCCCATCAGCTGAAGGGTAAAGGGCTTGTCGCCTAGCAGGATACGCGTGCTTGACGTTGGCGCGCTGTCGCTTGTCTCTGTACTCTGTATCTCGGATGCGGGGATCTGCTCCTCAGCGGGCGTCTGCTCCGCAGCGAGAGCGGCCTCGCTTTCTTCCTGTGCGGCCTGGGCGTTTGGCTCGGGCGACGGCTGCTGCTCGGATCCGAGCGCGTCGATCGATGTTTCCTCGGCAGTCGGCGGCTTGGCCTCTTCCAGGCTGCTCTGCTCCGGCTGAGCCGGGGTCTTCTCTTCGGTTGCTGCGAGCGCGTCGGTTTGCGCACGCTGAGACACTGCCATGTCATCGTCATGCACGCTAGGCGTTTGCGCTACCTCGCTGGCCTCCTCTGCTGGCGCATTCGAGGCCTCAGGCATTGATTCCGCAGGTTCGGTGTTCGCCGCCTCCGCGGCAACGGGCTGCGCCTCCATCGCCGCGGATAGGGGCTCGGGAGGCATGCGCTCGGGCGTCGCGGCGCGTGCGGCCTCCGTTTCTTCGCTCAAGCGCTCGAGCGATGCCGTGATGTCCGCGACGGCCGCCGAGAGCTTGGTCAGCTGCTCGCCCGCAATAGGGTCCTTCTCAGGCGTTGCAGCGGGCGTTTCGATGTGCTCTACGGCCTGCCCGATCTCGCTGACCTGTGCCGCGAGGGACTGGCGCATCTCGCCGACTTGGTAGTAAACGAAGGTCAAGGCCCCGCCGACCAAGAACAGAAAGATCAGCAGGGCAAGGGCGATCAGCGATGATTGCCGCTTGAGCCGTTCGTCGATGTCATCCCTTTGCGCCTGGAGGGTGCGCTGCAGTCGGGTCGCCGCCTGGCGGCGGTCATCATCGACGTCCCCGATGCGGGAGACCAGCGATACCTCGGCGTCCTGAAACGCCGTTCTCTGCTCTCTCAACGACTCCGCGAGTCGTTCGACCTCGGCTGACAGCGCATTCAGACGAGTCGCCACATCCCCGGTCGTCCCAGGCTGTGGCTTGCTCGTTGCGCTGTCCTCCGCCGTCTCATTCTGATCGGGGCGGGCCTGATCGGGCTGATCTTGGGAATCCTTATTCTTGTCGCTCATCGTTTCCAGGCCGTACTATCCAAAGCTGGCTCGTCTATGTGGCCCCGACGATGCTGGCCTTAGCCGCATCCTTGGGGGGACCCTTTCCGCACCCGGCGAAAGTGCCGAGTGCGCGTGGAGTGTCCGCATTGCCTCCCGCGTCGGCAGCTAGCTGATGGCGACTAGCTCCAGGGCAAAGGTGAGATTGCGACCTGCGAGCGGGTGGTTGCCGTCGATCGTCACCTGCGCGGCGTCAAACGCCTTGACGGTGAAGGAGATCGGCAGGCCGTCCGGACTCTCGGCGCTCAGGATCATCCCCTCGCGCAGCTCGATGTCGTCCGGGATGGCCGAGCGGGGTACCTGCTGCGTCATCTCTTCATTATAGTGGCCGTATGCCTGTTCGGGCGCGATTGTCACTGTCTTGGTCCCACCCGGCGTCATGCCTTGTACGGCAGTCTCGAAGCCAGGGATGATGCCACCATCGCCAATGGTGAATTCGATGGGGTCACTTCCATTCGTCGAATCAAAGACGGTGCCGTCCTCCAAGGTTCCAGTGTAGTGGATCTTGACGGTATCGCCGAGCTTGGCTTCAGACATGACTGAGGCTCCTCTGATTGAGTGCGTTTCACCTTGAGTACGTTTCACCCGCCGGCCGCGACGATCGAGCGAACCGAGTGAGGATCGACTGAACGCTGAAGATTCGAGACGGGAGACGAGCGCTGGGGGATGTCTCTGCACTCTAGAACAGCGGCTCGGTGAGTGCAAACCGGGCCAATTGGCCCGACAGGTCCGCGAGCACGGCAAGTGTCGTCCCTTTGGAGCCCTCGGGGCCGTGACGGCTGGCGTGGGCCATGCCATGCAGGACTGGAACTGCCAGGCCCTGGCTCGCGCGCTCATCGTGAGCGGGTGAGCTTGTGCAGTGCTGTGCTGGCGCGGTTGCTGGGCACGGCAAAGCCGATGCCGACGTTGCCGCCGGTTGGGCCGATCAGGGCCGTGTTGATGCCGACCACCTCGCCAGCCAGGTTGATCAATGGCCCGCCGGAGTTCCCTGGGTTGATCGAGGCGTCGGTCTGGATGAGTTTACCGAGATGGTTGCCCGCGACACCGCTGCGGCCGACCGCGCTGACGATGCCCATGGTGACTGTTTGGCCCAGCCCAAAGGGATTGCCGATCGCAATCACGAAATCGCCGACCTCGAGACGGTCGGAGTTGCCGAGCTTCAAGGGCTTCACCTTCACGGGTGGGATCTTGAGAATGGCGATGTCCGTCGCGGAGTCCGAGCCGATGCGACGCGCGCGAAAGGTGCGTCTGTCCTTGAGGGTGACGATGATCTTGGTCGCGTCCCTGAGCAGGTGATTGTTGGTCATGACGTAGCCGTTCTTGGCGTCGACGATGACGCCGGAGCCCATGCTCTTGCGG
This sequence comes from Thiorhodococcus mannitoliphagus, assembly GCF_010915725.1. GTDB lineage: Bacteria > Pseudomonadota > Gammaproteobacteria > Chromatiales > Chromatiaceae > Thiorhodococcus > Thiorhodococcus mannitoliphagus. The sequence continues at coordinate 4,269 of NZ_JAAIJR010000147.1, forward strand.
CGCTCGCTCGGGTCCATCTCCGGTGCCTCGACGCCGATCCTGTCGAGGAAGCGCCGAAATTCAGGGTCGCGCAAAAAGGGATGATCCTCCTCTCCGACGCGCGATTCGACCGAAATATTGACGACCGCCGGAGTGACCTGGCGCATCAAGCCGGCGAGGGATGGATAGCCTTTGCCGCCTTGGCTCAGCAGGAGACCGGCAGGGCTGGCCGAATCCGCTGCCATGGGTGTCGATGGGGCTGGCGTTGTGCAGGCGGCAAGCGTGAGCACGGCCAACAGGAGGATGGCATGCCCTATCGGGAGGAGTCCTCTGGAGACAGGGATCGGGATTCGGTGCGGCAAAGCAGGCATAAGGGATCCTGGTGGTTGAGCACTTAGGCCCGAGTCCATCGACTGACGCGTCGATCCGAGGCGATCCATGACATGCGGCCAGATTGTGACACGAGCACGTCGTTTCTGGGTCGCGCGCCAGCGGGATGTCAGGACGGCACGCAAAGCGCGCAGCCTAGCGCGCCAGGCTGCTGGCGACGCGTCGTCTGAGGTTGTACTCGACAGGCTGATTGATGAGCAAGGCAAAGGGCGCCCAGCGGCCGTTGCGCTTGACGAAGCCGGCGTAGCAGCTGACGCCGCGTAAGGTTCCAGTCTTGGCGCGCACCCTGGGATCACCATCTTGCGCCGCCAGCAGCTCACGGTAGGGTGAAAATGCCTCGACAAGCTCGACCAGCTGCCGCGCGGTCAATCGGTTTGCCCGCGACAGTCCGGCGCCGTCGTCGATGCGGAAGTCGCGCCAACCGAAGCGCCTGCGCGCGAAGCTGGTCATCGCCTTTTGAGCCGCCGTCATGCTGACGCGGCCGCGCCCATCGGGCTGGGCCAGTCTCAAGAAGAGGGCGTTGGCAATGAAGTTGTTCGAGTACTTCAGCATGGGCGAGAGCATCTCGGACAGGGTGCGGCTGTTGGCGTGTCGATAGACGAGGCGTGCGTTGGCTGGGACAGGCGCATTCTTTTGTTCGTCGCTCACCGCGATTCCCGCGCCTTTCAGCTTGGCCGCCAAGAGTTCGCCGAAATAGCGCAGGGCGATGGGACGCTCGCGCAGATTCACCCGCTGCTTGCCGTTGCTGCCCGCCAGGCCGAAGCGCCGAGCCGTGGGCGTCAGTTCGGTCTGAGTCTCCGCGCTGCGCACGCTGGCACCGCTGCGCACAAGATTGATGGTGTTGAAGTTTGCTGCCAGCGCGGTGACCGGGGCGTCATAAGGATTGTCCGAGGACGAGCGACCGGCGATCTCGACCTCCGGGCTGAAAAAGCTGTCGTCGAGGCCGATTCCGGCCACCTGTCTGATCCCTGCCTTCTTGAGGGCGCGAACGATGCGGTCCAGCTCCTCGGAGACCAGATAAGGATCGGCGTAGCCCTTGACCCAGAGCCAGCCGCTGCGGTCCTGGAAGAATTCGGTCTCGAAGCGGTAGCTTGGCCCCCAGGTCTCGAGTGCGGCAAAGGCGGTCAGAAGCTTCATGGTCGATGCGGGCACGCGCGGCACCTCGGCTTGATAGGCGATGAGGTCACTGCCGCCATCCTTGAGCAGCAGGCTCGCCTTGCCTAGCCCCTTGACCTGGGCAACCGGATCGGCCCCGGCCAGGGCAGGACGGAATAAGGCGAAGACGATGAGGAGCGTGAGTCCATAGCGCCAATACGGGCTCAAGCCGTGGCGGAGTGCGGGTCTTTTCATGGGGGGCACCTTACTGCTGATCCTTCGAATCTGCAGAGTCTATGCGAGCAGTCACGGATAGGCGAGCGGCTGAGATGACCTGGGGCTTTTGGTCTGGAAGATTGCGCGCCTCAGCCTGCGCTGGAGCCGGCTCCCGGTGCGGGAAACTCCAGGTCCAGCTGCGCAAGTCGAAGGTGCGCGGCGATCTCCGCGGGGGCGGGCCTGTCCAGCCAGGGGATGGTGCCGATGCAAGGCGCTTGGATCAAGGCTCCCAGCGTTGCCAGATTGGCGTCGCGCTCCAACATGGCTGGCTCGACCTGATTGGCGATCCAGCCCGCGAGCTTGACCCCGGCGCTCTGGATGCTCTCGACGGTCAGGATGGCGTGGTTGAGGCAGCCAAGCTTGAGACCGACGACCAAGATCACCGGCAGGTCCAGCGCCTTGGGGATGTCGCCCAACCAGAGCTCGGGGCCGAGCGGTACGCGCCAGCCGCCCACGCCCTCGACCACCACGAACTCGGCCTCGCCGCGCAGCGACTGGAAAGCAGTGACCATGGTGGTCGTGGAGATGGCGACGCCGGCCTCGCCAGCGGCGATGTGCGGCGCGATGGGCGGCGAAAAGGCGAAGGGGTTGACGACCCCATAGGGCGCGTCGCAGGAGCCCTGCGCGCGGATTTGCTCGGCATCGGCGTTGCGCAGTCCCTCTGCGTCCTGCTCGCAGCCCGTTGCCACAGGTTTCATACCGAGGATGCGCAGCCCGCGCGACTGCAGGGCCGACATCAGGCCCAGGGTGATCTCCGTCTTGCCGCAGCCGGTGTCGGTCCCGGTGACGAAGACGCCGCTAGCGGCGTTCCGCGGTTTCTCTGGGCCTGCCGCCATCTATGAACTCCGCTTACGTCCGCCGAGGGCGCTGACCGGAATGCTGACACCCTCCGGCGTCTGCCTCTGCAGGGGCGCCCAGGCGTGTCCATAGACGACCTCGTAGCTCGCCGGGAGTCTTCCCTCGCTGCGGTAGGCCTCGTAGGCGGCTTCCAGCGCCCTGAGGCGCGCGCGGCCGGTCAGCGCCCGGGGCCGCTGCGCGGTGGCATTGTGCGCGCCGAGAATCTTGAGGTCGCGCATCAGGTCTTGTGCATGCGCGTAGGTGAGGGTGAGCCGCTCGGCATCCATGACCGTATCCGCGAAGCGCACCCTGGTCAGGGTATCGCCGATGTCATGCATGTCCAGGAAGGGGCTGACATGGGTGTCGGCGTCGACCTGGCTCCAGGCCTCGCGCAGCTCCCTGAGCGTGTCCGGGCCGAAGGTGGTGAACATGAAGAGGCCGCCCGGGCGAAGCACCCGCAGGCATTCGCCGAAGGTGCGCTCCAGGTCGTTGCACCACTGGAAGGTTGCGTTGGAGACGATGAGGTCGACCGAGGCATCGCCGAGCGGCAACTGCTCGGCATCGCCGCAGATGCACCAGGGGCGGCGCATCCAGCTGCCGCGCCGCCGCGCCTGGCCGAGCATGCCGTGGGCGAAGTCCAGGGCGATGACCCGGGATTTGGGGTAGCGGCGCGTCAGCCCATCGATGGCGTAGCCGGTGCCCGTGCCGACGTCCAGGATCCGCTCGGGGCGCAGGCGCACATAGTCCAGACGCTCCAGCATGCGGTCTGCGATCTCGCGCTGGAGGACGGCGACGCTGTCATAGGTCTGGGCGGCCCGCTCGAAGCTCTGGCGGGCACGGCCTTTGTCGATGGGGCTCACTGGGTTTGGACGCTTGGGGCTGGTTGTAACATGGCTTTGGGGTTGGACAGCAAGCCCTGGATCCAGTGCCTTGAGGTCAGACATCGCCGGGCGCCTCTGCCGACGTTGGCGCTGACTCCAGGTCGGCGAGAAAGCCTGCGATCTCGGCCGCCGTCTCTTGGGGATGCGAGAGCTGCGGGGCGTGGGCAGCGCCGCGAATGACACGGGTCTGCGCGCCCGGCATCAGCATCTCGACGCGCTCGGCGACGCCGGGCGGGGTTAGGGTATCGCGCTCCCCGAAGATCCAGAGTGCAGGGCATTTGATATCCGGGAGCCGACCACGAAGGTCGCCGTCCGCGAGGATGTCGAGTCCGACGGACAGCGCCTGCGGATCCGGGTCGGGCCGCTCGGAGAGTTCATGGCGCAGGGCGCGTAGCGTCTCGCGGGCTGTCTCGCTGCCTCGGACCTGGAGGGCAAGAAATCGGCTGAGCGTTCCCTTAGGGTCGTCCGCGAGTCCAGCGCGGAACTGATCGAGCGTCGACTCGGGCATCGCCGGGGTCCAATCCGTCGCTTGGACGAAGCGTGGCGTCGCCGTGAGCAGGACGAGGCCCGCGACGCGGGCAGGCGCGCGCAATGCCGCCGCCAGCGCGATCAAGCCGCCCAGCGACCACCCGAGCCACAGTGCCCGCTCCGGCGCGCGTTCCAGGCAGGCGTCCGTCCAGCTCCAGAGATCGCGCGTTGCGGCGGAAAAGTGCCCACTGCCGTGCCCCGGAAGGTCGACGGGATGCTGGGTCCAGCCCGGCGCGATCGCTTGCTGGCAGGCCTTCCAGACTGCGGACTGCATCCCCCAGCCGTGGAGCATGACCAGGTCCCTGGTGGTTGGCTCGGTCCGATTTGAAGTCTTGTCTTGAGTCATTGGCGATATCGGAGTTAGGCATCCGAGGCTGACAGGCCGCTAAGCGCGTCGAGGAGTCGGTCGACGTCGGTCTGTGAATGCGCTGCGGAGAAGGTGATACGGAGTCTGGCCGTGCCCTCGGGCACGGTCGGCGGACGGATGGCCGTGACCAGAATGCCGGCACGCTCGAGCGCGTGGCTCCAGGCCAGCGCGCGCGCGGCGCTGCCTGCTGGCAGCGGCTGAATGGGCGTGTGCGAATCGGATAGCGTGAGCCCGAGCTGGGCCGCGCCTTCACGAAAACGCGCGATCAGGGCATTCAGATGCTCGCGTCGCCAGTCCTCACGCTCGGCGATGGCGATGGCCGCGAGTGTCGCGGTCGCGAGTGCCGGCGGGGTGGCCGTGGTGTAGATGTAGCTGCGGGCACCTTGAATGAGGGTCTCGATCAGCGCCTCCGAGCCAGCGACGAAGGCGCCGAAGGTGCCGAATGCCTTGCCGAGGGTGCCCATGAGGATGGGGACGTCGTCCAGCCCGAGACCGAAATGGTCGACCGAGCCGCGTCCGCCACGTCCCAGGACGCCGAGGCCATGTGCATCGTCGACCATGAGCCAGGCGCCTGCCTTCCGCGCGCTCGCGGCGAGGGCGGGCAGCGGGGCCAGGTCGCCGTCCATGCTGAACACGCCGTCGGTGGCGATGAGGCGCGCCGAGGCCCTGCCCAGCATGCGTTCGAGCCCAGCGGAGTCCGCATGGGGATAGCGTGTGAGCTTGGCCCGGGAGAGGAGGGCGGCGTCGAGCAGGGAGGCATGATTCAAGCGGTCTTCGAAGACCGCATCGCCGCGTCCGGCCAGGGCCGTGATGACGCCGAGATTGGCCATATAGCCGGTCGAGAAGAGCAGGGCGCGCGGGCGCCCCGTGAAGGCTGCCAAGGCCTCTTCCAGGCGATGGTGGGCCGCGCTATGACCGTTGACCAGGTGTGCGGCACCACTGCCCACGCCCCAGCGCGCGGCGCCGCTTTGAAGGGCGGCGGCGACCTCCGGATGCGCGGCGAGACCGAGATAGTCGTTGCTGCAAAAGCTCAGCACAGGCCGGCCCTCGACGACCCCGTGCGGGCCTTGAGGCGCCTCCTGGATGCGGCGGCGGCGGTAGAGCTGGCTGGCCTCGAGCCGCGCGAGGTGCTCGTGCAGCCCTTGGTCTGGCGTGCCTGGCGTCATGCGGCGGCTCGATCTCGACGGGATGAAGACAGACGCCGGCCGTCAGACGCTGAGCGCGAGCTTGTGCTCGGTGTGTTTGTGGCAGGCGCCTGGCTCCGTGCGCTCGGCCTCGACCTGCTCGAAGGCCAGTCCCAGCCGCTCGAAGAGCTGGCGGTCGCGATCGGATTCGGCATTAGGCGTGGTGAGCAGACGCTCCCCATAGAAGATCGAATTGGCGCCAGCGAGAAAACAGAGTGCCTGCAGCTCATCGCTCATCTCGGTGCGGCCGGCCGAGAGTCTGACATAGGAGGCCGGCATGAGGATTCTTGCGGCGGCGACGACACGGACGAACTCGAAGGGGTCCAGCTGGGCCTGGCCGAAGAGCGGCGTGCCTTCGACTTGCACAAGCAGATTGATGGGCACGGACTCTGGATGGGCCGGCAGATTGGTCAGCTGACGCAGCATGGAGGCGCGGTCGCGGCGCGACTCGCCCATGCCCAGGATACCGCCGCTGCAGGTCTTGAGGCCGACGTTGCGGACATGCTCGAGCGTATCGAGACGGTCCTGGTAGGTGCGCGTGGTGATGACCTGGCCGTAGAATTCCGGAGAGGTGTCGAGATTGTGGTTGTAGTAATCCAGCCCGGCCGCCTTGAGCCGGCTTGCCTGGTCAGCGTTGAGCATGCCCAGCGTGACGCAGGTCTCCATGCCTAGGGCGTGAACGCCCTCGACCATGGCGATGACCTGGTCGAGATTCTTGTCGGTCGGGTTGCGCCAGGCCGCGCCCATGCAGAAGCGCGTGGCGCCCTTGCTCCGGGCCTCTTCGGCGACCTTCAACACCTCGCCCACCGGCATGAGGCGCTCGGACTCGAGCTTGGCCTCGTGCTTGGCACTTTGGGCGCAATAGCCGCAGTCCTCGGGACAGGCACCCGTCTTGATGCTCAGCAGGGTGCTGACCTGGATCTGGTTCGGGTCGAAGTGGTCGCGATGGATACTTTGCGCACGGAAGAGAAGATCCGAGAAGGGCAGATCGAAAATGGCCTCGATCTCTTCAAGGGTCCAATCGTGGCGGATGGGGGCAATGGAATGAGGCAGTGACATGGCGATCTTGATGGCGAACGGCTAATCGGGCGCTGGAAATCTCCCAGACGAAGTGCGCCACTTTATCGAGCGACACGCCGTTGTCAACCAAAGCAGCCTGCTTTTGGTTTACAACTTTGAACTGTGAAGCGGTGGCTCATGCGGGCATGACAGGCGCGCGATAGGGGTCATGTACACTCTGCGGATGCTGTCGAAACTGCTCGATCTCTTCTACCCGCCAACCTGCATCCTCTGCGGTGCCGCTGGCGCTCAAGGCTGGGACCTGTGCACGGGCTGCCATGATGAGCTGCCGTGGAATCGCAATGCCTGCGCGCGCTGCGCGCTCCCATTCGACGGCCCCGTCCCCGCCGAAGCCCATTGCGGCCGCTGCCAGAAGGCGCTGCCAACCTTCGATCGCTGCCTTGCCCCCCTGAGATATGAGCTGCAGGTGCCGGCATTGATCACCGGCGCCAAGTTTCGCGGCAAGCTCAATGCGGCCCGCCTGCTTGGACAGATTCTGGCCTCGGCGCTGCAATCAGAGGCGATGGCGCTGCCCGATGTCCTGATCCCAGTGCCCTTGCACCTCAAGCGGCTCAGGGCGCGAGGCTACAACCAGGCGCTCGAGATCGCGCGCAGCCTCAGCGCCGTTCTCGAGCTGCCTGTCGACACCAGAAGCTGTGACCGGGTGACGGCGACGCCGCCTCAGGCCGGGCTCGACGAGCCTGAGCGTCGGCGCAATATCCGCGGCGCCTTTGTCGCGCGGCGCTCGCTCGCTGGCGAGCGGGTCGCGATCATCGACGACGTTGTCACCACGGCCAGCACGGTTGGCGAACTCAGCCGAGTCCTGCGCCGCGCGGGCGCCCAAGGTGTCGAGGTCTGGGCGGTCGCGCGCACGCCTTGAGCTGGTGCACGACAAGACATCTGTGACCGGTCGAGCGCGCCCGGCGCCGTTGTTTCCAAGGCTCTTTCGTCGCGAATTCCGAAGATTCCCCCACCTCACACCTTGGCACCTTCCAACTAGATGACGGGAATGTCCGCAATCGACTCAGCGCGATCACTGAGGCAGCAACCTGCACTGAGGGTCCGGTCCCAATTCCAGATGCTGGCAGCGGCGTTGACCATCGGACCGTCCAGTCGGTTGACTCGACACCGTGCATTCTTACAGGCAAAGCGATGTGGGAGCGGGGCCCCCCCCCCGCCCGACCCCCCCAGCGGCCGGGGGCCCGCCCCCCCCCCGGCGGGGGGGGGGCCGCAGAAATAAGCAGGGCCCGGGGGGAACTATTAGGGGGGGG
>NZ_JAAIJR010000148.1 GCF_010915725.1 Thiorhodococcus mannitoliphagus
GAGTTGTTCAATAGATTGAAATATAAATGGTTTATGGAAAATGAATAACGTTGGCTATTCTTAGCCTGACGGCTATGCCCCTGGCCCCCCTTTGCGAAAGGGGGGGAAGTTGTTGATGGTTTCCCGATGCGAGCGATCCCGTCCGAAATCCCCCCTGGCCCCCCTTTGCGAAAGGGGGGAAGTTGTTGATGGTTTCCCGATGCGAGCGATCCCGTCCGAAATCCCCCCTGGCCCCCCTTTGCGAAAGGGGGAAGTTGTTGATGGTCACTTTCTAAGCAAGAATTGGCATCGCGGCCGAGGAGGGTCGCTGGGCAGGTGTGCTCCAGACGTCTCCTGGCCCAGAGATTTCTCAACGCGAGCGAGGTTGAATGCATGAGCTGGAAGACGTCCTATCGATCCTTCTACTATGAGTGCGCACCCGAGCCGGATGAGCCGACGCTGCTCCCGCACGAGACAGCAATGCTCTGCATCGACGTGCAGAACTACGGCATGGTGCTGTCCGAAGATCCCGCCGAGCGCGCCCGCTGGGAGCCTTTCCATCAGCGTATGCGCGGCACCGTCATCCCGCAGCTGCGTGCGATGCAGGCGCTTTTTCGTGACAACGGGATCGACGTGATTCACGCCCGCATTGCCTGCCTGCTCGACGACGGACGTGACCGCTCTCTGAGCCAGAAGCTGCCGGGCTGGAACAACCTGCTGATGCCGCAAACGGCAGAGGCCTCTCAGATCATCCCGGAACTGGCCCCGGCGCCGGGCGAGATCGTTGTGACCAAGACGACTGACAGCGCGCTCACAGGCACTAACCTGCGTCTGGTCCTCAACAACATGGGCATCCGCAACGTTATCGTCACAGGCATCTATACGGATCAATGCGTGTCATCGACCGTCCGCAGCCTGGCCGACGAAAGCTTCTTCGTCGTCTTGCTGGAAGACTGCTGCGCTGCCGGTACCGAGGCGCTGCACCAACGTGAACTCGAGATCATCAACATGATCTATTGCCATGTGATGAGCAGCGACGAACTTGTCGGTGTCATGGGGCTGAGCTGATTGGCCAACTGCGGCCCGCGTCTTCAATGAAGAACCGGCGGAAGTTGAGGCAAGTCAGCGGGGATGGGCTTTGACCGAAATCGCCTAAGAGGCGGCCCCAATCGGGGTGTTTTTACCCTTGCTCTCCCAGTCCCTGGTGAGGCGCGCATAGGTCTTGTCGAGCTGCTTGCGTAGGTTGTTGCCTTCCTGGTCCAGGAAGGTCATGAAGGCGCGGGCAACAACGGAGAGTTCCTTACCCTTGGCGTGCGCCACATACCACTCGCGCTCGATCGGGAAGCCCTGGACGTCGATGATGCGCAGCGGCGTTTGCTGAGCTTCCTGGGCCAGGGTGTGCAGCGAGAGGACGGAGACGCCGAGCTGGCCGGAGATGGCGTGCTTGATGGCCTCGTTGCTGCCGAGTTCCATGCGGACCCGAGGCTTGGCGTTGCCATCCTCGAACACCTTCAGGACCCAGTCGCGGATGCCGGATCCGGGCTCGCGCATGATGAAGTATTCCTCGGCCAGTCGCGACACCGGAATGTTGCGCTCCTTCGTCAGGGGGTGATCGCGATGGGAGAAGACGTAGAGCGGATTCGGCGCGAAGGCATGTGCCGTCAGCTCGAAGTCCCGGTCTGGGACTTGCCCGAGGATATAGAGGTCGTCCTTGTTCGCTGCGAGTCGCTCGAGCACGCTGTCGCGATTCGTCACCTTGAGCGCGACGTCCACGCCTACGTGCTGCTGACAGAAGCGGCCGAGCACCTCCGGAGCGAAATATTTGGCGGTGGTGATGACGCAGAGCTTGAGATAGCCCCGCTTGAGCCCCTTGAGATCGGAGACCTTCATCTCGAAGCGGTCGAGGACGTCGAAGATCTCCTTGACCATGGTCTCCAGCTCGCGCCCCGCGTCGGTCAGATAGACGCGTCGGCCGATCTGCTCGAACAGGGGCAGGCCGATGACTTCGGTCAGACGCTTGATTTGCGTGGAGACCGTCGGCTGCGTGAGATAGAGTTCGTCCGCCGCCTTGGTGAAGCTACCCAGGCGGGCGATGGCCTCGAACACCTGAAGCTGACGCAGACTGACGTGACGGACCAGATTGAGCATTGACTCGTACATGGGCAGCTCGGCGTGGGTGCGATGATCGCGGTTTTAGAGATCGGCTTTCCGCATTCCGTCCGTGACTGCTGGCACGCTGCACGCCTTCAACTCCCGTGCCAGCGAGGAAGGTCGGTCAGCGGTAGATCAATCAGGCCAGACAGGGTTGCGTGAACGATAGCCGTGATCGTACGCGGTCTTGGCCTGTGGACGGCTCGCCGCGCGCCTGGTGCTGGTGCGCTTGCTAATCCCCTCCGTGCTCTTGGTCTTGGTGACTGGCTTGGCGACCGTTGCTGGCTTGGCGACCGTCGCGGGCTTGGACGCCGGCGTCTGCTCGGGGGGCTGGGTTTCATTGGTCATGCCTGAGTTCCTTGGTCCTCGGTCGGTCAAGCGGGCAAGGACGCACTCGCGACCAGTCCGTCGACGCGCTGTGCGAATGCGCGCTGGTCTAGGGTGATGGCGCCGGATTCCTCGTCGGCCTGAATGGTGAGGCTGACATGGGTGCGGCCGAAGCTGATGTCCGGGTAACTTCCAGTGGACTCGCTGACGTCGGCGAGTGCCTCCAAGAAGTCGCGGGTCTCCTCGTAGTCCGAGAATTCGAGCCGACGCTCGAGACGGGCAGGGCGTTTACGCTCTTTCCAATGGTCCTGTGCGATGCTCATGGCTTCCTCCAGTGCTTCATGGTTTGTCGGGTGGACAAGCAGGTGCGGCCCACCGATCTTGGCGCTGGCTCGGGTGGACTTGGCTCGCGCTCGTCAAGCCTAGCGGCTACCCGGCCGACTCAGCGGTTCCACGCCAGGGCATATTCGCGGCGCAGCCGATCCAGCCACGTCTCGATCTCGCGGGCATGGGTCAGTTCCTCGTCGTGCAGCCCGTGGAAGAGGGCGCGGTCTTCCGTGTCGCCGATCAGGGCGCAGTACTGGGCCGCCTCGCGGTAGAGTTCCACCGCGCGCAGTTCCAACAGGCGATCGGCCTCGAGCAGCTCAATCAGCGATGGGCCGGCACGCACCGGAGTGAGCTGGGAGGCATTGGGCATGGCGCCGAGCTGCAGCATGCGATTGGTTAGGCGCTCGGCGTGCTCCTGCTCCTCCAGCGCCTCCCGGCGGAAGTGCTCGCAAACCTCATCCATGCCCCAGAGTTTCGCCAGTCCGGCGTGGGTGAGGTATTGCTGCACGGCGCTCAGCTCATGGCTCATGGCGCGACCCAGGTAGCCAAGCACCCTGGGGCTGACCAGTGTGGGCGTTGCTGTCATGCTCGTCGATCCTCAGTGGGCTTCGGTGGACTGCGCAGGCGCTCGTCCACCCCGTCAGGCTCAAGCCCGAGCCGTGCCCGTATCCGCCGGTTTCTCTGGCAGCACGGGCTCCACCTCGCGGTGCGGGCGGGCAATGATGTGTGCCGCGACCAGACCGTCGCCGACCCGCTCGCAGGCATCGGCGCCTGCGCGCACCGCGGCGTTGACGGCGCCGGTCTCCCCGCGCACCAGCACGGTGACATAGCCGCCGCCGACGAACTCCCGACCGATCAGCCGCACCTCCGCAGCCTTGGTCATGGCATCCGCCGCTTCAATGGCGGGCACCAATCCACGCGTCTCGATCATGCCGAGCGCAATACCGTAACTTTCACTGGCCATGGTTGTCGTTCCTCACATTGATTAAGTGATAGTTGGGGTGGACACGCCCCGGCGATGTCCACCGAAATTTTGTGGCGCTCTTGCTGATCTGCGCCGCGCCCCTCACGCCCCTCAGTCCAGGCTCGTTCGGCCGCTGTTCTTAGGCCGCCTCTTTGTTATCTGGGCTGCCCATGGGCAGGACGGGCTCCACCTCGCGGTGGGGGCGGGCGATGATGTGGGCCGCGACCAGGCCGTCGCCGACCCGCTCGCAGGCATCGGCGCCTGCGCGCACCGCGGCGTTGACGGCGCCGGTCTCCCCGCGCACCAGCACGGTGACATAACCGCCGCCGACGAACTCCCGACCAACGAGGCGCACCTCGGCGGCCTTGGTCATGGCATCCGCCGCCTCAATGGCGGGCACCAGACCGCGGGTTTCGATCATCCCCAATGCAATCCCGTAGTGTTCGTTGGCCATGGCGTGTTGCTCCTCTGTTTCAGAAAGATCGTTCAGAAAGGGCGGCCTGCGCCGCCTAAGCCAGTTGACCTGGACGTTTCCAACTCTGCTGGAGCTAGTCCAGCGCTGCGCGTGAATCCTCGTCCCAACGGTCGATGATTCCGCCAATGCTCAGGTCCGTGAGGATCTTGCTGCCGACCGCCAGACGGGCGGCCGAGCCGCTGATCGTGAAGACCCAGTTGCCTGGCCGGGTCCCAATGGTGTCCACGGCGACTGCGCGGCTGCCCGAGCGTGAGCGCAGCACCCGCAGCGAGACATTCGCCAGACCGGGCACGCGGCGCGAGCACACCAAAGAATCTTCGACCTGCATGATGTCCACCCTCAGTCCTCCTTCCAGTGGTCGATGATGCCGACGATGGTGAGGTCGCTGGGGTACTCCTTGTGGCCCGCAGCCTCCCGCGCGGCCGAGCTGCCGACGCAGATCACCCAGTCGCCTGGCGTGCAGCCGACGGCGTCGACCGCGACCGCCTTGCTGCTACCGTCACGCACCACCTGCAGGTGGCGATGCTCTAGCCCAGGGATGCGGTTGGTCGCCACCAGGGGCTTTTCGACCTGACAAATCTTCATACACTCTGCTCCAGGCCAGGTAGCGAGCCACCGACGCATTCGATGGGGCTGTGGCGGCTGGTGTCGCGGACCGTCCAATAGGTCTGGATCAAGCCTTGCTTGGTGAGATCCGGATAGCGTGCGCCGATGGCCTCGGCGACCCGCGCGCAGCGCTGGATGGCCCGCTCGCGCCCCCCTGGGACCTGACCCGAGTAGTCGAAGCGCAGCACGACGGGAATGGGGAGCCCGTGCGCGACATTGAGCCGACGGAAGATCTTGATGCCGACATCCAGGTCGGTTGCGCCTTCCTCCAGGGTTCGCATGTAGGCGAAGTAGGTCAGGTTGCGCAGGTGGATCTCCTCGAAGTCCGCGCCGACGCCAATGAAGCGCTCCTCGTGTCCGGCGTCCGGGTAGTGTCCGCCTGCGTAGGCGCGCACATAGTCGATCTGCGACACATTGTTCTCGACGAGCCGCGCCATGAGCCGCTGCATGCCGGCCTCGGGCGCTGGTCCGCCGTCACTCGGTTGGGCGATGACGTCACGAATTCGGGCTCGGGCGGCATCCGGGGCGAGGCCCAGGGTCTCGCGGTAAAGGCCCCCGGCATCGACGAAGCGGTCCAGGTCGGGCTCACCCGTTCCATCCGGCAGATGCAGGCGCAGCCTGTCGGTGTCCGTGTCGATCCCGACCAGCAGCACCGCGATGGAGGCGCCGCAGCAGTAGCTGCTCTCGACCGCCCTGCGAAAGTCTCGGAGCTTCTCGAGCCCGGCGGCGGCGGCCTTGCGGGTGTCGCTGCCGTGCGCCGCGCAGCCCTGGTGTTCTGGATCGCGGCTGCTGTAGTGATAGACCAGGGTCTTCAGATAGCGGGTCGGTGCGTCGGCCAGATTCGGCACTCCCTCGCGGAATCGGCTCAACTCGACGCTGGACCAGCGCTGCAGTGCCTCCTCGACGTCGAAAAGGGCGCCGGCGTAGGACTTGCGGCGCACCGCGCCCATGGGCAGCCGCAGCACATAGCTGATGGCGTGTGCCAAGCGGCCGTCCGAGCAGGGCGTCACGTTCATGGCGTGAAAGCCGCATTCGAGCAGGAAGTCGCGATAGGCCTGGGACTGGCGGCGCGTTTCCAAGGGGTCGGTCTCGAAGTAGCCCGTGCTCGAGGACCGAAAGGTCTCGAAGGTGGCATGGGCGAAGAGCGCGCGCATATCCAGGCTGCCGATCCAGGCATTCCGCAGCAGTTCGGCCGGCAGTTCGAATCCCAGCGTCTTGCGGCTCTCCTCCTGTGCCCAGGTCTCGAAGCCCGGCTCGTGCTGGCGAGCCGCGATGGCCTTGAGGGTCGGCACGATGCGGGCGAAGCCGTCCTTGATTCCAGTCTCGTAGCTACGCAGACGGCGGTTGTCGTCCTGTCGCGTCAGGGGGTGCTGGCTGCTCGCCCCGACGCTGGCCGCCACGGCGGGCGGCGCCGTGTGCGCTGCACTCGCCATCGCGGGCACCACAGGTGCCGCTGCACGCGCAGCGCTGGGGCGCGAGGCCCGCGAACCGTTGACGCTGCTGTACAGCGGGGCGCGGGTGCGACGACGGGACTGCTTGCTGGAATTCATCGCCTATGCTCCTCGATCCCTATGCCCGATCAGCCCCTAGCCCCGCCGGACAGCGTGACCAGCGCGCCGCGGTCAGTGCTGCCGCTGCTACCGGTGATGTGCTGCTCTGGCGCGCTGCGGTCCTGAGCGTCACGGAAGGCACGTGCACCCGCGAAGGCGCCCAGGGGCGGGCCCCGTCGCGTCGGGTTGCGCCCGGCCGCCGACTTGCCCTCGGTCCCGGTCACACGCTCGTTGCGACCCCAGTCGTCGCCGGTGATGCGCGACCCGCCATCCATGCCTTCGCCCGTGATGCGTGGACGCGGCTCGCCCGGCGCGCTCTCCGGCGCTTGAGTTGCGGGGGAGGGCATCGCGGCCTTGGTGCGCCCCGTGCCGGAGCCCGTGACGGCGCCGTTGCGTAGACGGAAGTTCTCCGTCCCTGTCACCATGTCCATAGCCATGTCGAAGGGGCCCGTGATACGGCTGGCGGAACTGTCATAGGCAGTCCCGGTCACCGTGCCAGCGCTCTCCTTGGCGGGCGCAGTGCGTGCCGGCGTGCTGACGCTGAAGGCATCCCAGTTGCCGCCGTGGAGCGGCTGGGGAAAGTCTGGGCTGCCCGGCGTCGCCTCGGCACCCTCGCCGCAGACCGCGAAGGCTTGATCCCGGCCCATGTAGGGTGTGCCCGTCACGGACTGGCAAGCGCCCTTGGCCGCGCCGGTCATGGTCCCATCAATGCCCGGCTGGAGGCCGGTGAGGGCGGCGCCAGGAGCGCTGACTGGCGCGCTTGCACGCATCGCCATGGCCTGCGCAACCTTGGGTCCACAGTGTTCGAGTAGGTTGCCGGCCCCGAGATAGGAGGTTCCGGTGACGATCTCGCAGGCGCCGGGTTCATCACCGGTCACACTGTGCGAGCGCCCAACCTGGTTTCCCGTCACCTGCTGGCCATGCCAGGTGGCATCGACGCCAACCTTGGGGCCGCGACTCGGCTCGGGGTCGGACTTACAGAAGGACCGAAACTGCTCGGCGCCGAGGTACTCGTCACCGGTCACGCGCTGGCAGCTGCCGGGCTCATTGCCCGTCATGCGCTCGCGGCGTCCGATCACGGAGCCCGTCACCGAGCCGCCACGGAAGGTCTCCGTGCGCTGGACCTTAGGCGGAGCACCTTCTGGACCAGGCGCTGTGTAGGGTGTTCCGGTGAGCACACGCCCCGCGCCCGTCTCGTCGCCCGTAACCTTGGCGTTGCGATTGACTTGAGAGCCGGTCATGGCTTGGCCGTGCTGGGTCTGGGTGACGGCGCTCGCCCTGCCAGGTGCTGGCTCGGGTGTGATGTCGCAGAACTCCTGGAACAGCTCGGCACCCATATACTCGGTGCCGGTGACGCCGCGACAGCTGCCGGCCTCATCTCCCGTGGTGCGGACGCTGCGGCCGACCTTGGTACCCGTCACCGCTTGTCCGGAAGCAGTCTCGCTGGTCTCGACCTTGGCGGGCGCGCCCGCGGCATCGCCGCGCGACGATGGCCGTGGACGGCCGCTCGGGCGTGGACCCGCGTTGCCGCACTTACCGTGCTCGCAGCGCTCCTCGCGCACCCGTTTGGCGATCTCCCGAGAGCTGACGCCAGCATTGCGCATCAGCGTGGTCGCCGCCGCGTTGCGCGAACGACCGCCGAGCGCCTCGACCCCCGTCTTGCCGCGATCCGCCATCGCCGCCCGTCTGGCCATGGAGGCCATGCGGCCGCGCGATGAGCCGACCTTCTTGGCACTGGTCGCGCGAGCACGGGCAGTGCGACCGCGCCGCTCTGGGGTTGCCGGTCGCGCCGACTCCGACTCGCGCTTCGCCGCTGCGGCCTTCGCGCGCTCGCGCCTGGTCGGCGTTGGGGGCTCGGGCGTTGCCGTGACGGGCGCCGCCGGCGCGTCCGCACCAGCGATGGCGCGACGCCGTGCGATGGCGGCATCCCGGCCGCTGAGACCGCGTGTGCGCGCCTTCAGATCAACCGCCGCCTGGGTGCTGGCGCCCGCTTTGCCCCGCGTGAGCCGCTCGCGCCTTTGGATCGAACGCTCACGACCCTGATTCACGACAGGCTTGCGATTGCGGGCGCGCTCAAGCTTGGGCGCCGGTGCGGCCGGCCGAGGACTTGCCTCGGGTGCGGCCTCCGGGCGGGTGACAGCTTGGTCGCGGTCGGCCGTGCGTTGCCTCGCCCGAGGGCTCGCCGTTGCGGCGGCTGGAGCCGCCCGGTTGAGCTTTCCGCCGGCCGCGATAGCACGACGCCGTGCGCGGGACGCCTCCCGCCCCGTGAGACCTGTATTGCTACCAGTCTTGTCCATGCGTGCCTCTCGCGCAGTTCTGAGAAGTGGGTCGATTGGTCACTCGTCTTGATGCCGGGATCAGATGGCCCGGTACACCAGGAAGGAGTGCCCCTTGCTCTGGGCGTAGGTGTCATAGCCGACCAGGCGGACGTGGTGATCCGGGTAGCTGCGTCGGCAGGCCTCGATTTCGGCCAGGATGACGTTTGGATCCTGCTCGCCGAAGAAGGGCATCTTCCACATCGGCCAGTAGTACTCGAAGGCCTTGCTCGGGTGCTCGTGCTCGAGCGAGGCGTTCCAGCCGTTCTCCAGGATGTAGAGGATCTGCTCCATCAGCTCGTCGCGGTTCAACGGAGGCAGGTAGGAGAAGGTCTCGTAGCGGCCGATAGTGGCGTGATCGCCCATGGTGCTGGCGGTGCTCATAGCGTTTCTGTCCTCTCAGGTCGAATGGGGTTCTGGCGTTGAGTCCTGTGGGGCGGGCCTTAGGCCGCGTCCAGCTTGTCCACGACGTCGAACTCGAACTTGATCTCCTTCCAGGTCTCCATGGCGATGGCGAGTTCGGGGCTGTGACGCGCGGCCTCGGTGAGGATCTCGCGGGCGTTCTTCTCGACCTCGACACCCTCGTTGCGTGCCTTGACACAGGCCTCGGTCGCGACCCGGTTGGCCGCTGCGCCCGCCGCGTTGCCCCAGGGATGGCCCTGGGTGCCGCCGCCGAACTGCAGCACCGAGTCGTCGCCGAAGATGGTCACCAGCGCCGGGATGTGCCAGACATGGATACCGCCAGAGGCCACGGCCATGACGCCCGGCATGCCGCCCCAGTCCTGATCGAAGAAGAGGCCGCGCGAACGGTCCTCGGGCACGAAGGATTCGCGCAGCGCGTCGACGAAACCGAGCGTCGACTGGCGGTCGCCTTCGAGCTTGCCCACGACCGTACCCGTGTGGAGATGGTCGCCGCCGGAGAGGCGCAGACACTTGGCCAGCACGCGGAAATGGATGCCGTGCTTGGGGTTACGGTCGATAACGGCGTGCATGGCGCGGTGGATGTGCAGCAGCATGCCGTTATCGCGGCACCAGTTGGCGAGACTGGTGTTGGCCGTGAAGCCGCCCGTGAGGAAGTCATGCATGATGATGGGCGCGCCAAGCTCCTTGGCGAACTCCGCCCGCTTGAACATCTCCTCGCAGGTCGGCGCGGTGACGTTGAGATAGTGCCCCTTGCGCTCGCCGGTCTCCTCTTGGGCCTTGCGCACGGCCTCGGAGACGAACTCGAAACGGTTCTGCCAGCGCATGAAGGGCTGCGAGTTGACGTTCTCGTCGTCCTTGGTGAAGTCCAGACCGCCGCGCAGCATCTCGTACACGGCGCGGCCGTAGTTCTTGGCGGAGAGCCCCAGCTTGGGCTTGACCGTGGCGCCCAGGAAGGGACGGCCGTACTTATCCATACGGTCGCGTTCGACCTGAATGCCGTTCGGCGGGCCGCCGCAGGTCTTGACGTAGTGCAGCGGGAAGCGGATGTCTTCAAGGCGCAAAGCGCGCACCGCCTTGAAGCCGAAGACGTTGCCGACCAGCGAGGTCAGCACGTTCACGATAGAGCCCTCTTCGAAGAGGTCGATCGGATAGGCGACGAAGGCATAGAAGCTCTCGCGGTCGCCCGGCACGTCCTCGATGCGATAGGCGCGCCCCTTGTAATAGTCGAGATCGGTCAGGAGATCCGACCAGACCGTGGTCCAGGTGCCCGTCGAGGATTCCGCCGCGACTGCGGCCGCAGCCTCTTCACGCGGGACGTCAGACTGGGCCGTCACCTTGAAGCAGGCCAGAAGGTCTGAATCCAAAGGGACGTAATCCGGGGTCCAGTAGGTGAGTGCGTAGTCTTTCACGCCCGCGTCGTAGGTCTTGGTGCTCATGATTCACTCCGTTCTATGGATGCGGCCTCGATGTGCGGAGAATGTAAATGGGTCATCCTTTCACTTCCAATCAATAAGGGAAATGGAACCCATCGACAGAAGTCGATATATCGGTCTGGAGGGTGCTGCTTGCGATTGGCCAGATTCGTGCCAAGGATGCGAACGGCTTGCGGCATGAGCGCGCTGACGGCGTCTTGGAACGGCAAGAAAGGGGAGAGCCCAGGTGGGCTTGCGTTGGGCGTCCTTGCCCCTGAAAGGGAGGAAGCTCACCACCTATCGGTTTTATGTAGCCAGGGCTTCCAGCCCTAGCAAACCAGGCCAGGATGGCCTGGCTACGCAGGCTTGGAGCGGCTGTTCCGGTTGATTTCGGGAAACCGCTAGGTGTTGAGGGGAGGAAGAGAGAGGCTTGCTGAAGCGGGGTGGATCAGTGGGGGCGGTAGACCGCGAGCGACAGCCGGCTGCGCCAGGTCATGTTCTCGACGCTCAGACGAATGTGGTGGTCGGCATGCTTACGCCGGCAGTCCTCGATCGAGGCGTAGATGGATCCTAGGTCACCGTTGAAGCACTGGGGCTTTTCCCATGTCTGCCAATGGGTGAGTCTCGGCTGCATGCTGGCTGCGTGCTCGACGCAGATCACGCAACTTCTGTCGATGCAGTGGGAGAGACGGTCAAGAATGGCCGCTTCGGTGCTCGGAGCGCCGCTAGTCTCTGTGTGCTGAGCAGTTTGCGGATGCGTGGTCATGATGTCTCCTTCGGTGTCAATGTGGTCGAGCGAGCCCGGCGCCCCATGGATTCTTGCTGTCTGCGTTTCGGCCCCGGCTGTTCCTGCGTGATCGCGGACGGCTAGCCCAACGACAGGTCCAAGCGTAGTTCCTGAGTAAGAAAGTAGGAAATTCAAATTTGACGGCCCTTGGATTGACTAAGGTCAATGGCAGTCGGACAGCAAAGCCTTGGGGTGATGCATCCGAGGGCGGGCAGGATCTGCAGGCCGCTCGCGCAGCCCCGGTCACCGCGACCTCATGGCGAAGGTCGCGACCTTTGGCGCCGTGGTCGATACCTTTACGAGTAGCGACTTCAAGGCAGCGATGCCCGCTGAACGCCTCTGGGTCCTGTCACGTCTGGACGACTCGGTTTCGGCCTGAGGAAGTGTCCATCAACAACTTCCCCCCTTTCGCAAAGGGGGGCAGGGGGGATTTCGGGCGGCATCGCTCGCATCGGGAAACAATTGATGGGCATTTTCTTAGGGGTGCCCGAGACGGATGGCGGAGGAAATCACCCGCGCCGAGTGCGGCCTTGCATTGATGTGGCTTCTTGGGATAGCGTGCAAGCCACTTATGCATCTCAGGAAACGCATCATGGC
>NZ_JAAIJR010000149.1 GCF_010915725.1 Thiorhodococcus mannitoliphagus
ACATGGTCGGACTCGATAGGGTCAGTCTGTTGAGTAAATCCCATCTTAACCGGGTAAACTGTTATTCGGAAATCACCTAACTCCAGGGGATGCCGGCCTTGCCGTTGGCCGGGGTCTCCCATCGGGGTCGGGTCTCCCACTGCACAGAATGGTGGAGCCAGAGGATTTCCCCCCCCCAGATGAGGGGGCTCCGGACATTTTGCCTCAGCGGAAAGGGCGCGAGGAGTCTTGCTTTCGCTAGAACTCGCGCTTGCACGCTGGCGGTTCCGACGCGGGGCTTCGCGACCAGTGCGCGGCGCGATGGGGCGTCGGAACTCATGCGAATGCCCGTTACGTCAGGAGTTAAGTAACGATTCAGGTGGTGCCCTTATCTATAGGATGACCTTTTTCTTAAGCCTCTGATTTAAAAGCGTAATAATTTCTCGCCATCCTATAGATTGTGGCACTACCCGTGCGCGAACGGATCTTGGCCGCTGAGCCGGTGTCGTGAGTTATTGTAAACGGGGTCTGGTCTTTCCTTTTGTAAACGGGGTCTGGTCTTTCCTTTTGCCTCAGCGGAAAGGGCGCGAGGAGAACAGTCGTTCGCATCATCTCGGCGCGAAAGGCCGACAAAGATGAGGAGCGAGCTTATTGGTTGCAACGATCATGAGAGACCACGACGACTTCTCCAAGATGAAAGGTCGGAAAAACCCTTTCATCAAACAGCTTACCCAACCGGTGACGATGCATTTGGATGTCGACACTATGGAGTATTTCCAATCGCTGGCCGAGGAAATGGGAATACCTTATGGAAGCGTCATTGACGTCTATCGCCGCGATTGCGCGATCCACCGACGCAAGCTGCCGATAGAATAGCCCGCGTAGGGGGGAACGCGAGAGCGGTTCCACTCTTCTAGTTGGCACCGTGATGGCGGATCGTCCTATCGGGCATCCGCCCTACGAGCTATGCCGAACTCAGTGCCTACCAGCGCCCCCCGATCTCGCCGCCGTCGCGGATCTGCGCGCGCTTTTCTGAAGTCATCTTCAGTCAGACCCTCCAGGCGCCTGAAGGCCCATCAGGGTCAGCTGCTCCTGGTGCTCTTGCGTCAAGACATCCCACTCAGGGCTTTGAAGGTGCGAAAATACAGCTTTTATAATCAGCATCTTACGCAGGTCACCAGGCCGTGCGCCGGTGGTCAGCACCGGATTCGAGGCAGCGCGCAACAGGTAAATCAAGCGGTTACGCGCATACACTTTTCGTGACCTTCACAGCCCTGGACATCCCACTGCATACCAACGGCAGCGAGAACGACATCCGCAGCGATGTGAAATGGTGCAAGATCAGCGGCGGGACCCGCAGCGATCTGGGGCGCCGCTGCCGTGATACCTTCGCCAGCCTCAAGAAGACCTGCCGAAAACGCGGGATCTCCTGCTGGGGCTACCTCAACGACCGCATCGAGCAGGTCGGTGCCATCCCGCCCTTGTCCGAGATCGTGCGCGAACGGATCTTGGCCGCTGAGCCGGTGTCGTGAGTTATTGAGAAATTACCCGATCTACAGTCAAGTCGCATAGCAATGCACAGGCTTTTTGCACCACCGGCCATGTCGGTCAGTCCCTCCGTCGGTTCTTGACCGTTCAGCAAGCCAGCGCTACGGTTAAGTTTCAGCCATCTGGGCGTGCAGTGGCGATTGGAATGTTTATCCGATGCCCACAATCCGGTGTTTCTGATAAGACAAAACATTGAGGACAGGAGGGTTTATGGCGAATTACTTAAAGCCCTGGTTGCTTGTAGTGGTTTTTGGAGGCTTCCCGTTTGGCGCTCTAGCTCAAGACGAAATACGGGACACGGGATGGATCGTAAATCACAGCGACTTCCAGAAGGTTTACGACTTGTTAATCGCTGATGGCTACTACCCCACGGTGATTGCGGGACGACGTGCACTCTTTGACGAGTTTCGGGGCGTTTTCGCCAAAGTTCCATCCGACGACTTCACTGCCTACGGATACCACGGCCTAACCGAAACTGAATATCAAGATCTCATTGCGTGGGCGGAATCAGAAGGATTTCTAATCACTTCCAGGCAGTCTTTTGAAGGGTTTTTCGGCGATCCGCTCTACCAGATCGTGATGGTCTACAGCGGAAAGTTTGTCCCTACCTACAGCGACGGGACGCTCAAGATGCCACTTGTATGGGTATGGAGCGGGGAACAATGGCTTTCCTACTATGCTGAACTTGCCGTAAGAGACGGTTTCTCACCCTTGACGTTTTTTCTTTCTAACGCGATTCCGAAATAGGGTAACGCCCCATACTTATGCGCTGGCGGGCTCGTTCGATCTGACGCAAAAAGGCGCCCAAATGTCGATTGGGACCGTACCTCGACCCAGGCCCAGTCATCGCCGACCTTCAGGGCCTCGACGATGAAGACGACATCGAGGTGATGCCGTTGCCTGATCTTCTGGCGCAATGGGGCGAGAATCGCCTGAAGCTCAATCGTCCCAGGTGGCGAGGTCGTGACTGGGCCGACTGACCACAGCCCCAAATCCTGAAACGATGAGCATGGCCAGGAGCCCGCTGGCCAGTAGGATTCGGGAAGCCGATACCAACGCGGCTGGCGATTGACATCTGTCGATTTTCCCGCTTCTGGGATAGGCCCATAGTTTTACCCATAAGTCGATCAGGATAACCCGCTCAAGCACTTGCACCGCCAGTTTACGGACCCGTGAATCGAGCGACCGCCGGCGCCTAGGAGCTGGATCAAGAGCTGGTAGTGCCGCACACGAAGCGCGTCAGGAGATATGGGGATAGGCCACCATAGCCAATGAATTTTTGCCGACTGTGGAGGCATCCCACCAACGCGCATTTTCAGAATCACTGATCGTTAACAGTTGAATGACCTGGAACACCCCGTCTGCATGGAGGAAAGGGATGTGGCGGTTGACGAAGTGCTGGATCCAGGCATGATGGCTGAGTCTGCGGCATTTGCGGCCCCTGTCTTTGCTGCCATCATCGAGGCCAGGATCGCGGCGGACAGCACGAAGGATTGCAGATCACGAAAGCCGGCCTGAGAATGACCGGTCACCATTGGAGATCTCGCCATGCCACTCGCGCTCCGTGCCCTTCTTGTTGCCTTGGGCGGGCTGCTTGTCGCTGCCTCCTTCGCGTTTCTGCTTGAGATCATGTACACCATGTCGGAAAGCATGAAGCGCATGACCGAAGACATCACCAGCATGGCCGTCGACATGCACCGGATGGGGGGCGATATCAGCGGTCTCTCCGAGCAGGTGGCAGCCATTCGGGTTGGGGTCGACGGGATGGCGTCGGACATGCAGGGAATGCGAGCGAGCGTAGACCGGATGTCGGCGATGATCCAAAGCGGCGGAAAACAGATCGAACAGATCAACCCCATGGGTGCGATGCAACAGATGATGCCCTCGGGGCGTTGACCGGCCAGCATCGCGACGACCTGTCGCCGGCTTCATGGCCTTCGTCACCTCGCTTTGGCGACATTTTTGGTCTTGCGCCTCCATCTGGGAAACCTCCCTCGGAAGGCGTGTTCTATTATGAGTAATACTTCAACCACACAGCGACCACCTCCCGCGACGCGGGGCTTGGTTCACGGTTCCCGGCGAGTTTGAACTGACCAATGGTCGGCTCCGCCCCACCCAGCACGATTTCGATGGTCGCGCGCTCGGGTTCGAGCAGACGGTAAATGTAACAGCGGCGATTCCGGACCCTCCCGGCATAACTGGCGACGCAATGCCGCATGTCGCGCCCTTCCTTCGCTAAGTCGTCCGCGTTCAGAATGGGCTGAATCACCGGGGTGCCCGGCAACGGGGGTGGCGGAAACGCCAAGCCACGCCGACGCGCCAACGTCGGCTGTCGATTGACCCGCTGCATCCAGCGATCATGTAAGCGCTCCAGCGCCTCGAACGACGCGCACTGCGCGAGCACCTGATCGACATCGGCAATGTGGAGTAAAGCCCCGAGGTTGCGCGTATCTCGCCACAGAGACTGCTTCTGGGCAACAGCGGCCGTGGCGTCCGTGAGTCGTTGATAGCGGTGGTTTCCCAACGTCTTGAGCACCCGCATGCCAGCCAACGCGGGATAGTCCAAGCGGATCGCCAGCACATGGACCGGGATCCTGGGCCACTGGTTGAACTCGCGCCACAGCGGTTCGCGGTGGCGGTCTAAAAAGTTCAGGATCAATGCATATTCAACATGATCGCCATGCAACAACTCGATCCGGTCGATGAATTTCACCGCCGCTTCCGCACCGGTCCCAGTCAGTTCCTCCAGAATGGAGGACCGCCGCCGTGCCAGAAGCTGGTCGACAATGGTCTCGGACCAGCCGGCCCGATGCGCCGTGACGAGCAGCAACCACAATAAGGTGGGGCTTTGCGCAAACAAGTCCGCTGCCGCGCGTCGCGTCGCAATCCATTGCAGCAGGTGCGTTTGACAAGTCCAATAGCGCTCGGCGCGCAGACGAACTGACAGCGGAATCGGGGCGACAAAGGCAGACAGCGGCTCTTCGCCTCGCGCCTGCTGGGCCGCTTGGAGCAGCGGGATTCCTGGATCGAGCGACTCCGGACACCAGCCTCCCGAGTCCCAGCGCGCGACCGGCAGTCCCGCTGCCCAGGGGCCATACCGCAACCGTCCCTCGGCGGGATACGGCAAGTCGAGGATCAGCTCTCCCTCGGCATTCAACTGGCTTTGACAGGCGTCAATCCGCATGGTCGTCCATCATTGAAGATGCTCAGTAAGCAGGGCAATCCGCGCGCGGACAACCTTTTTGCCGTGTTGGCTCACTTGAAGGCACATTGATGGTGTTTCGTTTAGCATTCAGCGGTCAGCCTATCCGTAAGGTTCTCTAACCCCTCTTGGGGATCGAGCAGGGTGCCCTATTTTGTCCAAAGTCCAAAAGCCGATTGGCTGCGGTTCTTCCCTCGACGGCTCATCGGCTGATTGCGTCAGATCGAGCCCGTACTTGAGGAGATGGGTGGCGCAGCCTTCCAGGCAGCATGATCCCGAGGTAGCAGATGCCGCCAATACCATGAACACAAATTGCGTTTTAACCAGAATGAATCGGGCAAGCCCCTCAGTAGATTTGCCGCGCCGCTGCGTCCCGCATGGCGAGCCATGCGACAGGCAAGCGCGTCCTCAACTTCCGAAGACAATGACAACCCCTTGTAGCTCGCAAGCCGAAAGCCGACAAAAACCGTTTTCGCGATTAGGGGCAGCATGTCCTGGGGATAGTGGTGCGCCATGAGCGCAAGCTTTTCCGCCTCATCGCGCCATACATCCAGCAGGCTGTCATGTTGAAACCGGCTCAATGGGGTATCCACCACTCGGCATTTCTCAGAGAAATCGAGTGACAGACTGCCCAGCAGGCCAGTGACCACAGCATCATCGAAGCAGCTCTCATCCTTGGAATCCCGGCTGGCCGTCATAGCCAGTTGACGTCGGACGCACAGCGGAAAGTCCTCGCCGTTGATCATAGGGATCCGAGGGTGATTCCGGGCTTCAGATTTGGGCCTCATGATTTCCTCCGTTCATTGCACGCCTCAGGGGAGGCCTCTGTCACTAGCGCGTAGAGCGCATCATGTGCCAGCGCCCCCTGGTCCAATAGGGCTGCGGCGACCGCCTCGACCGCCGGCCAGTGAGCATTGAGCAATGCTTTGGCATCGTCCTCTGCCTGGCTCAGCCAGATCCGGACACGGGCTTCGACCTGCTTTTCGAGACCCGGCATGCGTATGCCGGAGTCTGTGGGCGTTAGGTGTACGGCGCCGACTTCGGGATCAAGTCCCCAATGCGCGACAGCCTCATAGGCGAGGCGGGTGGCCTGCTTCAAGTCGGAGGCATCGCCGTTGTCGATGCCTGCCTCAGCAAAACGCAGCCGTTGCGCCACGCGACCGGCCATCAATGCGGCCAGTGTGGAGCGCGTGGCCTGAATGCCTACGGCAGAGATGGTGTCGCGGGATGTCCAGACGTGCCCGGCCTCCGCTTCACGCGCCGTCAGCGATACGTAGTCGACGCGGCCGACGCCATTGACGATGTGGGCAACGGCATGGCCAGCCTCATGGAATGCAATGCCTTCCCGCACGCCTTGGGCATAGTCGACCCGCTCGCCAAAGGCCACCCATTCCAGCGCATCGCGTGCGCCGCGCCCGTCCAGGGCTTCGGCGAGCTGCATTTCGCGCATGGCGGCAGCAAGCTGGGCGCCGCTCAAGCCGGCACTGAAGTCGACCAGCGGCTCGATCTCATCGGCCGACAAGCGATCCTTCAGCGGCGATAACAGCTTGCGTCGCGCCTGGCGGTCCAGTGGCCCAATCTCGAATTTCAGCTCGATGCGCCCCGGGCGTAACAAGGCTGGATCGATCCGCTCCGGCGGAAAATTCGTGGCGCCGACCACGAAGATGGGCTCGCCGATCTGGCTGCTGATGCCGTCGATGGCAGCCAGAAGGGCATTGACGGCGGGGTTGAAGGCTTGGCGCCGATGACCCAATGCATCGAGCTCGTCAATGAACAGGATTGCGGGCGCGTAGCGCTTGAGGCGGTCAAAGACCCTTTGTTGGAAACCGAGGTCGAGCATCTGGGCACCGGTGACCGCCAGGAATGGGAGCCCTGCCTCGTGAGCAAGCGCCTTGGCCAGCATCGTTTTACCGGTGCCGGGTGGGCCGTACACGAGAAGTCCTCCGGCTGGTCGCAAGCCTTGCTCACGCAGGCTGGCCCAGTCGCGCAGTTGCCGCGCGTGGCGACGCATCTCGGCCTTGACCTTGTCCATGCCCGCGACATCGTTGAAGCGAACATCGGGCGCCTCGACCAGCAGCGCCGCATCGCCCTGAAAGTCATCCGCCGAGACGATCTTGACCAGGCGTGGATTGACGACGGACAGCGCGAGCGTCTCGCCCTGGATGCTGACATCGATGTCGAGCTCGACCCGTTTCATGGTGCGCAACAGGGTCTTCACGGGATCCGCGCTCAGCGCGCGCAAGATGTCGGCTAGGGCAATGGAAGCCTCATCGGTCACCGTGATCGCAATCCTGCTCCACCAGCACCGCGTTTTCAGTGCATGCTGGATCACCGGCTCGAACAGGCGTCTCGACAGGCTTTGCAGCCCAACGCGGCGTGCATCCACTTGGCCGCCATGCTCGAGGACGAGCAGGCGGGTCAGATCCTCGCTGCCGTCGATGTCGACGCAGACGTCATGCGTGGATTCAAAGTGCTGTACGGCCAGTCGGAGGTTATTGCGCGCGATTGATGTGAGCGCCGCCCAATCCAGCCGCCGGAAGAGGCAGAGAACGCCTTGCGCCGCCAGACGCGATAGGACAGGGGAGGAGAAGCACGGCCCCGGCGGTTGCGAGAGCGGGTTGTGGGCGCGGCGCAGACTGGTCAGCAGCGCGGAGGCGACACGATTTTCGCCGCCTTCGCGTTCCAGGCGGTCGAGCAGGGCCGGCCCATCATAAAGCTCTGCACCCGTTTCGACACACAGAACCAGATGGCAGTGTCTAAAATCCACCTCAGGCGGAGCGATCTGTTTCCTGTTCTTGTCATCGTCCTCGAAGAAACCGTGTTGATCCGTCAACCAGCCGGATTCCAACAATGGGGCCAGGAACGACTGCACGTTTGAGTGCATCCTGTCAAAATGATCCAGCACAATGACTGTCCTGGGATTCAAGCGCACGAAACTGGTGAGTTCCCCCGGGCGGGCGCCCTGAAAGGCCGAGCGGGAGCCATCAAAGGCGAAGCGCTCGATCGCCGAATCAATACCGGCACAGTCGTATTCCCAGATTCGGTAGCCACCGAGCGCGTCGGCCAACAGGTGGGCGGCATGGGACTTACCTGACCCCGGTGGACCCGCGAACACATAGACGCCACGCAACCCCTTGTCGTCATGTCCATGCCCGGCAAGATAGACCGATATCGCCTCCACGACGGCTGGCTGCCCTTGCAAGTCGGTCTCGAGTCGAGATCGGATACGGGCCGCGGTTGCCAGGGTCGAGGGCAGACCGCTGCCGGTGAGATGTTTCAAACGCACTTCCAGGCCGACCGTCTTGAACTTGCGAACCCAGTTACGCACCTGCCGGTCCAGCGGCAGCTTGAATGCATCCCCCGCCCGGATGACCATCGACTCGGCATCGATCGCCGGATCAGGCGCGCTCGTTTTGGCGTTCAGGGGCCTCATCAGCGCCGCGTTACCGCCCTGGACCTCGACGTAGGGCAACGCCTGGAGCAGGTGAGGCATGGCGACGACCTTGGCCTTCTCGCGCAGCGCGAAGGCCTTCGCCAACAATAAGAGGTCATTCATCAGATAACCTCCGCTAGACCGCATCAGGGATATCGATATCTCCACCCCGGCTCAAACGGCGAGCCAGTGCGATATCTCCCTCTTTGATCGCGCGGTCGATCTCCGCCACGCGGCCTTTTGCGACAGACCGGACTGTCTTGGGTGACGGCTCTTCCTTGCTTGCCATGTCCGGTATCTCGGGCTCACAGTCGGCTGGACTCAATTCCATGTCGCCCCCATCCGCGGCCCACATGCAAGCACGTTGAAGGGTGAATGCCCAACCCATTTCGACAAGGAGAATACGTACCGTGTTTTCCGATAGGGTCTCGATGAACGGCAAGGCGATCTCGAATACCGGTCCCTCCTCGTCAGTGGTTCTGAGGCGCCCCAACTCCGCGGCTTGAGAAAGCTCCAGGTAACCCGGTTCCCCTTTCAGTACACCGAAATGGAACAATTGCTGTTCGCTGCGCTTCTTCAGGAGTGGCGCGCGCCAGAACAGCAATTGGCTTGAAGGGTCGAACAGAATATAGGTGTCTATTTGTTGGCCGTCAGCGTTGAGCGGCACCTCGAGGCGTACACATTCATTCTCTTCCAGCGCGACAGGCCTTGGCCTGACGCCCAGAAGAACCTCCATGTGTGTGCTGAAATCATCGATTAACCCTTGCATCGTGTTTACCTGATTGACGACTTTCTCAACGAAGGCGGCTTTCAGCCGGCCTCTTTCCATAACCAGCAGCAGAAGAAGAAGATTCTGGGTAAGGCGATTTCTGCGGAAGAACCTGCCGATTACGATGGGATTTGCGCGCTCACTGACCTACAGGGAGCCTGAGATACTATTACCGCTCATTAAATTCACCACCAGCGGAACGATTCGCAAAGGCTTGGTCGAATAGAGACTCTAATCCCATATGCGTTCCGCGGACTTGGGTAATGACCTCCGCGGCGAAGTCAAAGTAGCTTTGCGATCGACTGTCATCCCAGTTGACGGGCATTTGTCTTATGTTGCAGATTTTGTCCGCCAATTTAATGAGCCTTGCGCCCTGACTTGCACTGCGTGCTCGGAGCACCTGTTGGCGCCTGCGTTCAACCTTCGGCAGAGCGGTATCGTCACTGACCTCCATGACCAGATTGCAGATCTCAGCCCCGAAACGCTCGAGCAACTCCTGAGGCTCCGTCGCGCAATCTTCCAAAACGTCGTGGAGCAGGGCGGCGCAGAGGATCTGCGGATCATGTACACCGCCTTCGACCGACAGCACTCGGATCAGATCGATAGGGTGGTTGATGTAGGGCGAGGCATCTGGGTCGCGCCGCCTCTGATTCCGGTGTTGTTGCGCTGCGAAGCTGAGCGCGTCGATCAGCAGCGCGAGACTCGCGTGGTCCATGTTTTCTCCTTTTGAATCTTGATCATCATGCCGGGTGCCGGGGTAGTGCCTCGCTCTCGGGTGGAGCAAGCGAAGTGGGTCCACCATCGTCGCCGATGCCGCACGCACGTCACACATAGATTCGTTCTAGTTGGATCCGCGCTCGATGTCAATTCACAACTCTATGTAATTTATACATAAAAATAGACTGATGCTGTCGGTATCGTCGCACGACCTGCCGGCCGTCATGTCGCATATTTTGCCTTTTTCGTATTTAACATAAACATATTCGCGGATTCTTGTCGGTCTTACGTTGCATCTCAAATCTCCTTGGTGTAGGCTTGTTAATATCGCATTCGCGATTTAGTCATTTACGTCGGTGTAACCGACGTCAATCTGGAGGGTCTGTCGGTGTCGGAAATGAAGATTGGCGAGGGGCGGGTCGTGGAATCGTGGCGGCTGATGAACCTCAAGGCACTGCTGAAAGCGATCGATGACGACGAGAACGAAGCCAGGAGGCGCCTAGCGGAGGCCATCGCGCAGACAACGGGAAAGACCTCGAGAGTCGCCAAGGATCAGCTTGGAAGGATCTTGAGCGGCACGGGTACACTCGGCGACATCTGGCTCGGCTACATCGAGACGGCGGCGCGACGGCTTGCGGAAGCCAACGTCGTTGACCGGCGGTTCGCACGGGACTCCGCGTTGGACTTTCCTCCAGAGTCGCCTGCCGTCGTTTACGTGCTCGCCGCGGTCAATGTCCGTGCATGGGGCGAGATATTGTCCTCGTTGCAGGACATGAGAGAGGTCGTCGAAGCCAGTCTCGTCTATGGCGACTCGGAAATGGATGCGATCATCAAGCTCAGGGCGCCACTCTCCGACATGTATGACGCGATCCTGCGCATCAGCGCCCATCCCCATGTGAAGCACACGCAGTCCCTGCAATCAGCACCCTGTACGCGCATGCAGCGAAAACAAGGAGAGGTCTCCGCCGATCTGGATCGGTTTATTGCGACCTTGGGGAGCAGTAGAAGATCTCTCCCCATTCCAGATTCCACAATGGATTCACTCCCCATTCCAGACTCCGTGGATCTCGATGGCGTGAGTAAGGGGCTGGATCAGGATAAGGAGTCGATCTATCCGGACCCCAAGATTCGCGAGCTCTATGAGAATGAGATTAGGAGCAAGGTGGATGGTCTGCAAGACGTCCTCTCGAACCGCCATCTGAGCATCAAGCGTGACGCATCACTGAAACGTCTACCGGTCGACATTGTCAATGCCGCGCGGAAAAGAATCTCGGCGGTAGTCATCTGGACGGATCAACCACAGGGAGAGTGTGATCGGGCGCGCCGTTATTTGGAAGCGCAAGCGAAAAGGATCCAATATTCCGGTGGTGAGTTCATTATCGAACGCACATTCGTCATCCCCGATGATTATGACCTCATCAAGGACACTAGACTCTGTTATCGAATCGAGCGTGAGATCACATCAGGAATCAATGTGAGGCTTCTCGAAGCGGCGAGATGGCCGAAAGAGCGGCTCGCTGACAAGCCCTACGATTTTGGATTGATGGACGATCAGATGCTTTGGGAAGTCGACCAGGCGGTCAATGCGGAAGGGCTAAGAATCATTTCAGTTTCACTGCAACAAGCCAGAATACAGTTAGCGCGAATGCATTTCGGCGCGATATGGCGTGAGGCACAGGAAATATCACCGGACTTGGGGAAACGTTTGGCAGGTGTTGCGGCTAGCGTGGAGCCACCCGACTGTGAAACGAACGCGATCCAGCAAACAGTCTCCCCCTAGACAGTCTCTCCGTAGGATGTGGTGAGCGTGCGTACCGCATCATTTTGGAGAGGGAGCGCTTGCTGGCAGAGAACCGGACGTTGCGAGCTCCCATCGGGGTCGGGTCTCCCATTGCACGGCATGGTGGAGCCGGAGGATTTTCCTCAGATGAGGTGGGCAGCTCTGTCGAAGGGAATCGCGCGGACGCTGCGGGATTGTGCGGGCTGAGGCTCGGCGCTAGCCTGATGCGCCGTCAGAGCAGGGGAAGGGGCCATGGTCAAGCACCACGACACCGGCTACAAGGAGCTGTTCAGCCATCCGGAATTCTGCTGCTCGGGGGCTGCCGCCGCTGCTGCCGATGGTGCTCTACAATGGCCGCGAGCGTTAGAGGCTGTCTGAATATTGCAATCGCCCGAGCTGTAGATACTCTGTTCTGACGCAAGTCCGATTTGCCTCCTGTCCATCATTTTTTTCTATCGGCATCGTTGTCTCAGCG
>NZ_JAAIJR010000014.1 GCF_010915725.1 Thiorhodococcus mannitoliphagus
ACATGGTCGGACTCGATAGGGTCAGTCTGTTGAGTAAATCCCATCTTAACCGGGTAAACTGTTATTCGGAAATCACCTAAGCAGCGACAACAATCCGGTTTCGGCCCAAGCGCTTAGCGTCATAGAGGGCGCGATCGGCGGCGCGGACCAGATCGATCGAATCCTCCAAGCGGCACTCACCATCCATGTGCGCGGCGATCCCGATCGAGGTGGTGACATGGAAGCGCCCGCCGGACTCACCAAGGTGCAAGGTCTGCTCAACGGCAGCCCTGAGCCGCTCGAAGACCTTGAGAGCACCCTCCAGCCCATGGCCTGGCAGGAGCACCACGAACTCCTCACCGCCGTAGCGCATGATGTAGTCGCGCTCGCGCAGGTTCTTCTTCAGCACGCCAGCGACCTTGACCAGCACGGCGTCACCGATCAGGTGGCCCTCGGTATCGTTGACCTGTTTGAAATGGTCGAGGTCGATGAAGCCCAGGGTCAGCGGCCAGGCGTTGTCGATCGCGAGGCCGAATTCGATGTCCAGGATCTGATCGAAATGACGCCGGTTGTGCAGCCCGGTCAAGGCGTCGTGGATGGCGGCCTTCTGCAGCAACTCAGCGGCCTGCTCCATCTCGATGAAGCGCTGGTGGTGCTCCGTCGCCTGCTGGATGAGCCGCAGATTGCGTGTCGCGAGGATCTCGCGAGCCTGATCGGCGAGCCCGAACGCCATGGCTTGTGAGACGACCTCCAGCTCGAAGAGTGCGCCCACCTCGGGTAAGTCAGTCACGACATCTTCCACCAACGACGCCAAGCTGTCCGGGGCCAAGCCGAGCCAATCGCTGGCAGAACTGGCCGCCGATTCCATAGCATCCGCCGAGCCCTCGGACAGGACGAAATCGGCGAGCTGAGCACCGACCGCCACCGGATATACGAACTGCTTCTGCTCGTCATCCAGCGCATCGCTATCCGGGCTGTGCACGGCCAGTGCCGTCATCGCAAGACGCTCCGGCATCCCCCAATGCTGCATCAGCCAAGTGCCAGCTTCGCCATGATCGTAACCGAGGGCATCGCGCTCGAGACGCACAAAGCTTTGATGATCGTCGTACTGCTCGAGCAAGGGGAGGTAGCGGTCTGGCACGGCCGCATAGAGGGCCAAGATACCGAGATCCTGCAGCAAACCGCCGAGATAAAGTTCGTCGAGCGAGCCCAGCCCCGCACGCTCGCCAATCTTTCGGGCCGCCAAGGCAGTGACGATCGACCGCTTCCAAACGCGCTCCAAGGCGCTCTTTTGGGCCTTTGCGGCGCCAAAAAGGTCCGACAGCGTGAAGCTCAGCGCCATGGTCATGGTGGAATTGAGCCCCAGAAGCATCACGGCCTGATGCAGATTGGTCGTGGTCCGACGCTGGCCATAGAGCGGGGAATTGCAGACACGGAGCATACGGCTCGAAAGTGCGGGATCCTTCGCCAACAAGCCGGCCAGGGCGCCGATGTTCACGTCCGGATCGCGGCCCATCTCCACGATGCGAACCACGACCCCTGGCAAGGAGGGCAGATTGGGGCAGTAACGCAGGACGTCACTCACCTTGGAGGTCATGAGCGTCCTCGCAGGTGACCGCGATGAGGCAGGCCAGCCGGTCCGGCCATGACCGCACTTGGATCGCTGCTCAGAGCACAGATCGCACGCTTGCCCGCCGCACGCGCGCAGTTTTTATCGAGCAGATCTGGTCGGCCCGACTCTGAAGACGCCTTGAAACGCCAGGCTGCTTGGAGCATCAGCCCATTTGCCTCCCCTCGGCAGTTAGCACGGATACCGATGCGCGATGATACCGACTTAAGTCCTGGGGTGCGCGCTTGCGTTCTAAACCCTCTAAACCACTAGCGAGGCTTCGCCTCAGACCGACGCGTCATGCCATCGGGATGGCTATCGGAATCGGGATCGCTACCGTCGGTTCGATCCCGATCCCGACGGCCTTGGATGATCGGACGCTTCATCGAAATTTGACTCGTCTGCAAGCATTTTGCGCCCTCAAGGATTTTAGGACGCTCGATCCGTGAGCGTCCTCGGGCTTAGGCGCGTCATCCGTCAGCAGAGGAGCGATGCTAAGACAAGCCTGCGCCCGCCCGCAGCTCATCATTGTGCGGCGGCCGGCGTGCTCACGAAGGTCACCACGAAGGTGACAGGTACGGCGTCGCTGATGCTATCGAGGCCGGCAATCTCGCGGAGCTTCTCGACACCGTCGCCGAGGCCGAACTTGGCCGCGTCCACGAGCAATGGCTTGGTTGTTGCCACCAAGAGGGTCGCGTCATCGAGCTTCGCGACCCGAATGGACAAGGTCATGGGCTGGGTCTTGCCGTGGAGGGTCAGGTTGCCCTCGGCGGCAATTTGAGTCATTTCGCCGACACCGAGAGCCGTGATCGCCTCGGGATCCACCTTGGCGGTGAGCGTTGCCTCTTTGTAGTCCGTGGTCTGGAAGAGGATCTCGCGCATGCGCTCGTTGCGAATCGGCACCAGAGTCTCGACACTGTCGAGCATGAGGGAAACCTCTGCTTGACCGCTGCTGTCGATGGAGCCCTGCATCTCGGTAAAACTATTGTTCTCAGCGACATCCTTGGCCTTGATCGTGACGTAGGTGACCGCCGACCGAGCAGGGTCTAGCGACCAGTCGGCAAGCGTTGGCGCGGATACGAGACTTGCAAGTAGAGCCAGCGGCAGTAGTGATTTATACATTGAGCCCTCCGTTGGGTGGTCTGAGTTCTCTGGCGGCCGGCCAACCCTGAGTTGAGGTCAGAGCCGCCGTCGCGTTGATCTGTGTCGAGAATCTGGAACCGAAATCTTGAGAAACAAGCGCGCGTAGGAGGGCATTGGGGTGAGAAAGATCGAGATTGTCGTACCAGAATGGGTTGAGGGCTTCCTCGACGCACGGGAGTCAAGGCTGAGCGGAGACGCGCAGCGGATGCAGCTGGTCTTGGATCTAACACGCGCCCACATCCGCGCCGGAACGGGCGGCCCCTTCGGCGCGGCCTTGTTCGATGCGCAGAGCGGCGAGCTGATCTCCGTCGGCGTCAATCTGGTCGTCGCCTCACACTGTTCGATCGCCCACGCAGAGATGGTGGCAATCGCCAGCGCCCAGCAACGGCTTGGACACTACGATTTGAGTCAGGCCGTCCCCGGCGGCTGCGTCATCTACAGCAGCGCGGAGCCCTGTGCCATGTGTCTCGGCGCCATCCCTTGGTCCGGAGTCGAGCGTTTGGTCTGCGCGGCGCGCGACGCCGACGCCCGCGCGATCGGCTTCGACGAGGGCCACAAGCCCTCGGACTGGCAACGGGGTTACGCCGAGCGCGGCATTGAGGTCACTAGGGACATCTTGCGACAGGAGGCGAGCGCGCTGCTGCGCGACTATGCGCGGCACGGCGGCGAGATCTATGGCCCGAAAGAGCACTAGCGGGGCTTCGCCTCAGACCGACGCGTCATGCCATCGGGATCGGGATCGTCGGTTCGATACCGATACCGATGGCCTTGAATGGTCGGACGCCTCATCGAAATTTGACTCATCTGCAAGCATTTTGCGCCCTCGAGGATTCGAGGGTCGATCAGGGAGCAGCAGGGCTGTCCACCGGCAAAATGATCATGCGCTCGACATCTGCGAGCCGAACCTGGCGGCCGTCCAGGGTCTGGATTTGGCGACCACCCACGTCGCCGCGATGGGCACGGTAGGTGATCACCTCACCCGTGTTGGCGTTCACCACTTGGACCTGAACGACCTCACGCGTCTCGAGCCAGCCTTGCAGCATCACCAGGACGCTGCCTCCCGCCATGATGGCCAAGACCACTGCGGCGGCCAACCGGGCAGCGCCGCGCGGCAGAAGCGGAGCAGACGGCGGTTCGAGGCCGCGCGCGACACGCTCCGAGCGCCAGCGCGCGCGCAGAACGGCATAGGCGCCAAAGAGCACCAATAGAGTCAAGGCCAGTTTTCCGATCATCCCAATTCCCACCTTCCTCGGTAGAGGCTGTCCTCAGAGACGCCCAGGGCTCGGGCGGCGAGGCGGCACAAGAGCAGACGGCACAAAAAGGAAGCGCAACGCGTGCCGGCAGACAGCGCCGGGTTGCGAGGCCACAAGCACCGGAATTACCATCGCGGGCCTCTACCGAGACAGTCGCAAAGGAGACGGTCGCAAAGGGCTCATGCCTATGTATCGCCCAATACTCGTTTTTCTTCTCGCGGTCGCCGCCTTGATTGCGGCCTGCACCGAACCAGAGCCTCCCACCTTGAGCCTCTATCGCGCCGTGCATTCGGGCGATCTGAACCAGGTGATGCGGCACCTCTACTGGAAAACCGATATCAACCAGCCAGACATCGACGGTAATTATCCGCTGCACGTCGCGGCCCACGACGGCCGCGTCAGGATCGCCCGCGCCTTGGTCGAGCATGGCGCTGACCCAGAGACCCGCAACGCGGCCGGCGAGAGCGCACTGCGCGTCGCCTTGGGCAATGGCAAGACCCAGGTCGCCGACATGCTGCTGAGCGAAGGCACCTCGATCAACCCGCAGGCGATGCTCGCGGAGCTGGTCCAAGCCGGCGTTTCCGACCGCGACAGTTTCCAGTTTTTGCTGCGTCGCGGCGCGAGCCTGTCCCAAGTCGACGACGCCGGTGATACCCTGCTGCACCTCGCCATCGCCAGGGGCCACCTGGACACCCTGGCACGTTTGATCACACTCGGAGCCGACGTCAACCAGCCAGATCGCGACGGTCAGAGGCCCTTGACGCTGGCCCTGAAGCAAGCGAAGCAGTCGCATGACGACGGCCGCAACATCGTCGAACTGCTCAAGCGCAATGGCGCATCCGACGCTGCATTATCACCTGAGACACAGAGGAAGCCACAATGACGGAGCGGATCGAAGACTTGACCGTAAGCTATACGGAAGACGGCATCGAAACCACGAAGGAACTCGACAAGGTCATCCTATCCAAGGGAAGCTGGACCACCATCCTCTTCCGCTATCAGGACTGGGATCGCGCAAAGGCCGAATACGGCCCGGAGCGCTACACCATCCGCCGCTATCAGAAGCGCAGTGGCGAGTATCGCCAGCAATCCAAGTTCAACATCTCCAGCCGAGCACAGGCCCAAGCCTTGGTCGCCGCGCTGCAGGGCTGGATGGATGTCAGTGAGGATTGACCCAAGGCGCGCAGGGAACCGGCCGCCGCGCGCGACCCAGGCACCCTGCGCAAGCGCACGCCCAAATCGCCCGTGAAGGAGCAGTCATGACGCGCTCATCGGGCGAATCCCTCTTCATCTCCGACCTCCATCTCGCACCAGAACGGCCCGCGACCATCGAACTGCTGCTGCGCTTTCTCGGCGAACGGGCCCGTCAGGCAGAGCGGCTCTTCATCCTTGGCGACCTCTTCGAGACCTGGATCGGTGACGATGACGACGCGCCGGCCTACATCGAGGTTCGTGCCGCCCTCCGTCGGCTTGTCGAGGCGGGCACGCACTGCGCGCTCATGCACGGCAACCGGGACTTTCTCATCGGCCGAACCTTCTGCCGCGAAACGCACTGCCAACTGCTCAAGGATCCGACCGCGCTCGAACTCGGCGGTGAGCGCGTCCTGCTGATGCACGGTGACCTGCTCTGTAGCGACGACATCCCCTATCAGCGATTCCGGCGTCGCATCCGCAACCCCCTCGTCATCTGGCTGTTCCGCCGCAAATCGCTGGCGAGCCGGCGGGCCCTTGCTGCGAACTACAGACGTAAGAGCGGCGCCGCAACCTCGGCAAAGGCCGAGCACATCATGGACGTCAACCAAAACACCGTCGTCCGTTATCTGCGCCGCTACGCAGCGAACCGCTTGGTTCACGGTCACACACACCGGCCCGGTGATCACAGCATCGATCTCGGCGGCGAGTTATTGCATCGGCACGTCCTTGCGCAGTGGCACGAAGCTACCGCCGAAGCCCTGGCTTACAGAGACGGCCGCTGGTATCGCGAGGCCCTTGTCTAGCGAGGCTTCGCCTGAGACCGACGAGTCATGCCATCGGGATCGCTATCGTCGGTTCGATACCGATACCGATCCCGATCCCGATACCGATACCGATACCGATACCGACGGCCTTGGATGGTCGGAGGCTTCATCGAAATTTGACTCATCTGCAAGCATTCTGCGCCCTCTTAAGGATTCTAGACCCAAGGGTTCCGCCCCCCCTTCCGACCCCTCCACCTGCTCAAGCGCCAGCTTGATTCGTCTCAAGAGCGAGCCAGACGTGCGCATATCGGCGTGTATGCTAGGATCAAGGATGCAGGAGCAACCCGGCTTTGCATTGTCACAAGCCCCTGTCGCAAACCTGCGACGAAAGTGACGAATCGCAAGTGTGACAAGGCATTTTTCAATACTGATCAACGGTATCGCTTTTCCGATCAGCGGTAAAATCAAGAACTGGCGACGCCATCACTCAAGGCATTGACAAGGTGAATTGTCAGAGTACTCAGCCCTTAGTTTTCTTTTAGTTAGGAAGGCTAATTTACAGAGCGAATTAGGAATCGCCCAGATCAGCCGTGCCCTTGTTTCGATCGAGGCACGCAAGCTGCATTATAGATTGCAGTAACGAGCAGCCGATGCCCGCGGCCCGGGCAATGAAACGCTTGCCTCTACGACGGATTCGCGAGATGACCACACAGCGCGAAAACCATCGTGTCTTAAATGATGCGGCAAGCGGACTCAGGGAATCGACGAGCAAGTAATTACATGAGCACTAGACGCTTCGCACTCATCTTGGTCCTGGCCTTCTCGCCTGGCTTGGTCGGAAACGCCTTTGCGATCTCGATCCGCTACGAGCCCGGAATCACCCATGAGGCCCGTGCGATCACGGAATATCGGACAACGGGCGCCATGATCGAGGGCCTCGAGGTGACGGCCTTCTTCTCGAACGGGGCATCCGAAAGCCTGAGCTGGGCCAGTAGCGACGCCGCATCCGGCGGGGTCATGGGCTCCGGCTGGTCACTGACGCAGTCGGGAGACACCTTTCGGTCCGCTTGGACCCTCAGCATGGACGCACCGAGCACCAGCTCCACCGACAGGGCGCCATCCATCGCCAGGCTCGTCCTCAATGCTGCTCCAGGCCGCTCGGTCTTCGATGTCGATGTGACCGACCAGGACGGAAGCGGAACGGCCGGCTCCAAGGCGGGTGGGGCCTTCGCGCTCGAGGGTCAGCGCCAAGGGCTTGCGGTGACCTACTCGGATCAGGTCGCAATCGGTAATCAACGCGCCCTCGGAGATCTCTACAACACCTTGACGCTCGAGTTCAGTGAGACCAGCTTCTTCAGTGCAGGACAAAGCCTGAACTTCGTGGCGGACATGGACAGTATCTTGACCTCTCCGAAGCAACTCGGCGGCCTTGACGACCGCGTCGCGGTGCCGATCCCGAGCGCAGTCTGGCTCTTCGCGTCCAGCCTGGCGGGAATTGCAGGCATTGGCCGGTGGTCGCGCAAATCCTGAGGCGAGCAGCTAGCCCGATCAATGCCACAACGCCCCATCCAGGAGCCAGTCGGGCAATCGCCTAAGAGGACTGACGCCGACGGCAGAGAACTGCTGGTCAGCCAGCACTCGGACGCATCTGCTCCGAGCGCAGGCGTGGCGTGAAGTAGACATCCGCATCATCGAGATCAACCGACCTCCCCTCCGCATCGACGAGCGGCTGCTCGTAATCCTTCCAGCCACGCAGCCCGGTCTGGAGCGAGACGACATCCTTGTACCCCAGAACATTCATCGAATGGGCCGCCAAGACGCTGCGGTAGCCTGAGCGGCAGACCACCACCACCTCGCGCTCGCGCGCCCGCACCAGCTCGGGCACCGTCTCCTCATAGTCCCACTCGCAGGCAGACTCCAGAATACCGCGCGGCACGTTCAATGATCCCTGAATGTGCATGGCGGCAAACTCCCCTGGCTCGCGCACGTCGACGATGAGCAGGTCGGGATTCTCTTCCAGCCGCTCCTCGAGATCCCAGGGCATGATCTCTCGGATGTCAGTGAGGCAGTTCTTGATAAGCTCTAAGAAGTTCTTCACGGGTGCAACATCTCCTCTGTGATTCTGCGAAGCTGCGATCTCGGTTGACCGATACGCGCCTAAACACTGCTGAGCTGAAGACCATAGCCCGACCATGCAAGCCCGCGCATTCAAAATCCGCAGTGCGAGACTCGGAATCATTGGATGTCCGTACCTCAACCCGAGGTAACAGGCGGCCGCTAGCTCGGCAGGCCAGGGTCACGGGTCACGGCGCGCTCGCACAGCCCGCGCTCCACCGCGATCACCGCCGCCTCCACGCGCGAGTGCACCTCCAGCTTGCGGAGGATCGCCTTCACATGCAGTTTGACGGTACCGTCCGAGATCCCCAATCGGCGCGCGATGGCCTTGTTGCTTTGCCCTTCAGCAAGGTGGCAGAGGATCTCTTGCTCGCGCGGCGTCAGGTCGGTGGCGCCGTTCTGCGGCTGTGCCACCTTAGCCTCACCCTGGACCGCCTTGGCGAGCACGATGGCCAACTCGGGCGCGACGACCGTCTTGCCCTGCACGATCTCGCCGAGCGCGGCGATCAAGGCATCTGGCTCCATGTCCTTGAGCAGATAGCCCTGGGCGCCGCCCTGAAGGGAATCGATGACGTCACGCTCCTCCGCGCTGGTCGTGAGCATCGCGATCGGCATGGTCTGGTCAGCGGCACGCAGCTCCCGCAGCAGGTCGAGCCCGGAGAGCTGCGGCATCCGCATGTCCAGCAGCACCGCGTCAGGACGCGTCTCGGCGACCTTCTGAACACCAGCGGTGGCGTCGCCCACGGCGGCGACCACCTGGATCCCACGGCGCTCCAGCAGTTCCTGGAGCCCGAACCGGAAGAGTGCATGGTCGTCGATCAAGAGTACGCGCATCAGGCAGCCTCCAGCGATGGGCGCGGCGGGCGCCGATTGACCTCGAACATGACCTCGACCCGCGTCCCCTCGCCGGGCTCACTCTCGATGCGCAGCTCGGCGCCGATGCGGCGCGCGCGCTCTTCCAGGATTGAGAGCCCGATGCGCTCACCGGGCTGAGCGCCGTCGGCCGGGGCGCTGAACCCAACCCCATCGTCCTCGATCAGCAGCACATGTTGACCGCCCGCCTCGCGCGTCAGCAGAACCCGCACGGTATGTGCTTTGGCATGCTTGCGGACGTTGGCAAGGGACTCTTGGGCGATGCGCAGGAGCTGAAGCTCCTCGGTTGCGGACAGCTCGAAGGGCCGACAGTCGTTCTGAAAGAGCACATGGGCACCCGTCTCCTGCCCCAGACGCTTGGTCAGCTTCTCGAGCGCTGGAACCAAGCCGCGCCGATCCAGCGGGGCGCGGAAACTGCTTAGCAGCTCGCGCAGCTCGGTGTGGGCCTCGTCCAGGGCATTGCGGATGCGGCTGAGATCGTTGCGGGCCTCGGGCGGGATGGGGCTGCCGGCCAGTGAATCGCCCAGCATGCGGCACTGAAAGCGCAGGCTGGCGAGCGTCTGGGCCAGCGAGTCGTGCAGCTCATGGGCCAGCGCGTTACGCTCCTCCAAGATGGACGCGCGATGCGCCTCGGCATCGGATCTCTGCTTGGCGATCGCCACCCCCAGGTGGTGCCCGACGGTGAAGAGCAGATCCATGATGTCCTCGCGGGACTTCAAGCCGGGCCGATCGACGAAGATGCTGTAGACGCCGAGCAGCTCATCGCGATGCTCCAAAGGCACGGTCACGACCTCCATCTCGGAGCTGGCGAACATGCGCCGGCCATAGATGCGCGAGCAATAGCGGGCATCGTTGTCGCAGAGGATATCCCCTGGCGCCAACACGCTGCCGCAGATACAGAGGTCCACGGGCGTCATGTCCTGCTCACGCACCAAGCCGTCATCGAGTCCGATGGAGCCAACCAAGCGGCGCGTGCCATCCGGCATCACCAAGCGCACCGTCGCGGCACGGCCGTTGATCATCTCCTTGAGCACGCGCAGGAACCGCAGCAGCAGCTCCTCGACACTCTCGGTCTGATGGATACCAGCCGCCACGTCGTAGAGAATCTTGAGCGACGCGGTCTTCTGGGCCAACCGCCTGGTCTGGCGCGCCACGCGGTTGTCCATGTCCTCGTAGAGGTCTGTGAGTTCTTCGTTCAGGCTGCGGATATCCTGTGCGATTGGCCCCAGCACGCCCACGTTGGACAGGGTATCGCTCGCACCCGGCTCGCCCTGGCAGACACGCGTCAGCGAGTGCTCGAGACGCACCAGGGGAATGAGCAGCTGCGCACGCAGCCTGGCCCAAGCGAAAAAGCCCGCGGCTGCGGCGAGCAGCAGAGAGACCAGGCTCAGCCGTGCGAAACCGCCCGGCCCCGGCGCGTCAGAGTCAGCCAGGAGGAACACAACGGAAAGCGCAAGGGCAACGACAATGGTGAGCAGGGGCACCATCAGTCGCGACTCGCGCAAGAGGTCACGGACGCGCGCGACCTCCGAGCGTTGATCCGGGTCCAGTCGGAGACGTGGGGCGAAGAGGGTCATTTGGGTCGAAGGTGCGCGATGCGTTGGGCCAAGATGACGACCATCATAAGGCCCAGTCAGTCTTCAACCTAGATCCAGCAGCCGACCGCTGCCTGCTGCATGCAACGCACTGATCGCAACGAAAGATGGAGGGCTCCCGCAACTCACCCGCCGGGTGAAGCCCGCTGGCCTCGCCCCAGCGCCCAGCCGGACCGGACAACGCTGGGAAGAGGCAAGGTGCCTTACTTCGGGCAGGCAGCCGTTTCCCCAGGAACCTTGCCGGTCAGGAGAAGAAAGTTGTCGAAGGGACCCATGACGCCCATCGCCTCACCTTTGGGTCCTTGGAACTTGAGCTTCCCGGTCATCATGGCGCCCATGGCGCCACATCCGAAACTGCCCTTGCCCATGCAGTCCCAATCCTCGTCCGAGGCGTACATGAGGTAGTCCACCTTGGGATCCAGGGTCGCGTGCTGCACCGCACCGCCGCGCTCGCAATGCGCCTTGCCGTCCTTGTTGCGGATCTCCAGCTCGACCTTCGACCCAGCGCCGCACTTGGCGCGATAGAGCTGGATGACCTTGTAGCCGCGTCCAGCGTCGTTCCCGGCCCAGGCATCGCCGCCGAGATCATTGGTGAGGGCCGGCGTGCTGTTCCACGCCGAGCAGGCTGCCGACGCCCAATCGGCATCCATGAAGGTCGCAGCGGAAACCGCGGACGAGCAGGTCAGGGCCGCCAATGCGGCAGTGAAACGGATCATCATCGAGCTGTCCTCTTCGGTGGGTGGACCGCTGAAAGCGGTCTTCTGGAGTTGGTCGTGCCGACCCATGGTAGCCGTGCGCCCTGATCGGGGACAACTGGTCGATCTGCCGGCGCACCCAAGGTTGCTGCTAGGGCAGCGCCTCGACGCCTTCGCGCTTCTGCAGCTCCCACATAGACGCATAGTGCCCGCCTGCCTCCAGCAGCGCGCGATGCGTGCCCTGCTCGCGAATGCGCCCCTGTTCCATCACCAGGATGCGGTCGGCGTCAACCACGGTCGAGAGGCGGTGCGCGATCACCAGGGTCGTGTGGTCCTCGGCGACCTCGGACAGCGTCTGCTGAATCGCCTGCTCGGTGTGACTGTCGAGCGAGGAGGTCGCCTCGTCGAAGATGAGGATGCGCGGG
Source organism: Thiorhodococcus mannitoliphagus (assembly GCF_010915725.1). Lineage (GTDB taxonomy): Bacteria > Pseudomonadota > Gammaproteobacteria > Chromatiales > Chromatiaceae > Thiorhodococcus > Thiorhodococcus mannitoliphagus. The sequence goes on from NZ_JAAIJR010000014.1 coordinate 11,646, forward strand.
CGTTTGAGGATGGCGCGCGCGATGGCGACGCGCTGCTTCTCGCCGCCGGAGAGCTTGAGCCCGCGCTCGCCGACGACCGTCTCCCATCCGTCCGGCAGGCTTTCGATGAAGGCGCGGATATGCGCCATCTCCGCCGCGCGCTCGATCTCCTGAAAGGTCGCGCCAGGCCGTCCATAGGCCAGGTTGAAGCGGATGCTGTCGTTGAAGAGCACCGTATCTTGGGGAACGATACCGATGGCGGCGCGCAGGCTCGCCTGCGTCAGGTCGCGCAGATCCTGACCGTCGATCAGGATGCGCCCGCCCGTCACGTCATAGAAGCGGAAGAGCAGACGCGCCAGGGTCGACTTGCCGGCACCGCTGTGGCCGACGACCGCGATCTTCTGGCCGGGCTCGATCGCAAACTCCAGGCCGTGAAGGATCTTGCGCTCCGGCTGGTAGTGGAAATCGACCTGCTCGAACCGGATGCCACCCTCACTCAGCCGCAGCGGCTTGGCGTCGGGGCGATCGACGATCTCCGGCTCGCGCTCCAGCAGCTTGAAGACCAGGTCCATGTCCGCCAGGGCGTACTTGATCTGGCGGTAAACGATGCCGAGAAAACCCAGAGGGATGAAGAGCTGCAGCATCAGGGCGTTGACCAGGACCAGGTCGCCCACGCTCATGGCGCCAGACACGACGCCCTCGGACGCGAGGGCCATGATGCCGGTGACGCCGATGGCGATGATGGCGCCTTGACCGAAGTTCAGCAGCGACATGGAGGTCTGACTCTTGACCGCCATCTCCTCCCATTCCTCCAGCGTCCCGTCGTAGCGCTTGAGTTCCATGGGCTCGTTGCCGAAGTACTTGACCGTCTCGTAGTTCATCAAACTGTCGAAGGCCTGGCTGTTGGCCTCCGAGTCCAGCCTGTTCATACGGTGCCGGTATTCCATGCGCCACTCGGTGATGGCGAAGGTAAAGGCGAAGTAGACGACGACCGTGCCGAAGGTCACCAAGGCGAAGTAAGGCGAATAACGCCCGATCATGATGATGCCGACCAGCGAGAACTCGACCACCACTGGCATCACGCTGAACACCAGATAGTTCATGATGGTCGAGACCGAACGCGTGCCGCGCTCCAGGTCACGGCTGATGGCCCCGCTCTGGCGCTCCAGGTGGTAGCGCAGCGAGAGCCGGTGCAGATGCTCCAGCACGCGCGTCGACAGGCGCCGCATGGCCCGATAGCGCACCCGCGCGAAGACCACGTCGCGCAGCTCATTGAAGAGCGAGGCGCTGAGCTTGAGCGCGCCGTAGGCGAGCAAGAGACTGAACGGCAGGATCAGCGTCTGCGCCTCGACATGCTGAAAGGCGTCGACGATGTCCTTGAGGATCAGAGGCACACCGACATTCGCCACCTTGGCGAGGATGAGGCACCCCAGCGCCAGCGCGGCGCGCCCGCGAAACTCCCAAAGAAAGGGCAGCATGCCGCGCAGATTATGCCAATCCCGACGGTCCCCATGGATCCGCTCGGTCGCAAAGACTCGATTCATTTGGCCTTGTGTCTTCATGCCCTACTGTGACTCGGTCGCCGAGACTGCTTCCGAAGATATGTACCCAAAGAGGAGGCGAGCGCACTCGCAAAAGTCGGCCCCACCAGGCCCAGCTCGCGGACAAGCCGCCCACAGGCCAGTCATCGCCTTCTCACATTGGGGCAGGTCTTCCGCGCAAAGCGTCAATTTTTCATCATCGCAGATATCCACCTGCCCAGCACGGACAATGGACAGGACGTTTGCGCAGCTCGGCTTGGCCCGCCGCCGAGCGGGTGCGATCATCTTGAGCTTTTGCCCTGTCGCCCTAACCCCAGCGCAAACCCCTTCACAGCGCAACCCCTTCAATTAGGCGACGCCCCAGTGAAGCGAAGCTAGCGAGGACCTATCATGAGCGAATTAGAACTGGCGGGCTCCGGCTGCAGCCTCCACGAGCCTTATGCACTCCAGGTGCTCGGTAACGAGATGGAGCCGGAGTTTCCCGACCGCTGTATCGTCATCATCGAGCCCACGGACCAGTGCCCGAATCATGCGTTCGTCTTCGCGGATGTCGAGGGCGTGCGCTGGTTCCGCCAGTATGCACGGGACGCGGCCGGCAAAGAGCGCCTGGTCGCGCTCAACGCGCTCTATCCGGACATCGAGCTCGAGGGTCTAGCCTGGTCGGTCCTCGGCGTCATCATCCAGCGCAATATCCGTCGTCAGGTTAAGCACTATGATTACACTCAACAACCTAGCTCCCGCACAGCGGCCAAGATCACCGACCTGACGGGCCAGTAATCTTTCAGTCTGGGCGGAACCGAAGGCAAAGGTTGACCGACTAAGCAATTCGCGACAGTGACTCTTGGCCTGCGACGCGACTCAGCAGGATCATCATAGCGTCCAGCCGAGAGAGGCTGCTCCCCGCTCAGCTGCAGCCGGCGAAACCAGCCGGGTGCAGACAATAGGGTCCTCGACCATGAATATCGAACTCCTCTACAGCGCCGTCGACCTCGTGCGTGCCAGCGGGCATCGAAGCAATGCCCGCGAAGCCGCCTTCCTGCGAACCTATCCCATTCTGCTTGCAACGGCGCGCATCCCTGGGGCCGACGCCATCGAGACCTTGCTGCGCAGCGCCAGCCTGGTCTATGCCTGGATGCCGAGCCCCCTGCACCTGGACATGAGCCAACTGGAGCACGCGGCGGCATCGCTTGCGATGGCAAGCGGAGAGGCCCCGCTGATCGCCGCCGAGGTGATCGAGCCGATCGCTGACTGCCTCGGCTCGCTGATCGGCGCGGCCAAGGTCCTGCACCTCTCAAGCCCCGCCGTCTATCCGCTCTGGGACGCGCGCGTGGAGCGATTTCGCCTGCAAGACGAGCCGTCGAGCTATCATATGAGCCAAACGCGAAACTACCTCTCCTTCGTCCAAGAGGTCCAGGAGGTCGCTGCACATCCGCTCTTCCTGACCTTCCATAACGAATACTGCACCGCCTACCAAGCAAGGCTGCAGCGGCTCCAGATTCCCGCCTACCCGCTCACCGAGACGCGAGTCATCGAGTCCGCTGCGGCCGAGCTGGCGGGCCAATAGCGCGCTTCGCGCCGAGTAACAGATCGACGCCGAGGCGTGCCGTCCCGAATGGATGGAGCCGAGCCCGCACGAATCGCCGACAGGGAAGGCATCAGCGGACGTCGTCCCCATCGAGATCTGCGGCACCGACAAGGTGGACGGAGAGAACCATGAACCCGAAAAGATCCGTTGAACCACAAAGAGCGCGCAGACCAAGAAGAGCGCGCAGACCACAAAGGCTTTCAATGCCCTGTACCAGCATCAAGGCACCCCTTCTGGGTGAGGCGTCTCCGCGGTTCCAAGCGCCGGATCTAGGATGAGCGCATTCGACACCCAGCTCGCCCATCTGCAACACGCCGACACCCGGCATGCCGTCGAAATCGGGCCACGCATCTGGTGGGTTGGACACCTGCTGGAGGATGACATCTTCCAGTGCCACGTCTACCTCATCGAGCAAGGAGACCAATCCGTTCTCATCGACCCAGGCTCCCTGCTGACATTCGCGCACACACGCGAAAAGATCGAAGAAGTCATCCCCTTCACCGCTATCCGCTACTTCATCTGCCAGCACCAAGACCCAGACATCGCCGCCTCCCTGCCAACGCTAGACGCCCTCATCGACCGCCCCGACGCCGTCGTGGTCACGCACTGGCGAACGCAGACGCTGCTCAAGCATTATGGCATCCGCACCCCCTTCTGGCTGGTAGACAAGAACGACTGGCGTCTCCAGCTCGAGGACCGCGAGCTTGCCTTCATCTTCACGCCCTACGCCCACTTTCCCGGAGCCATTTGCACCTTTGACAAGAGCACGGGTGTGCTCTTCTCCAGCGATCTCTTCGGAGGCTTCACCGAGCAGCCAAGACTCTTGGCCGAAGACGAGTCCTACTTCGAGTCGATGCGCCCCTTCCACGAGCACTACATCCCGAGTCCAGACATCCTGGACTTCGCCTTGACGAAGATTGCCGAGCACGAGGTCAAGGTCATCGCCCCTCAGCATGGCTCCATCATCCCGGAGCACCTGGTGCCCTTCATGGTGGAGCAGCTCAGCCACCTGGATTGCGGTATTTACCTCCATGCCAAGGAGAATACGGACATCCAACGCCTCTCGCGGCTCAATACGACGCTGCGCGAGATCACCCAAACGATGCTCCTCTACCGCGACTTTCGCGATATCGCCGCCCGGCTGCTCCATGTCGTGAGCCGAGGCCTGCCGGTCGAGCGTATCGATTACTACACCAGGCTCGAAGACGGCACGGTCTTGACGCTCAGCCCCGAGAACCAATTCTCCGGGGTAAGGGACCCCATCCCTGAAGGCATCGCCCGACTCATCGGTATCGACCACAAGGAATGGCTCAGGCTCCACCACGAGCATCCGCAGCTCAAGGCGCACAGCATTCGGCTAGGCAGCTTTTGCACCCATCCGAGCCCGGACGGCACGCTCGTCCTGACGCTGCCGCTTATCTCGCCGCAAACGCACGTCGTCGAAGCGGTGGCACTCCTCCAACTGACTCAGATCGACGAACTCACCCGCGAGGACGAGCAGGTCATCCAGCAGATCACCATGCCGCTCCAGGTCGCCCTGGAGCGCGAGGTGATCTATCGCTCCATCGACAGCAAGCGCGAGGAGGCCTATCAGAGATCCATTCACGACTCCCTGACCGGCCTCTGCAATCGGCTCTACATGCAAGACGTCATGAAGCGCCAATGTCGCATCCATGACCGTGATCCGCACGCCGGTTTCGCCGCCATCATGCTCGACATCGACCACTTCAAGTCGATCAACGACAGGCATGGGCACGCGGCCGGCGATCAAGCACTCAAGCAGATCGCCGAGCTGATGCGGATGGCGAGCCGGGAGACCGACGTGCTCGTGCGCCTCGGCGGCGAAGAGTTCGTGCTCTTCTCGCTCGGCGCCAATCAAAAGGGTGCGATCATGCACGCCGAGCGTTTGCGCTCCCTTATCGAGCAGCGTGGCTGCAGCCTGGAATCGGGCGTTTCGCTCAAGCTCACAGTCAGCCTCGGCGTCGCGCTGCGCGCGCAGCTCGAGCCGCTAGACGCCGTGATTCAACGCGCCGATCAGGCCCTCTACCGTGCCAAGCAAGACGGACGCAACTGCTGCCGGGTCGCGCAGCCTGCTCCAGCTCAGCCCCCGGCAGCCGCAGGGGAATGCTTTCCGGCCGGCTAAGGCAGTGCTGGAATCGGCGGCGCTGGCGGGAAGGGGGGAAGCCCCATCGGCTCGCGCACGTAGGCGGGAAAATCGGGATTCAGCCAACCTTCGGTCGCCATCTTCGCTGCGGGCGGACGCAGCCGCGCTGCGTAGTCGAGCATTGCCGCCGCGTCGCGCTGCCGATACTGCGCGACGTGCTCGGCGATGTCCGCATTGGCGTTATTGCGCCGCCCGGTTCGTATCGCTTCGAACTGGCGCACAAGATAGGGGTAATGCTGCCCGGCGATCGCGGGCACGACCTCTTCCGAGTCCCCCTCCCCCGCTGCACCGTGACATCCAGCGCAGTTATCAATGTAGACCTGCCGACCGAGTTCCAGGTCGATGCCTGGGCCAACACCATTGCGTGGCGACATCGGCAACTGAGCGACATAGGCAGAGACATCCGCAATCTGCTGGGTGCCGCCCAGGATGCGCCGCCCCGAGAAAGGCAGCATCAAGGGATTCTCCCGCCTGTGCGCGCGGATGTCGGTCAGCTGCTTGACGATAACGGGCTGCAGCTGCCCGGCGATCTGCGGGTAAGTCCCATCAATGGTCCCCCAGCCTTCCGGACGGTGACAAACGGCGCAAGTGAGATAGACCTGCCGACCATTGTCGACATCTGGGGTCAGAGCCATCGCCTCAGCGTACTCCGCTGCGGCCACGTCCTGGCCGGCAGCCAAGACAATCGTCGCAGGCACTTGCATGAGCGCGAGCAAAGCGCACGACAGGGAGAGCAGTCGAAACATCACAACCTCCGCTCCCCAGCGGATCGAACAGGGGCGTCGATCCTTAGGGGCTGAATCTTAAAGGGGCTGAATCAAAGAGGCTAAATCAAAGCATCAAGGATCTTCACGCGACCGAGACTTCATGACCGCACTGACTGGCAGCGGACGTGCGGCAGCGTCAAACCGCCGCGGCCTCATCATGCATCCCGCTTCTGCGGCGATCTCAGGACGCGGGGGTCCCAGCAGCCAAGGTCGCGGTACGGGCAGGCTAGTGCGTCACGCGCACATCGACAATCCGGCCTGACCCGGATCTTGATTCGCGAGCCCTCGGGCGGGCAGACCCGCCCGAGAACGGCCGCCTCCTAGTCGCGCACCGCCTTCAGCGACCCCGTCAGGTTGGCATGGAAGATCGCCTTGTGGACGTCACCCAAACTCAGCATCCCAATCAGCTTCCCATCCTCGGCAACCGGCATGCGCCTGAAGCTGTGCCGGACCATGATGGTTGCCGCCCGCAGCAGGTGCATGTCGGGATCGACCGAAACCGGCTTCTTCGTCATCAAGTCCTCGGCCGTGAGGTCAAGAACCTCGCCGTAGCGCGCCATCTCCTTGTCGAGATCGACCGAGTGCATGCCCTCGGACATCAAGTCCTCGAGCTTGGGAAAAAGGCAGTGGAGCACGTCCTTCTCGGCAATGACGCCAAGCAAATGGTCCTCAGCGTCCACGACCGGCAGGCCATGAAAGCGGTAGAGACACATGAGGGAAGCCACCTCCACGATCTTGGTGTCCGGCTTGATCGAACGAACCGAACGGCTCATCGCATCGCGCACTTTCATCCAGCAATCCTCCAGTTTATCGATCTTTGTTATCGCTTGGCACAAGGTCGTCGCTGAGCGGACATCAGATGTCCTAGCACGACCGTCCCAGCACGACCTTCGGTTTCAGCACCGGCCGAGACTCGTCGCGGCATACCAGACGGGCTTCGTCGGATTATAGACGCGGATTCATCCCAGTCCGCAATCACTCATACGCCTATCGTGTGCGCCGATGCAATGAGCAACAGCGTGATTCTGGCCGCCAGCGGTTAGGGGAGCGCCCAGAGCACAGTCAGGAACGCGATCGGCAAGGCATTCCTCCGAACGACGCCGACCATGGATCCTCAGAAGACCGGAGGAGTTCTGCCGACGCGCCCCATTCTGGCGCCCTCGGTTGCAGCCGCGGCCAGCGTTATCCACAGCGTCCCAGTTCTCAGACCCAAATTCTCCGACCCAAATTCCGCCCGTCTCGCCGCCTTATCGCATGCGCTTCGCCAGAGCCTTATCCACAGAGAATCCACAGCTAATGGACAGGCATCACACAGGCTTACTCACAATATGTTGTGGTTGACTGAGCAGAATGGACGTATATATTGACATCGATCGCCAGCACCCGTGCGAATACTTCCAACACTGACCCAGCCCCGTTCTTCAGGAGGAGCCATGTCCGCCAGCAGCCAGCCCAACCCTCATCCGATCCAGCATCAGGAGCCCACTGCCGAGCCGGCCAGCCCCGCCGAGAAGGATGCTGGCATCGAGACTGCAGCCTATGTCCCCGGCAAGGTCCAAGTCATCCGACGCAATGGCAAGGTCACGCATTTCGACCCCAACAAGATCATGGTCGCCATGACCAAGGCTTTTCTCGCGGTCGAGGGCGGCTCGGCGGCAGCCTCCAGCCGCATCCACGATCGTGTACAGGAACTGACGGAGCAAGTGGCCGCAGCCCTGACACGGCGCCTTCCCGGCGGCGGCACCGTCCATATCGAAGACATCCAGGACCAAGTCGAGCTGGCCCTGATGCGCGCCGGCGAGCACAAGGTGGCGCGCGACTATGTCCTCTACCGAGAAGCGCGTGCTCGCGAGCGCGCGGAGAAGAGCGCGGCCAGCACCGAGCTACAAGAGGCGCCCACCATCAGCGTCACCCTCGCCGACGGTAGCACGCGCCCGCTGGACGTCGAGCGCATGGCGCGGCTGGTCGACGAGGCCTGCCGCGACCTCGACGCCGTCGACCCCCAAGCCATCCTGACCGAGACCCTGCGCAACCTCTTCGACGGCGTGCGCGAGAGCGACGCGCGTCAGGCGTTGGTGATGTCTGCCCGCACCCTGATCGAGCGCGAGCCGCAGTACAGCCAGGTCGCCGCCCGGCTGCTGCTCGACATCGCCCGCCGCGAAGCCCTCGGCTTCCTCGGTCTCGCGGCCGGCGTGGAGACCCAGGCCGACCTCGCCGAGCGCTACGGCGACTACTTCGCCGCCTACATCAAGCGCGCCGGCGACCTGGAGCACCTCGACCGCCAGCTCAGCCGCTTCGACCTCAAGCGACTCGGCGCCGCCATCCGCCCCGAGCGCGATCTACAGTTCAACTACCTCGGCCTGCAGACCCTCTACGACCGCTACTTCATCCACACCGCCGACGGCATCCGCATCGAGCTGCCGCAGGCGTTTTTCATGCGCGTCGCCATGGGACTCGCCATCAACGAGATCGACCGCGAAGCGCGCGCGATCGAGTTCTACGAGCTGCTCTCAAGCTTCGACTTCATGAGTTCTACGCCGACGCTGTTCAACTCCGGCACCCTGCGCCCGCAGCTCAGCTCCTGCTTCCTCACCACGGTCGCGGACGACCTCGAAGGCATCTACGGCGCCATCAAGGACAACGCCCTGCTGTCCAAATTCGCCGGCGGACTCGGCAACGACTGGACCCGCGTGCGCGGCATGGGCGCGCACATCAAGGGGACCAACGGCAAGAGCCAGGGCGTGGTGCCCTTCCTGAAGGTCGCGAATGACACGGCGGTCGCCGTCAACCAATGCTTCGCCCCGGAGACCACCGTCTTCACCGCCGACGGCCCCAAGGCCATCCAGGACGTCAAGGTCGGCGACCTCGTGCTCGGCCAGCGCGGCCGCTATCGCGAAGTCACCGACCACTTCGTCTACGACCAGAAAGACGCGCCCATGGTCCAGGTCGCCGTCAAGCATGCGGTCAACGACCTCAAGGTCACCGGCGGGCATCCCTTCTGGGCGATCCAGGGCGTTCCCATGGAGCAGAGCATCGAACGGACCCTGCGGCAGATCGAAGACGGCCGCTTCAAGCCGGACTGGATCGAGGCCGGTCAGCTGTCGCGCGGGGACTATGTCGCGCAGGTCATCCCATCCGAGGTGGTCCCTGTCGAGGGGCTGACCGAAGACGACGCTCGCCTCTACGGCATCCTGCTCGGCGACGGGCACCTGAGCGGCGGCTACGAATTCGGCGTCTCGGGCAACCCCAAGGCGGACGCCGGACATCTAGCCTTCGTTCGCAACTACCTCACCGAGCGCGGCATCCACTTCTGGGAGAACAGCCGCGGCGAGACCGACCTGCAGATCAAGTGGAGCCTCGGTCGCGGGCTCGCCCGCTGCGCCACGACCGGCCAGTACGTCGGCCTGGACCAGGCGCACCTGCCCTTTGCGTATGAAGACCTCTACGACACCGAAGGCAACAAGCGGATCGCGCGGCGCTTCAGCCACTTGCCGCACAACCAAACCCTCGCGCTGATCCAGGGTCTACTGGAGACGGACGGCGGCGTCTCGCGCGGCAAGGAGATGTCTTTCACCTCTGCGTCCGCGCCGCTCGCCGAAGGGCTGCGTTATCAGTTGCTCCGGCTTGGCATCCCCTCATCCCTCGCTCGCTCCCACGCTCCGCGTGGGAACGCCGTCTCGGCCGCTCCAGCGGCACGGGTCCGGACTCGACGCTGGAGCGTCAGCACTTGCTCCCACGCTGGAGCCTGGGAGCCAGAAGCGGATGATGGCTCCGTCCTCTCATTCACCGGCACCACCCGCGCCTTCGACCTGCGCATTCCGGCAGTCCCCCAGATTGCGGACTTGGTCGGCGTCCCCGCGTTGACTAAGCACAACTGGTTTCGCCTCGGCAACTGGATCTTCACCCGCGTCAAAGCGGTCACGGAGATCAAGCCCGTCGCCCAGGTGCATGACCTCAAGGTCGAGGGCGACGAGACCTACATGACCGCCGCCGCACTGGTCCACAACGGCGGCAAGCGCAAGGGCGCCGTCTGCGCCTATCTGGAAACCTGGCACATCGACGTCGAAGAGTTCCTCGACCTGCGCAAGAACACCGGCGACGACCGCCGGCGCACGCACGACATGAACACCGCCAACTGGGTGCCGGACCTCTTCATGAAGCGTGTCGCCGAAGACCAGCACTGGACCCTCTTCTCGCCGGACGAGACGCCGGACCTGCACGACCTCATGGGCCAACCCTTCGAGCAGGCCTATCTGGCCTATGAAGCGCGCGCCGAGCGCGGCGAGATGAAGGTCAGCAAGCGCATCAAGGCCGTCGACCTCTGGCGCAAGATGCTCGCCATGCTGTTCGAGACCGGCCATCCCTGGATCGCCTTCAAGGACCCCTGCAACCTGCGCTATACCAACCAGCATGTGGGCGTGGTGCACAGCTCCAACCTCTGCACCGAGATCACCTTGCACACCAACGATCTCGAAATCGCCGTCTGTAACCTGGGCTCCATCAACCTGGCCGCCCACGTCACCGACAAGGGCCTGGACACCGAGCGCCTGCAGAAGACCGTGCGCACCGCCATGCGCATGCTCGACAACGTCATCGACTACAACTTCTACAACGTGCCCCAGGCGCGCAGCTCCAACCTGCGTCACCGCCCGGTCGGGCTCGGCATCATGGGCTTCCAGGACGCGCTCTATAAGCTGCGCATCCCCTACACCAGCATGGAGGCCGTCCAGTTCGCGGACCTCAGCATGGAGCACCTGAGCTACTACGCCATCCAGGCCAGCTCCGAACTGGCCGGCGAGCGCGGACGCTACCCCAGCTTCGACGGCTCGCTCTGGAGCCAGGGCATCCTGCCCATCGACAGCATCAAGCTGCTGGAGGAAGGCCGCGGCGGCTATCTGAAGATGGACACCAGCACCAGCCTCGACTGGAACGGCCTACGCGAGCGCGTCCGCACCCTCGGCATGCGCAACTCCAACTGCATGGCCATCGCCCCCACCGCGACCATCAGCAACATCGTCGGCGTCAGCCAGTCGATCGAGCCGACCTACCAAAACCTCTTCGTCAAATCCAACCTCTCCGGCGAGTTCACCGTCGTCAACCCCTACCTGGTCGCGGACCTCAAGGAACAGGGCCTCTGGGACTCCGTCATGGTCAACGACCTCAAGTACTACGACGGCTCCGTCCAGCAGATCGACCGCATCCCCGACGAGATCAAGCAGCTCTACGCCACCGCCTTCGAAGTCGACGCCCGCTGGCTCATCGAAGCCGGCAGCCGCCGCCAGAAATGGCTCGACCAGGCGCAGAGTTTGAATCTCTATATGCAGGAGCCGAGCGGCAAGAAACTCGACAATCTCTATAAGCTGGCTTGGGTAAGAGGGTTGAAGACGACCTATTACCTGAGGTCCATGGGCGCGACCCATGTGGAAAAGTCGACCATGGCGGATTCAAGCAAGGCAAATCGGTTGAGTGCGGTTGGGGGGAGCTATATCGCGATCGACAAAGACAAGGCGAATGGGAAGGGGAATGGGAATGGGGTGGCGCCGAGTGCTTGCTCGATCTTGGATCCGGAGTGTGAGGCTTGTCAGTGACAGGAAAGAACAGGGGACAGATTTATTTAGCGACATGGTTTCCGTCATAACAGGCTACTTCGACGACGAAGCCTTGGTCATCAGTTGGCCCGGTAGGGTGGACGAGCGAGAGCGAAGTCCACCGAATCCCGCGTCGGCGTTGGTGGACTGCGCTGCGCTTGTCCACCCTAGGGAAGACGACTGGCCGAAACGAAGATCGACACCCGCGGAAAGCTACCCGCGTAATCTCAAGCCCGCGCCAACGCGCGGCAACTTTTTTTACTGAACAGCAAAGCAGCCGGAAAAAGAAATGGCAAAGTGTCCTATATGCAATTCCCGAAAAGGCAAAAGAAAGTGTCTCGTCGCTGATGCCTTGATCTGTAGCCAATGCTGCGGAGAGACAAGAGCCGAAGAAGCCTGCTCAGGCTGCGTCTTCTACCAGGCGCCGAAACGCAAGTATGAACAGGTGCCAGCCTATTCACCCGCCGATATGGAGCGGGACGTGGATCTTCAGACCTATGGGAATGCGATCGAAGGCGCGCTATGCGCCTATGACATGGAAAACCACAGCACGCTGAGCGACGACGATGCGATCAGGATCTTGGAGCTGCTCATCGATAAATATCACTTCAAGGATCAAAAGACGGACGACGAGCGCGAGATCGTGAAAAACGGGGTCGCGTTTGTCGATAACGCAATAGAAATCGATCTCAAAAAAGTCAGCGCCGAGGAGATCACGAAAGTCCTCGGCGTTATACGCTTCGTCGCCAAGCGAAGGACGAAGATCGGAAGAGAGTACATGAGCGTCATCCGTCAGTACGTCGGGATGCGAGTCGGGTCCGGCATACGGGTTTTGCAGGGATGAGAACTCCCCTCTGGCGCAACTGAGCGTTGGTCATCCTTATCGGCCAAGCGTGCTCTATAGCTCTGGGTGGACAAGCGTAGCGCAGTGTCCACCAGCGCCGGCGCGCGATTCGCCTGACTTCGCTCTCGCTCCCCCTACTGACCAATAGCGCAATGGGCGATGACCTGCCGAGGCGGAGGCCTTGGTCATCGTTCCGGGCGGCTGCAAAGCTGACTCTGTAGTCAGGCCATCTTGGCCTGACGATCTCAGGGCTAGAAGCCCTGACTACAGATAGGCACAAGCGATCGGCCGAAAAGATGATCAAGGCCGAAGCGGACAACGAAACGCGGAATGAAACATGGGGCATTACTGTAGGCTTTGCGGACGAACGCGAGCCAACGAGAAGTTCACCGGAGAGGGACATCGAACGCATGTCTGCCGAGATTGCGCGAGGAGGCCGAACGAGGAGTGCAACGCGATCGAATGGGAAGACGAGATCTTCGGCTTCTTGAAGCAGTCGCACATCTCGGACAAAAATGTGCGTCGGCTTCAGACGCTGTCCGGATCAGGAGATGCGAGAATCGCCGAGCTAGCCTCGATCGTGATCGAGGTCGCCAAAGTCAAACCGTACAAGAGACGGCGACTTAAGGTGCTTGCAAGGGAACGGAGAGATTTGCTCGAAGCGCTCGAGAGAACCGGATTGATCGAGGCGCATCATTGGTGACCCGCTAGGTCCGGTCGCCGGGAAGGTCGCTTCCGGAAGACTGAACCCGCGTCGGGCGCAAGAGCGATAGCCTATTGCGCCGCATGCTTGGCAGGCTGCTGGCCCCAAGACACAACGAAGGTCGCATGTCGCATTGCATCTGAGCACCGCCAAGCCGATGGATCCGTGCCGGCATCCTTTCGATCGATTGGGTCAGACGAAGCGAGGCTCCGTCTGCCCAAAGAACCCTAACGTGTAACGTGCGGCCCCGCACGCGACCTCTCACGCAAGACGTATGACCCGTCGGCGGGCAGACCAATGCGGGACCTTCCTGGCCCCAGCCAATCGGGTACCCAGACGAAAGGCCGCATCAGGTTGTGCGCGAGGGTATGGAACAACAAGGTGCAACAGACTCGGTCCGGACAAGCGTCGATGCCTTTGGAATGAGCGTATCGACGCCCGCAAGCCTATCATCCCCGTCCAGCTCAAGGACGCTCCGACGATTGGATGTGTAGACCCAGACACTGGCTGGCGGCAGATTCTTGAAGATCACGGCGACCCGCTCGGTCTTCATGTCCAGGAGTTCGACCAAACGCCGAGAGATGGGAGAGACTGTCGAGTAGGTGTACTGCACCAGTTTTCCGCCCGGGCTTAGCGCCGCGAAAATCCGCATCACGACCCGCGCACGTGCGAAGTGGCTCATGCTCAGCAATGGCAGGCTGGAGACCACGGTGTCGAACTGCTGGATGCCCGTGGAGGAGATGACGCGATGCAGATGCGAGGCATCCCCCGTGAGTATCTGAACACTCGGAAACCGATGGGCCAGCGCTCGCGCCAAGCGCGCGTCCCTCTCCACCAGCACCAGTCGTCGCTTGGTCGGCTCGCCGCGAACGAGGGCGACGGTGATCGCACCGGTGCCGGGGCCCAGCTCCAGGATGGTTTCACAGCGAGGGTCGATCTGCGAAGCCATCGCGTTTGCAAGCTGGATACCGCTGGGCGCGACGGCGCCGACCTGCCTGGGGCTGCGAAGCATGGCAGAGAAAAACGCGGGAATCATGGGTGTTTTGCTCCATCGCCCTGCGAGCGATTCCTGAGAGTTTGTGAAAAATGGAACAATGGCTTATGCCGTCTATCTGAACTGCTGAAACAAGCCTTGAGCACGACTTCACGAGCCCTGCCACTCAGGAGGTTTCTTCGCAGCCTCTGAGGAGACGGATCGTCACGAGGACTAGGCACTCGAGAAAGGACTTTGGAAACTTCCATTGTCTCACGCAGCAGCTAGATTGCCTGAATGTTGGCGTGCAAAGACCAGGTCCGGCCGCGCTTTGTAACATCCTGATTCCTAAACTGCCGCTGCCTGCTGATCAGACTCCTCCGAATCGAATCTTTGCCGGTGCGCTCTACCACATTACCTCAGGGCTATCGCACCAACCATCTCTAATATTCGACCGAACTAATGTTTTTTACAATCAAGGCATTAGCCACGCCGCGCATCTAGGATCTAATCACTGCCCCCATGTGCGCGATTGGACTGGTTCAGGACATAGCATTACCTAAATCTCCGGACGCCATCTGTGTACGCCGCCGTAAGTGCCTGATTGGATAACCCCAGACTTCGTTAACGCGCTTTGATGCGACGAAAATTGGCCACCTAGGCGTGGTCGCGTGACCTGTGTGAAACGGGAGACATGGTCGCCTTTCTGATCTTGCCATCATGCGAGACCTGACCCTTTTCCGGGGTCGCGCGATGTCGACTCAATCGACTGGGCTGTCTGATAATCAACCCCCTACTTTAGATGAAGAAATTTTGAGCGACGATACAAATACCCGACCTCAATGCGGCGCGGCTGGAATCCTCCGAACGAAACCTAGGCAAAGAGAAGAGTCATTTAAGAACCATGAGTGTTTAAGAACCATGAGTGAAAAGAACGAAACTGATAACGATCTCGAGCACTTTATCGGAGATTGGCATTGGGATGACAAATCCCACGTATATGCGCAGCAGCTAGGCCAGTTCTTATTCCGATTCCTAGACAGCCTAGAAGAGCAAGGTCTTTCCGAAAAGACGATCAATAAGCATAGGAGAAACTGTTACTTGATAGGAGTATTCGAATGCAGCTATAGCTATCGAGATACATTCTCTCCAGAAACAGTGTTCTCGGACCCTGATGCAAGTTACGAGTATGAGTATATGAGAAAGGTCAGCGACTCTGAGCACGCTGTCAATTCATACAGATCAACGTGGAAGAAGGTACACCAATACACCAAGAGGCTGGGTAAATCTTAATAGCCTCAAACTCTATCGACGGAGGGCGCAATAGTGATTACCTATCGCGCCTCATGATTGAACAGCGCGCCAATTAGCCTTGATCGCTCGCAGCACAGGGACCACGGAATTGCTCGGGTACGTTGGCCGGACATTCGCCACAGGCCTCGTTGCCTGGCACGGCGAAGTCGATCTTGCGTGGATAAGGAAGATCAAGCCCGTCCATCAGGGCCACGAAGGCGTCCTTCGAGCGACCTCCGCCAAGGCGCGGATTGCGGGCCTTCTCCTGGGCGATGCTCGAGACGAAGCGGCCATCGTAATCGTGGCCGGGATAGACCAGGGTTTCATCCGGCAGTGAGAACAGCTTGTTGTGAATGCTGTTGTAGAGCGCGCCCGCGTCACCGGATTGGAAATCGGTACGACCGCAGCCCTCGATCAAGAGAGCGTCGCCAGTGAGCAGCAGCTTCTGCACGGGTGTATCGATCAGGTAGGCGTGATGATGATCGGTATGCCCCGGTGTAAACAGCGGGTGCAGCGCGATTGAGCCGAACGCGAAAATCTCCCCTTCCTGAACACCGATATCGGCGCACGGCAACCCAAGCATCTTCGGATAGGCGATTCGACAGCCAGCACGCTGCTTCAGTCGACGCGCGCCGGTGAGGTGGTCGGCATGGACGTGGGTCTCCAGCGTGGCGAACAAGCTCAGCCCGAGATCCTTCACGAGCTGCAAATCACGCTCGACCGTATCGATGACCGGGTCGACCAGAATCGCCTGACCGGTCTCTGGACAGCCGATGAGATAGGTGTAGGTGGATGAATCGGCTTCCAGCAATTGTTTGAAGATCATTGATGTGACTCCTGCGCCTTGACGCATGATGGGGCCGCACGCCATGGAGGGGAGCGGCTAGAGCCCGTGCCGGGTGCAGTGCCGCTTAAGGCTGGACGCCAGTTCCAGCTCGGCGCAAACCCCTTCGCTATCCTGCCCGACCCCTGAGGCGGTTGTTTGCTTCCGCCCAGCCTCGACATGGTGCCGTCTGGTCTGACGGTCGCCGCAGCCGCGACTTCGCAGAATCCGGGGCCGCTGATGCGGTTCCTGGTCGACGCACTCATTGCTTGCGCCATCGGCCAGATAGCACAATCCTAGCCGAACGCCCTGAGCGCTGCAGCGCAAGCTTGCCGAGAAAGGCAGGCCGAGCGCGCCGCTATCAGAGAAATCGGGAGAATCATCTTGACCGCAACACGCACCAAAGCCTATCAGCTGAAGATCGGCCTCATCGGGGCCAAGCCGCCGATTTGGCGGCGTCTGCTGATCGCCAGTTCCACTCCGCTTTCAGAGGTTCACCATGCTATCCAGATCGCGATGGGGTGGACGAATTCGCACCTCCATCAGTTCGAGGCGGGCAACGCGTTCTATGGGGTTCCAGACCCTGACTTCGGTTTCGATTTCCACGAGATCCAGGACGAGACGCGCTACAAGCTGAGCCAACTGCTGCGGCGGGAAAAGGACTCGATCACCTACGAGTACGACTTCGGCGATAGCTGGCAACACAAGATCACGCTGGAGAAAGCCATGTTCGTCGAACCAGAGACCAAGCTGCCGCAATGCCTCAAGGGCAAAGGCGCCTGCCCGCCGGAAGACGTCGGCGGACTCTGGGGCTACTACGGATTCCTGGAAGCCATCGCGGACCCCAAGCACCCGGAGCACGTGGACTGCCTGGAGTGGGTCGGCGGCGCCTTCGACCCGACCGCGCTCGACATCAATGAGATCAACGCCCGACTGCTGATCAAATATGACCGCTGAATGAGCCACTCCCCGGAGTGGTTGCCGAAGATACTGTCTACCGCTCGCTCAGATCACGGATGGGTATGACCCATGCGATCAGCATCGCCCCGCGCAGATCGGTGCTTGTCCGACAGAGGCCTGTCTTCCACCTTGCTCGAGTTTGCTGGCTC
This sequence comes from Thiorhodococcus mannitoliphagus, assembly GCF_010915725.1. GTDB lineage: Bacteria > Pseudomonadota > Gammaproteobacteria > Chromatiales > Chromatiaceae > Thiorhodococcus > Thiorhodococcus mannitoliphagus. The sequence goes on from NZ_JAAIJR010000014.1 coordinate 29,015, forward strand.
TGGGAGACGCGTGCTCGAACCGAGTACGCCTTGGCAGATCGACCGACTGCGGATTTCTGAGGCGGAGGAGCACCACGCGGACGACAACGAGAAACGGGGCCATTGGCCCCGTCACATGACTTAGACACTCGTCTGCTGGAATGGTATCGCCGAGACGTTGAAGCAATCCTCCAACGTCTCGGAGCTGATCCGGCTAGGGACATCCCGAGCGGTCAGCAGCTGGAGTGGCCCAGTTAGGCACCACCTCTCAGGGCGTAGGGGACGAGTGGGACAAGACAGATCGCGATTCCGTACCAAAACGCCCGGCGATCGTTCTCTCGGAGCTTTTCTTCAGACATGGCATGAACCTCGACAAATGAGCAGATAATGTTCAGATATCAGTTTGATCGACCTTGCCCAGCTTGCCGTCAGCATTGGCAAGCGAAGGAGCCGTCCCGTCGCGATCGACTCGCTTACGCGCCCCCTCGAAGCGCATAGGGGACCAGCGGGAGCAAGCAAATCGCGACCCCGTACCACAATGCCCGACGGTCATTCTCGCGAAGCTTTTCTTCAGACATTTCAGTCACCTCACTCTCGTTGATTCCTCGATACCCTGCCTCATTGGCCAGGGACTCGTGACGCGGACTTCTGCCCGACGCCTTGGAGTCATCGACTCACGATGGGGAGAATAGTTGCTCACAAGAAAAGCTCAAGGGATACCATGTTCAGCACATGGTCATTTCTCAGCATTTCACTAGGTTTTTTGCGAGCGAGCGTCGCGGCGGCGAGGGATGCACCCAATAGCCCGGTCTGAGCATTCAGCGCATCCAGTGAGGGTGCGCGTTGCGGATACTTGAGGGTGATGTTTCAGTGGGCCTCGCCCCAAGCGAACGTCGAGGTCACTAGGCGGCATCGGCCGGCTGAGGCCAGCTCGAAGAGCAGCAGCGCCGGGCTAGTGTCGCGGTACGCCGCGCTGAACAGGATGTTGGCGTCGAGGAACAGGCGCAAATCAGTCGCCCCGCGCCAGCGAGGCACGGACCCGCGCCTGAAGTTCGGCGGGGACCGCATTCTCCCGCTCGAACTCATCGACGCGCTCCTCCCAACGCCGACCCGACCTGACATGCATTATTGATAGGCACTCACGCCGTCTGGGTTAGGCGGCCCGTGGCTGCACCTTGGCCTGGATAGTCGCGGCAACCCTGCGTCTTGCGACTTTCCAGTTCGTAGTTCTTCTGCAGGTTCAACCATGACGTCGGCGTCGTGTTGAAGTACCGGGCTAGGCGCAGCGCCGTATCGGCGGTGATGGAGCGGCTGCCATTCAATATGGCGGTGATCCGGTTGGTCGGGACATGCAGGGCCTTGGCCAGGGCGTTGGCCGAGAGACCCAATGGCTTCATAAAGTCTTCACGCAGGATCTCGCCGGGGGGGACCGCGGGCAGGAGGTCGGTGCCCTCTGCAACGTCGGTGAAGTCGATCTCCTCTAGTTGCTCTCTATGGATACTCATGGTTCTACTCCTATAGGCGGTTTAAGCGTTTATCGCGGCTGATTTTGGCCCATGCTCAGTGGTAGTCCGTCACCTCGACTTCATAAGCATCGTGGTCCTCCCACCGGAAGCAGACGCGGCGTCGATCATGGTTGCGCCCGCGTCACTTCGGAGGTTGGACAAGCGCACCGTATTGCACCCGCGTCGGCGCGGGATTCGGTGGACTTCGCTCTCGCTCGTCCACCCTACTGGTTCTACCGATGATCGAGGCCGCAGACGCGCCACTGGTCATTGATGCGGATGCTCCACTGGCCGTCGCGGTCGCCATGCAATTGCTCCAGTCGGTTTGACGGCGGTGCGCGCAAAAACGCCAGCGTATCCGCCGCATCCACTGCCTGAAGCTTGGCGTAGGCGCGACGATGGATCGCGGGCGAACGTAAAGATCGCCGTAATCTCGCCCCGTGCCAAAGCGCGCCGCGACGCCGTTAGGAGGGACTTTTGCACATTTGGCACCGCTAAGCCCTAACCTGATCTTCCGCCGGCTCATCCCCCTCCCCCTCCAACGCCCCAAGCGCCCCGAAGTCATCCAGGATCACATACACCGCCGGCACCATGAACAGCGCCGCGATGGTGGCGGTGACCAATCCGAAGGCGATGCTCGCGGCGAGCGGGATCAAGATCTGGGCCTGTAGGCTCTTCTCCAACAGCAGTGGGGTCAGGCCGGCGACCGTGGTGATGGAGGTGAGCAGGATAGGGCGGAAGCGGGCGCGGCCGGCTTGCTTGGCGGCGTCGATGGTGGCCATGCCGCTCAGGCGTGCCTGGCGGATGAAGACGACCAGCAGGATGCTGTCGTTGACGACGACGCCGAACAGCGAGGCCATGCCGACGATGCTGGGCATGGTCAGGTCGAGCCCCAGGGCCATGTGGCCGAAGACGACGCCGATGAGCGCGGTGGGGATCACCAGCATCACGGTGATGGGCGCCAGGTAGCCGCGGAACTGCAAGGCCAGCAGCATGTAGACGCCGATCAGGCCGAGCAGGACGTTGCGCACAATGGACTGGCCGGTCTTGGCGGATTCCTTGCTCTCGCCCTCCACGTCCAGCCGCACGCCTGGATAGCCCTCCAGCAGGTCGGGGATGAAGTGGGCGCGGGCCTGGCCCAGCAGCTCTTGGGCGTTGGCGAGATTGCGATCGACGTCGCCTTGCACCGTGACGGCGCGCTGGCCGTCGACGCGGTTGATGCGCGCCCAGCCGCGCACCGGCTCGATGTCGGCCACGGCGGCGAGCGGGATCAAGGCGCCGTCTCGGCCGGTGACGGTGAAGGCTTCCAGATCGGCGGGACCGGTGCGGTCGCTCGCGGCAACGCGCAGGTTGACCTCGTAGGTCTCGGCGCCGAGCGGGAACTCGTCCACCTTCATGCCCTGATAGGCGGCGCGCAGTTGGTCGGAGACCGTGCGTGCGTCCAGACCCAGCACGCCGGCGTCCGGCTTCAGGCGCAGCCGATACTCGCGCTTGCCTGGGCGCAGGTCGTCGCTGAGGTCGAGCACGCCGGCGAAGCGGTTGAGATAGGCCTGGAGCGCATTGGACGCGGCCTTGAGCTGGTCGAGGCTCGCACCCACCAGACGCAGATCGATGGGGCGCCCGCCAGGACCGATGGCGGGCTCGGTGTACTTGATGCTGATGACGTCCGGCAGCTCGCCGACTGCGGCGCGCCAGGTGTTGAGCACCGCGTCCAGCGCGGCGTCCCGCTCCTCGGTACCGAGCAGGTCAGCGACCACGCGCGCCACATGGGGGCCGGTCTCGTAGGCGTCGGGGTTCTCGCCGAAGATCACGGTGACCGATTGCACCAGATCCTGCCGGTCGGGCTGGCGCTCGCGGAAGGCGTCGTTGACCTCGGCCAGCGCCCCCGCGACCCGTGCGACGACCGCCTCGGTGCGCGCCAGCGGGGTGCCCTGGGGCAACAGGATGCGGGCCTCGACCACGTCGCCGTCCAGGTCCGGAAAGCCGACGAACTTGAGCTTGCCGCCCACCGGCATCGCGATGGCGAGGATGAACAGCATTAGCACCAGGCCGACCGTCAGATAGCGATAATCGACGGCGCGGTCCAGCAACCGGCCGAAGGCGCTGTCGCGCAGGCCCTCGAACCCGCGCTCGAAGCCCTGCCGGAAGCGCGATGGCCGCTCGCCGCGCTGATGCGCCAGCGAATGATTCAGGTGATGCGGCAGGATCAGGAAGGCCTCCAGCAGGCTCACCGAGAGCACCAGGATCAACACGATGGGCATGATGCGCAGGATCTGTCCGATCTCTCCGGAGATAAACACCAGCGAGCCGAACACCAGCAGCGTGGTCGCGAACGATGACAGGATGCCCGGCAGCACCTCGCGCGAGCCCTCGATGGCGGCCTGGGCCGGGCTGTCGCCCTTGGCCATGCGTGCGGCGATGTTCTCGGAGATGACGATGGCATCATCCATCAGCAGGCCGACGCCGATCAGCAGGCCCACCATCGAGATCATATTGATGGTGACACCGAACACCGGCAGCAGGAACAGCGCCCCGAGGAAGGACACCGGCAACCCCATGGCGACCCAAAAGCTGTACCTCAGCCCGAAGAACAGCCAGAGGATGAAGAACACCGCCGCCAGCCCCTGCACGCCGTTGCGCGTCAGCATATCGAGCCGGTCCTGCACGATGGACGCGCGGTCCTGGGTTAGATGCAACCCGACGCCGGCGGGCGTGGCGATCCGTTCAGCGGCGACGAAGCCGCGCACCTGTGCCAGCAGGTCGAGCACGTCTTGATCGCGGGTCTTGGCGATGTCCAGCACCGCGGCGCGCTGGCCGTCGAACAGGATCTTCTCCTCGTCGCGGTCGAAGCGGTCGGTGATGCTGGCGATCTCGCCGAGACGGATGCTGGCGCCGGTGCCGCCTGAGATGACCACCAGATCGCCGAAGTCTCCGGCGCGCTTGCGTTGATCGTCGAAGCGCAGCAGCAGGTCCTCCGAGCCGCCTTCGAGCCGTCCCGCTGGGCTGCTCAGGCTCTGCCGACCGACCGCGTTGGCGATGTCTTGCACGGAGAGACCGTACTGGCGTAGCCGCCAGGCCGGGATCTCGATGCGGATGTGATGATCGGAGAAGCCGGAGACGTTCACCTCGGCGACCGCGGTCTCCGCCAAGATCCGGTCCTTGAGGTCCTCGGCATAGGCCTTGAGGTCGACGGCGTCTGCGGGGCCGGTGACGGCCAGCGAGATCACGGGCTCGGTGCGGCCGAGTTCGGTGATCACCGGCGTCTCGACCTGGTCCGGGAAGTCGTCGATGGCGTCCACCTCGGACTTCACGTCATCGAGGAAGCGCATCATGTCCGCGCCCTCGCGCATCACCGCGGTGGCGGTGCCGACGCCCTCGCGGGACTCGCAGCGCAGCTCATCCAGATCGGTGATGCCCTCGATGGCGTCTTCCAGGCGGCGACAGACGGCGTCTTCCACGTCCTCGGCGGTGGCGCCACGGTAGATCAGCTGGATCTGGACCTTATCGTTTTGGATCTCCGGCAGGGTCTCGCGCTGCAGGCCGGGCAGCGCGGTGAGGCCGAGGATCATGATGGCGGCCATCAGCAGGTTGGCCGCAGTCTGATGGCGGGCGAACCAGGCGATCATGGCGCGTCCCCGAGGGCTTGCAGCTCGGCGGCTAGTTCAAGATCGGGCTGCGGGTCGAGCAGCATGCCGTCGACGGCGGGCACCAGGTCCGACAGCACCACCTGCTGGCCGGCCGTAAGCCCAGCGCCGATGACGCTGTAGTCACCCTGATTGAACAGCACTTCCACCGGCTGGCGGCGCAGACGCTGCTCGGCGTCCACCAAATAGACGGCACCGTCGCGCACGGCGTTGCGGGGCACGACGACCCGCGGGCCTTGGGCGCGCCCGCGCAGCAGCACCTGAACGAACATGCCCTTGGACAGGGGCGGGCGCTCGCCGGGGATGACCTTGTCGAAGGATCGGTCCACTGCGACCACCACGCCCATGGTGCGGGTCTGCGGGTCCACCTGATCGTCCATGCGCACGAACTCCGCCTGCCATTCGGCCACCGAATTGCCCAGGTCCAGCCGCACCAGGGGGTCGAGGCCGACCAGCTTCGACAAAAGCTCATTCAATCGGGTCGGATCCAGTTGGCCAGAGGTCTGTGATAGATCCGGTGTCGGCATGCCGATGAACAGGCGTCGTAGGCTATAGAGCGGCACCTGGACGTCAATTTCCACCCGGTCCACGGAGTCGCCCTCAAACAGGGTCTGACCGACGCCGACATATTGATCCGCCTCCACAGCCAGATTAGCGACGCGCAGATCGAAAGGCGCCAGGATTCGGGTGCGCCCCAGGTCGCGCTCGGCACGGGCGACCTGAGTCTCCAGCACCTGGCGCTGAGTCGGAATCAGGGTCAGGGTGTTGCGCAGATTCTGCGCCGCGCTATTGCTGGTCAGCGCGGTGCGCTCGGCCTGATCTACGTCGCTGGCGGAGGCGGTGCCCTTGCCGGCGAGTTTGCGCAGCCGCTCCAGCTCCTGATTGGCCAGTTCGCGATTGCGCTCCTCGATCTCCAGCGAGGCGCGGGTGTTCTGCTCCTGAACCCTCAGCTCCGCGAGTTCGGCCTGCGCCTGCGCCAGCGCCAGCTCGTAGTCGATGGGGTCGATGCGCACCAGCTCGGTGCCGGCCGCCAGGATCTCCCCGTCGCGCAGCCGTGGGTGGATCTCGATGATGCGCCCGGCCACCTGAGCGACCGCCTTCCAGACCCGTGCCGGGCGCACCGGGCCATAGCCCTCGGCGGTCGGCACCAGTTCGACGGCGGGCGCCTCGATCACCCGCACTGGGCGGGCGATCTCGCCCTGTTCAGCTTGCGCCGGCGGCTCTCGGCCCTGGGCCATCCAGACCAGGATGCCGACCCCGATGGCGATGGGCGGCAGGATCAGCCAACGGTGTTTGCGGTCGTGTCGCTCGGCGCTCATCGGTCTGCTCCTGAGTTGGGTTGGCGAGGGCTGGAGGGGAGGGGTTTGGAGCCGAGGGACCGATAGTCCAGCGCGGCCTCGGTGATCGCTTGCAGCAGCGCCTGGATCTGCGCCACATCGTCGGCGGCGTAAGCGTCCTGGCCGAGATGGCGCAGCAGCGTCGTGCGCGCGGCGCGGAAGGCGATGGGCGGCCCTGTCAGTGCGTGTGCGACTAGTCGGCACTCGGTATCCACCTGCTCCCGACCGCGGGCGCCGGCCACCAGCCCGGCCATGACTGCGTGCATCGGGCCGAAGAGTTTGGCGTAGATCACGTCGAAGGCCTCGGTCGGTTGGTTTTGTTCGCGAAAGATGAAGCCGGGAGCATCCTCACTGAATGGGCCAGCCATCAACTGTTGCGCCAGCCCACTGAGCAACTGCCCGAGCATTTGTCGGCAGTCAGCCGCCGACGCGGTGGGCAAAGCCTGCTCGATGCGTTCCAGGTGCTCGCGCATGCCCTCGCTCATCTGCTCGGCCAGGTAGGCGGCGGTGGCCAGATAGAGTTCGCGCTTACCGCCGAAGTGATAAGAGATGGCCGCGATATTGGCACCGGCGTCCTGCACCAATTGGCGGTTGGAGACCGCGTCGTAGTCGTTGTGCCCGAAGGCGTGCAGGGCGCTGCGCAGCAAGCGTTGGCGGGTGTCGGCGGCTGTTTCGGTGTTCGCAGGTCGGTCGGACACGATGGCTCAGACTCGGTTGGGCGTTAGATACTCGCCGAGATTAAATCAATCGATTGCTTTAATCAACGATCAACGACGAGACTGCGATCAAGCTGAATCCAATGGTCCCGTGACGGGCGGTCCTCGCTGGCTGCAGCGGGGTTCTCTGAGAAGGCGCTCAAAGGGCACCACCGGCGCAAGCGTGGTCCTACAGCGGCTTGCCGGATGGGGCGCGATCATGCGTGGGAGCGGCGCCCCGGCGCGACGCTGGACGCGCTGACGCGCCCGTCGCGGCGGGGCGCCGCTCCCACAGACCGCGCGGCTGGGTGGATCATCAGCTGACAGCCCTGTCGAGGATCAACTGCGGCGCCGTCGCTTCACCGACTTAGAAAGCGCTCATCAATTGTTTCCCGATGCGAGCGATGCCGCCCGAAATCCCCCCGAGCCCCCCTTTGCGAAAGGGGGGAAGTTGTTGATGGACACTTTCTTAGGATGTCGCGCCTGTTGATGGACGGCAATGCGCGCCAACTTCTTGGAGTTCGAGCGAGACCTCTTGGCGGTTCGCCTCGTTTCGAGATTAAATGGATCCGCGTCGATGCCGATGCCGCCTGGAATCACGCCCTGCGGCCGCCAACAACAGCCTCGGCCCGACCGGAGATCCCACACAGATCGCCGCGACACTTGCGTCTCGCAGGAGGCCTTGGTCGTCAGTTGGACCGGTAGGGCGGACGAGCGAGCGCGAAGTCCACCGAATCCCGCGCCAGCGTTGGTGGACTGCGCTACGCTTGTCCACCCTACAGAAGACGACTGGCCAAAACGATTATCGACGCCTAGTAGGACGACGAATCGGAGCAGACATGTCGGAGCAGGTCGAGACCCTCACCCTGGTATTCGCTGACATCAGCGGCAGTACGCGCATCATTCAAGCGCACGGCGACCAGGTCGCCCATCAGCTCATTCAGCGCTGCTTGGAGTGCGTGGCGGCGGCGGTCAGGCTGCACCACGGCCAGGTGCGCGAGAAGATCGGCGACGAACTCATGTGCACCTTCGCCGACCCGCGCGAGGCGCTGCGCGCCGCACTCGAGATCCAGCGCGCGGTCAAGGCCGCCGGCGAGGCCGGGGAGCTGCCCGCGACCCTCAGGATGCACGTCGGGCTGCACCACGGGCGCCTTCTCGTTCAGCAAGACCAGCTGTTCGGCGACACCATCCATATCGCCAAGCGCATGGTCGATCTCGCCAAGACCGATCAGATCCTCACCACCCAAGAGACGCTGAACGCGGCCGGGGTCATGTCCGACATGCGCTTCCGCGTCGCGGACCAGATCCGCATCAAGGGCTATGACGCACCCGTCGAGATCTATGAGGTCATGCGTCAAGACCCGAGCGTCACCCTCATCGCCCAAAGCGCACAGCCGCTGGCGATGGGCGAGCACTACTGTCGCTGCAGCCTGAGCTACGGCGGCCAGAGCTTCACCCTGGATGCCAAGCGGCACGTCCTGAGCATCGGCCGAGAAGAGGGTAACGACCTGATGATCCCGGAGAGCTGCGTCTCGCGCCGACACGGCCGTCTAGAATATCAAAAGGGCCGGATCATCTACGTCGACCAGAGCACCAACGGCACCTCGATCTTCGAGGACGACGCGCAGGCGCCCATCATCGTGCATCGCGAACAGCGCTGGCTGCGCGGCCGTGGTCTGCTCCGTTTCGGCCAGAGATCGGGCGACACCGGACAGGTGACCCTGCACTACCGCTGCGAGACATCCACCGAGTCGCCGCCAACGCAGTAAGGCGTTGGCAGACGGATCAGCCCCGCTCCTCCTCGAGCAGCCGCAGCAGCCTGCGCATGCGCTCGCCGGCGACATGCAGGTTGTCCAAGATGCCTTCGTCCAGCTCGCTCTCGCGGGCGAAGGCGTCAGCGTCGCCCTCCCCTGCCTGCTCGCTCCTGGCAAGACGGGCGACGCGGGTGCGCAGGCGGTCGGCTAGCATCACCGCGAGGGCGCGGTAGAAGCGCGCCGCGAAGCCTTGGTCATCGGCCAGACGCCGCCGCACCGCCTCATGCGGCAGGCTGAGCAGACGGGTCTCTTCGGCGGCCAGCAAGGACACCTCGGGCGGACGCTTCTCGATGAGCGACATCTCGCCGATGATGTCCCCCACCAAGAGTTCGCCGATGATCTTGTCGGGCGGCAGGATGACGTCGAGCTGTCCCTCGACGAGGATCGACAGCTCCGTAACCTCCCCGCCCGCGGCGATCAGCGTCGTCCCGGCCGCAATGGTCCGGCGACGGCCCGACTCGACCAGCCAGAGCAGGTCGCGATCCTCGAGTTCGGCGAGGATGAAGAGTGCCTTGCGCATGGCGTTCAGCCCTTTCGCTCGTCTAAAGAATCTGACGCTGCGCCAGCCGCGCGAAGGGGCCGTTGCACGCAATCAGGGTGTCATAGTCGCCGGACTCCACGACGCGGCCCGCGTCCATGACCAGAATTCGGTCGGCGTTGCGGATGGTGCTCAACCGATGGGCGATGACCAAGCGGGTCACGGCGAGCCGCTCCAGGCTGGCGGTCACGCGGGCTTGAGAGCGGTTGTCCAGGGCGCTGGTCGCCTCGTCCATGAAGAGCAGCCGGGGCTGCTGCACCAAGGCGCGGGCGATGAGGATGCGCTGGCGCTGACCCCCTGAAATGGTGCTCGCCCCCTCGGTCAGCGGCGTATGCAGACCCAGCGGGAATTGCTCCAGATCGCGCTCCAGCCCCGCATCCGCCGCCGCCCGCAGGCAGTCGTCGAGCGTCGCGGCGCTCGCCCCGCGAATGTTGTCGTAGATGGTCCCGGCAAAGACCCGCCCGGTCTGCAGCACCACGCCGATCTGACGCCGCAGCGCGGCCAGATCCAGGCTGCTCAACTCCTGCCCGTCGAAGAGGACGGCCCCAGCTTGCGGCGTCTCGAAGCCGAGCAAGAGTCGCAGCAGGGTCGACTTGCCGGAGCCCGAGGGTCCGACCAGCGCGACATGCTCGCCGGGCTCCAACCGCAGCGACAGCTCGCTCAGGATGGGCTCGGCACCCGGGGTGTAGGCGAAGGTGACCTCGGAGACCTGCACCTCGCCTTGCAGCCGACCTGGGTGACGCGCCCCGACCTGCTGCTCGAGCGGTGCGCTCAAGATGGGACGCGCGCGCTCCAGGTAGGGCATGGCCGTCAGGATCTGCAGCAGCGCATGGCTCAGCCCGACGAAGGCCGACTGGAAGGCCGCATGGGCGCTCAGAAAGGCGATGAAGACCCCAGCCGAGGGCTGCTCGGCGGCCAGCACCAGCACCAGGGCGAAGAGCAGACCGAGGCTCAGGGTCTGGAAGGCGTCGGCGAAGGCGCTGTAATGATAGGAGACGACCCGCAAGGCCCGCGTCGCCTCGCGCTCCTCGGCATAGCGCTCGGCCCATTGGGCGAGCGCGCGGCCCTCCGCCCCCGCCACCCGCAGCTTGAGGATGCCCTGCAAGAGCTGCAGCACTAGGCCCGCCAGGCGACCATCGGCGACCGCCAGCCGCTCGACATGCTTGAGCTTGAGCCAGCCGGCGAGCGCCGAGCTCAGCGCCAGCAGCAGCACCAGGGCAACGGCGACCAGCGCGAGCTGCGGCAGATAGAGCCACAGCAGCACCAGATAGAAGAGCGAGAAGACCGCCGTGATCCCGGTCGACAACATGAGTTCCAGCAGCAGCTCGCGCAGCCGCTCGACATCTGTGATGCGGGCGTTGAGATCGCCAGACGAGAAGCCCTTAAAGAAGCTCGCCGGCAGACGCAACACACGGTCCCAGAGCGAGGCCTGCAGCCGTTCGGCGGTGCGGCCTTCGATACGCAACTGCGCACGCTCCTGCATGATGTCGACCAAAAACGTCAGGCAGGCACCCACGCCCAGCGCCAGACCGAGCTGGACCAGCAAGCTGGACTCGGCGCCTGGGATGAGGACGTCCACGATCAGCGCAGTCGCAAGCGGAAAGAGCGCCCCGAGCACCGCGAGCAGCGCGCCGGCGGCACAGAGCGCGAGCAGATCACGGCCGCTCCCCGGCCACAGCACCGACATCAGGCGGGTGAGCCGGTCGGCATGCTCGGGCAAGGGCGGATAGAGCGCATAGGCGCGCGGCTGCAGGGTGCGTGCCACGGCGGGCGTCAGGGTGCCCTGCTCGCCCGTGACATGATCGGTGAAGTGATAACGGCGCCAACGCCGGATGAGGGAGACTGGGTGCTCCTCCGTGGCCGCCTCGGCATCCGCATCCGAGTCCGCTCGGACGACGCGGCGCAGCGCCACCAGCGGGCCGATATCCTGATCGGACCATCCCGCATCGAGCAGCACCTCGCGCGCGCGACCGCCCGCGCGGCGCGCCAGGTCCGGGATGCCCCCGAGCCCCGCCTCGGCTCCCGCCAGGCGCGCTGCCGGGACCGCGTAACCGCAGCACGCCAGCACCCGCCGCACCGCAGCCGCTGCGGGCACCAAGGCGCCGTCGGCGGCAAGCTCGGCGCCCCCTCGCGTGATGGCATCGAGACGCGTCAGGGCGCGCGACACACGCGCCTTGCTCTCCGCGCGCGAGCGTTGGATCCGGGAGATCCGCTCGGCATCATCCACTGGGGCGGCGCGGGGTCGGCTCATTCGTCGATCAGCCTCTTATAGGTGCCGCCCAGGGCGATCAAGTCGCCGTGCGTGCCGCGCTCCACGGGCACGCCGCGCTCCAGCACCAGGATCTCGTCACAGTCGCGAATGGTGCTCAGGCGGTGGGCGATGATGATGAGGGTGCAGCCGCGTCGCTTGAGGTTCTCCATGAGCCGACTCTCGGTCACCGGGTCCAGGGCGCTGGTGGCTTCATCGAGCACCAGTACGCGCGGGTCTCCGACCAGGGCGCGGGCGATCTCGAGCCGCTGGCGCTGACCGCCGGAGAAATTGCGACCGGCCTCCTCGACCGGGGCGCCGTAACCGCCCGAGCGCGAGGCGATGTGCGCGTGGATCTCCGCGTCCTCGGCCGCGCGTACCACGGCGGCATCCGGCACCGTCGGGTCCCAGAGCCGCAAATTGTCGCGGATGCTGCCCTCGAACAGCAGGATCTCCTGATCGACGAAGGCCAACGCGGCGCAGCGCAGACTCGATGGCCACGCAGCCAGCGGCGCCCCGTCCAGCAGGATGTCCCCCGCGCTCGGCCGCACCAGCCCAGCGATCAAGCGTCCGATGGTCGACTTGCCGGAGCCGGACGCACCGACCAGCGCGACGCGCGCGCCGGCCGGAATCTCCAGATCGAGCCCCTCGATCATCGGCGGCTCCAAGGGCAGGTAGCCAAAGCTCACCCCGCGCAGCCGCAAATGTCCCTGCGGCAGCGCCTCCGCAGAGGGCGCATCGGGCCGGTCGGCGGCCGCGCCCTCGACGTCCTGACTCATGACGTCCTCGATACGCGCAACGTTCGACTTGACGTCCTGAATGCCCATCCCGAGCCCGGACAGGGTCGCCATGGGTGCGGCGAAGCTGGCGGCCAGCGACTGCAGCGCGACCAGCGAGCCCACGCTGAGACCGCCCTGCATGATCTCCAGTCCACCGATGGTCAGCACCGACGCCGTCGTCAGACTGCTCGTGAGACTGGGAAAGGCGCCCACTAGAATAGTGGCGGCGCCGACCGCTTGCTGCGAGCCCTGGACCTGGGCATGCAGCCCGGTCCAGCGCGCGAAGAAGCTGTCCTCGTAGCCGGCCGCCTTGAAGGTCTCGATATCCTGCAGGCCGGCCATGCCGGTGCCCAGCAGCTTGCCGCGCTCGATGCCCAGCCGCTGATGCCCCTCGGCGACCCGGCTCGCGCTGAGGAGCAACACCAGCCAATTGAGCAGACTCAGCGCCGCGACCACCAGGGCGACGCGCCAGCTCAGCATCGCCATGGCGGCAAGAAAAAAGACCGCGGTCACCAAGCTGAGCGCCGCTTGCGCCAGCTCGCCGGTCAGCAGCGCCGCCAGCCGATCGCTCAAGCGCAGGCGGTCGGCGATCTCCCCGCTATAGCGTGCCCCGAAGAAGGCCAGCGGCAGATGCAGGATATGGGCGAAGAGCTCGCGCGAGCCCTGAACCGCGAGCTGCAGCTCCGCCCGCGTCAGATAATGGTCCTTGAGCAGACTCAGCGCATAGCGCGCGGCGGCCGTCAGCAGCATGCCGAGCAGCAGTGCCGGCAGCCAGTCGTGCAGCCCCTGAACCAGCACTCGGTCCACGAAGAGCCGTGCGAAGACCGGGATGAGCACCCCCGGGATGACCAGCATCAGACTGGCCAGCAGGACATAGGTGATCGCCCCGCGAAAGCCCCGCGTGCGCGCCAGCAGCGCGCCCCAGAGCGGCGGCCGAGAGTCGCCGCGCGTGAAGTCCGGACCCGGTTCGAAGGTGAGCACCACCCCGGTGAAGATGGCGTCGAAGGCCTCCATGGAGAGGACCCGGCGACCCACGGCCGGATCCTTGAGCATCACCTCATCGCCGCGTAGCCCCTCGACGACCACGAAGTGATTGAAGTTGACGAAGGCGATCATGGGCGGCGCAAGATTGCGTAGGTCTTTGGGCTCGGCCTTGAAGCCCTTGGCCGTCAAGCCCAGGGAACGTGCCGCCTTGAGGATGCTGGACGCCTTGGAGCCATCGCGCGACACACCGCACAGGGCGCGCAACTCCTCGAGCGGGATGTGACGGCCGAAGTACGACAGCACCATCGCCAGCGAGGCCGCGCCGCACTCGGCCGCCTCCAGCTGCAAGACCGTCTCGGTGCGCGCCAAGCGCCCGCGCCGATCGCCGGACCGTCGCCAGAAAGCCACCCTCAACGGCTCCCGCCCAGCGTGCCAAGGCGCTCGACCTGAGGCACCGCGAGGATGAGCAGGCGCTCGCGATCGACGATGACACGCGCCTCGATGAGCATCCCGGCATTGATCCGCGCATCCGGACCACGGGACGACGACCACTGATAGCCGCTCGGGGTGGCTGCATCCTCGAGCAAGGCGACCCGCACCTGAAAGGGCGCACCGGCGGTCGTGAGATCCTGCACCAACTGCTCGTTCTTGAGCAGACGGCGCATGCCGGCCCGTGTCGCCGGCAGCTCGGAGACCTGCTCCACCCGCCCGCGCAGATAGCCGAACTCCTCGGGCCGAAAGGCCGAGGGCAGGACCTCGACGTCCATGCCGGGGCGAACCCGCTTGCCGTCCGTCGGCTTGACATAGGCGAAGGCCACCAGATGCTCACGCGCGCCACCGACCGGCGCGACCGTCGCCAGGGTCTCGCCGGGCTGAACCACGTCCCCGGCGCCGACCATGACCTCCAGCACCCGCCCCGCATGGGCGCTCAGCAGACGTCCTTGCTCGCCGAGCCGTGCCTCGAGCCGCTCGACCGAACGCTCGGACTCCTGGATGCGCAGGCGCTTTTCGAGCATGGTCAGCTTGTCCTCGCCCGCGCGCTCCTCCTTGCGCAGCGCGATGGCCTTCTGCTCGTCGTCGAGTTCGGCGAGACGTTCGCGCACGTCGGAGAGGCCGAGCTGCACCTCAATGAGCTCGTCGTCCGTAATCACCCGTTTCTCCACCAGCTTGGAGACACTCGCATGCTTCTTGTCCAGCAAGACCAGGCGCTCCTCCAAGAGACGGCGCGTCTGGGCGATGGTGCCGAGACGCTCGGTCTCGAGCAGACGCTCGCGCGCCTCCTTGTCGCGATGAAAGACCTCCAGCTCGCGGAACTGGGCGCGCGCATCCTCCAGTCGGGCGCGAGCCGTCTCCAGCTCGCGCCGCAGCTCGCCTTGCTCGACCTGGGCGACCAGATCGCCGACCGCGACGGCGTCTCCGGGACGGATGTCCAGCGTAAGCAGCCGCCCTGGCACGGAGGCGACGATCTGATCCAGCCCGCCCGCCGCGATCAGGATGCCGCGCGCCTTCACCTTGACCGGCGCGGTCGCAGTCGCCGACCAGAGGATGGCCCCCAGAATGGCCACGCCCAGCGCCAGCAAGACGAGCCAACCGGCGCCGCCGACGAGACGCATCGGCTGATCGAGATGCTCGCTGGAGGCCAGCCGATCCAATGCGGCTTGACGGAAGATTTGACGGCGCTCGGACATAGGCAGTTGGCAGTTGGCAGTTGGCAGTTGGCAGTTGGCAGTTGGCAGTTGGCAGTTGGACGGTCTGGGAATTGGGACTGAGGTGCAAGTGGAGCCGTCGGTCAGAGGGTGCGCAGATGGCCGCTTGCGACGGCTTCGGCGAGCCAGGCGGACTCGCCGCGGAGATCGTGCCAGAGGGCTTGGCGGCCGTCGACCGCGCCGTCGAGGGTGAAGCCGCTGATCCTTGGGCGGAAACCCTTGTGGATGAGGGTCTCCAAGAGGAGCAGGCCGCTGGTCATGCGCGCTTGCGGATCCGCACGACAGCGCAGCGCCGGGTGGCGATCCTGCAAACTGCGATAGGTCAGCCGTTCGAGGTCGAGCGACCAGATGGCCAGCGGCGGCAGCTCGAGCGCGTAGAAGTCCAGCAGGCGTTGCACATTGGCACAAAAGGGCTCCCAGGCGTGGGACGGATCGAAGTCGCGGATGAGATAGAGCAAGAGCCGCGCGCCAGGATGGCGCTGACAGAAGCCAGCCAGGAAGACCAGGCGCGACAGCACGCTGGTGTCGTAGCCATGGATGTAGGTGAAGATCCAATCCACCGACTCCAGCACACCGCGATCGAGCAGACGCTCGGCATGCTTCAGGTGCACGGCCATGACGGCATTTGGGCCGGGGGTCAGGTCACGCAACCGTCGTTCCTCGTCAGGACTCAGCGGCTTACCGCCGATCACCAGGATGTCGCCGCGCAGCTCGCGACGCAGCAGCTCGTCGATGTCAGCAAGCGGCTCGAGCCCCAGCACGCCCAAGCTAGGCGTCTGGCTCGAGAAATCGCCTGCTACCCCGTCGTCTGCCATCAACGAAAGAGCGGGCCTTCCAGCCAACCGACCAGACTCCAGCGCGTGCCCCAGATCAGCTTGGTGACGGCATGCGAGCGAAAGCTCGGAAAGACGGTGACCGATCCTTGCGCCCGTGTCGCCAGCTCGAGCTGCTGCTCATGGCCGTGGAACTGGAGATTGCAGCCGACATAGCTCGCCGGATCCGAGAGCTGCACCACGACCGAGAGCTTGCGCCGCGACAAGTGGTCCTTGCCGATGTCGGTGTGCCAGCCGTAGAAGTGACCGGCCCCATAGCGCGTAAACTGAAAATCGGCCTCCTGGGTGTCGTCGAGGTCGAAGCCGTAGTAATCCTGATTGACCTGCCGGACCAGCGCGACGATCCGCTGGATCAAGCCCTGGGCATCTGCGGCGTCGGGCGCGATCCACCAGACATCGGCGTGGCGCGTGACCTTACCTTGGGGATCCACGTAGGCGGTGCGATCACCGGCATCGGCGTCGACCACATTGATGAGATGCCGACAGGCGTCGGCGTCGAGGACGTCGTGCAGGGTGCGATGATCATAGTAGTCCGCCCGCTCCACAAGGTCCGGGCGCTGCAGCGAGGCTGCGCTCAAGCTCATGCTGTCTCTCCTCGTCCAGTGCTCAGGTGGCATGGCGCACCGAGACCGCTCCAGCATCCGGCCCGCGGACGCGGAGCGGCACCATGCGGGGCGCGAACGCCCCGGTGATCGCGGCATCACCGCTTGATGGTACCCGGATCGATCTTAAGGCTGTCGCAGCCGGGGTGGATGGTCAGCTTGCATGAGGAGATCTTGGTCTGTGGTGCCAGACTGCAGCCGGGCGCGTTCGACGAATAAGACAGCCCCTTGCCGCCGGCGACCGCCTCCAGCTCATCGTCGGTGAGTTCGACTTCACCCACAGGGGCATTGCCGACCGCAGTGAACTCCTCGGCCGTGAAATCAAGCCCTAGCTCACTGCCGATCTGGGTGATGTCGTCGACGGTCTGGGCATCCTGGACCCGCTTGAGGAGATCCGCGTCCGCGCCGAGCTTTTCAAAGAACTTTTCTGCATCACTTGAAGACATGATTTTTTCCGCCTTGGCTATGGTTGAGGAAGCCGCAGCTTCCCGAGATGCGCTCGACCGCCGTGGGAGCCGTCGAGCCTGTGTCGACCCGCGCGCGGGCCATCACTCCGAGGCCCTTGGAAGCTCCGCTTCCTGGGCGTCTATCAAAGGGGGCGGCGACACCACTTGGAGCGCCGCTCCGCATCGAGTCCCGTGCTCGTCGCGCCGGGGCGGCGCTCCTACTCGGCGCCGCGAAGAGCAGCACCGAAGGGAGACGCTCCGGCTGAACGAGCCGCAGGAGCTGATAGCCGATCCCGGCGATACCTTGAAAGAACCCGGGGTTGAGTGCCTGCCCGCCCAGGACCGAGAAGAGCCGGTAGCCAGTCTCGTCGGAACGCTGTTGCAGGACCCCCGCGGTGCGTGCCAGTGCCGCGCGGCGCAGCTCGGCGTCATCGCAGACCCGACTCGACTCCAGCAACACCTCGGTCAAGCCCAGATTGCCGCAGCACAGATGATCGATACCCAGATCGCCCGTATGCCCGATGCAGTCCAGACCGGCTTGCCAGTCCTGCCGCAACGCCCCGTCCGCGTCGCGCCCGAGCTGCATCAGCCCAAGCCTGCCTAAGGCGATCCCGGGCGCACCGTGACACCAACTCGTCATGAAATGGCCGTCGCCGTGTCGCAGGTCCGACCAGTTCGTTGCAGCGGCGTCGAAGTGAGCGTCTTCCGCAGCGCGCAGCGCCTCGACCAGCGTCCAAAGCCCCGGCTCATCGACACATGCCGCAAGCCGTCCCAACGCCAAGGCGATGCCGGCGGCGCCATGCGAGAGCCCCGTGAGCAGTCCGGCCGGCGGTGCGGCGCGGCTCGCGAGCCGCGCCGGCAACTGCCGCTCCAGGTGGGCTGCACAGGCGCGTGCCCGCTCGAGCAGCTCCGCCCGCCCCGTGCGCGCATGCAGCGCCAGCAGCCCCAGGATGGCGCCAGCACTGCCGCCGATCAGATCGAGCGCGACGTCATTGGCGATCATCTCGGCGCTGATCTGCCCGGCGAGCGTCTCGGCGGCGGGCAGCAGCCACTCGGCCTCCGCCGGCACCAGGTCGGCCAGGACCGCGGACGCATAGAGGATGCCGCCGAGCCCAGCCCCCAAGCCGAGCCCTTCGCGGGCCAGACGCGGCGCGACACCAGGATCATCCACGGCATCACGCAGCGGCCTCAAGGCGTCCACCCAGAGGCGGCGATAGCGCGTCTCGCCCGTGACGGCCTCCAAGGCGGCTAGAAAGAGGGCGATCCCCGCCTTGCCTTCATAGAGCCCGAGCGAGACCAAATCGAGCTGCCAGCGATCGACGGCCGGCGAGAGCCGAAAGCCGAGCCACTGCGGCTGCCCCCAAAGTCGCATCGCCCGCTGCTCGAGGACGGCGGCGATGCGTGCTGCTTCGCCGGAGCAGACCGAGGGGGCCAGCGGATCGGGCTCAGACTGGCCGAGCGCGACAGCCGCCGCTGGTGCACTGAACACCATGTCGACCGGCTGACGCTGGGCGATATAGGCCGCGCGGATCAGTTCGCGCTGCAGCCTCAGATCCGCCGCGCCCAGGCGCTCCAGGAACTGGTGCGTGCTCGCCAGCTCGGAGCGCAGCAGCGGCTGCGCCGTCCCGGATGGACCGGGCGGGGGCTCGCCATGCACGGCGAGACTGAAGTGAGGAATGTCGAGACGGACCATCTGCGCCATCTCGGTGAGGACCATAGCGCGCGTCGCCTGATCGTCCGGCACCAGGAAGGCAGCACGGGCCAGCTTCTCGATCACCCAGCCCCAGCTCAGGCCGGAGACCAGGTTGGCCGGCTTGAGCAGCTGGCGCTGCAGACCGTAGTAGACCGCGGTGGCGCGAAAGACATAGCGTGAGCGGCAGCCGCGAAAGGCCAGCAGCGGGCTGTCCGCCGCCGCGAGCAGCGCGTCGCGCCCGCGCTCACAGGCCAGGTAGGCCTCGCGAAAGCCGACGAGCAGCTCATCCAGGTAGTCTGCCGGGTCGATGCCCTGCGTGGCTCCGGCGAGCTGCGGCAGGTTGGTGCCGGGCTCTGGCCTGACCTCCCGCACCACGCGATGCATCAGGTCCGAGTTGATGGCCCCCCAGCCGCTAACCCGCGCCGCCGGGGCGTCCGCTCGGACGCTGACGGCGCTGCCGAGGCCGCTCACGTCCAGCGCGCCGCGGCCGTCCAGGCTGCTGGTCCAGGTCGGCAAGAAGCCGGTCTTGAGCACCGTCTCGAGCCCCAGCGCGCCAGCATCGGCCAGGCCGGCGACATCGGCATCTCCGAGATCGACATCGCGGTGAAAGAGGGTCTCGGGGTCCAGTAGGACAAGGTCTTCCCCGCATGCCATGAGGTTGTCCTCATGACAGTCCGTGCCGCCCAGCAGATGCACGACGCACATGAGACGTCCCGCATTGCGGTAGAAGCGGCCGACGCCGTCCGGCTCCTGAATCGGCGCGGGCTCCAGATACTCGACCCAGCCGTAGCCGTCGCGCTCGAGCACGCGCGGCGCCCGCAAGCGTCCGCCGCCCGCCGCGTCCAGCCAATCGAGGAAGCTCGCGAAGGCGGTGTCGAGCCGCAAATCGCGCGGCTTGTAGAGCATCCGAGCACCGTCCGCGAAGCCCAGGACCATCACGGAGCGCCCCTCGTGATGCGGGTCGGACAGGTTGCCCTGAATCCAGGCGATCTGCGCAGTCGCCGACTGGCCAGCCATCTCGGTCAAGGCATCCCAATCCCGCTCCAGCCGAGTCACCAGCTCGGCGGTCGCCGTGATCCACTGCGCCAGACGTGTCCCGAGCAGGCGCGCCAACACTGGATAACGCTGAAAGACGGCATGCAGCCCGTCGCCGCCGAGTTCCGCGACCCAGCGGTCGTAGAGGCCTCGCTCCTCAGACAGGGCGGGGCCGCCGCGCACGCGCAGCACCAGACTCTGCCCCGCCGGGCGCCTGGCCTCCAGCTCGGCGAAGAGCACCTCCTCGGCGAGCTGCGTCAGCGCAGCCAAGAGGCCACGGCAGAGATCGTGCGCGCTGCCCTCCGCGAGATGCCGCGATAGCCGCTCGTCGGGGCCTTCGAGTCTGCCAAGGAGTTGGCGGTAAGCGAAGTCGACCGCCGGCGCCAACAACTCCTCGAAGGCGAGCGGCGCGCCGGGAATGCGACCGTCGAATGCTGTCCCCGCTGGCTCTGGCACGGCATACCAAGTCGCGGTCCAATCCACGAGCCCACACACCGCCTGCAGCCACTCGGGACGCCGCGCCGGCACGGCCCCGTCACAGAGTGCCCGCGCGAGATCCTCGTACCGCCAACCGGCCCATGCCAGACGCGCCTCCAAGAGGTCGGACGCTGGCCTGGCAGCAAGCGCCGAGCGCCATGCCTGGCAGATCGCGTCCAGCGTTTCGGGGCTGGCAAGCTCGGTCGGAGCGGTCCGATCCAGTGACGTAAGACGCTCCGGCAGCGTGAGCGCGCGACGATAGAGCGCATCCAGATCGGTGTCGGTCAGGCGGCTGATTCCGGCCTGCCAGCCAGACTCGATCCCCTTGATCAAAGCATGCTCCTGAAGCATGGCGCCTAGACCTCCAGGCACTCAGCCCAGCGCGCGCATCGGCGCGCCAGACGAAGGCCGATGCGCACACCGGCATCGGCAGGACAAGCAGGCACAGGGTTGGAAAAGCACATGACAATCGCCGTTCAGAGCATCATTCGAAATCCTGTATGAAGACTACGCTGCCAACCCGCAAAAACCAAGCATTCCCCTGCGACATTCCGCACCGCGCTGGCGTGAATATTCACTTGAATTACGACGCTTCTTGCGCTTAGAAAGTCTCCGTCAACAACTTCCCCTCTTTTGTAAAGCGGGCCAGAAGGGGATTTCGGGCAGCTTGGCTCGCATCGGAAAACAATTGATGGACACTTGCTTGGCACCCAACCCTTCGCGCCAGCCAGACATTGCCGGTTTCTCGAATCGCTGAGATCCCGACGACATGACCATGTTCATTCTGGATAGGCTTTAAGAAAGATGCCGAGCCGGATCGCATAGGATCGGGCTGCCTGATCGTCGGCTGCGGCTATTGAAGGGATTGCCGGCGCACCCCCTTGGTCGGCGTCGCACCCAGAGTCAACGAGGAGAATGCACCCGAGCGACCACGGCTCTCTGCCTTGACGCGCAACCAGCGTTTCCAGGGGCCGATCCATGAATGGGATTGACGGGATTGCAGATGCGGGGATTAGAATCCTTGAGGGCGCAAAATGCTTGCAGATGAGTCAAATTTCGATGAAGCCTCCGACCATCCAAGGCCGTCGGGATCGGGATCGAGCCGACGATAGCGATCCCGATTCCGATAGCGATCCCGATGGCATGACTCGTCGGTCTGAGGCGAAGCCTCGCTGCTAGTCAAGAGGGTGACCTTCAACGCGATCACCCCGGATAGATTCCTTCATCTTTTGTAAACTCGACTCGTGGGCGGAACCTGCCCAGGTTGCCTTCCGACGGTTTGCTGTGGAGCAACCGAAGCCTGAAGCATCTCACCGATCACCATTTACAGAGATGCTTCTCCGAGTGGCAAAGACGAGATCAACCCGCTTTCTCGAAGTCGCGTCGCGGCCCCAAAGGGCCATCCAATCGATCTGGGAGCCAGCCGAGGACATGGCTATTTGTGAATCATCGGAACGCTCGTCTGGACCAAGACCGACCAGGGCGCAGCGACGAAACCGAGCGACGGGCACCACAACGCCGCCTCCTGATGTCGCCGACGCGCCTGCAGATCTTTCCGCCCGCATCCGCGCCGAGCGGGTCGGCTTGGTCTACGGCAATACGCGGCCAGCCCTGTTCGCCAACCTGCTCACAGCCCTTCTAGCACTGGTCATTGTCTTCCCAGAGGCTCCCGTCATCGCCTCGGGAACCTGGCTGACAGGCATGCTGATCATTTCGGCGGTCCGCTGGTGGATGAAGCTGGCGCGGGATCGCGAGGCCAAGACGGTACAGACGCCGCCCGCGGTCTGGGCAAGGCGCCTGACCATTCTGGTCATCATCAACGGTCTTTGGTGGGGCGCCATCGGCGTCCTACTGCTGCTCTATGCCGCCCCCGTGAAAGCAGGCTTCGCCACCTTCATCCTGGGCGGCATGATCGCGGGCGCCGTCGCCACACTGGGGCCTTTGCGCTCCGCCTACCTGGGCTTCACCATCCCCATGGCCGGCTCACTGGCTGGCATACTGCTTTGGCAGAACGAGCCGGACGCCGCCGTCATGTCTGCCCTGGTCATCGCCTTTGAACTCGCCATGATCGGAACCGCCTTGCACGTCAGCAAGATCGTCAGCCGCAACATCGAGCTGAGACTGCACAACGAGACGCTGGTGCAATCCTTGACTGCGGCGAACCTGAGCCTCAAGCACGAGGTCGAGGAACGCAAACGCGCAGAGAAGCGTAGCGACTTCCTGGCCACGCACGATCTCTTGACCGGTTTACCCAACCGAAGGGTGCAGAAGGACAGATTCGATCACGCCATCGCCCGGACATCCCACCAAGACGGTCGAGCGGCCATCTTCTTCATTGATCTGGACCGCTTCAAGGCGATCAACGACACCTTAGGACACCCTGCCGGCGACGTCCTGCTGCGCACCCTGGCCGATCGGCTACGTGGGTCTTTACGGCCCGGCGATTCGGTCTGCCGACATGGCGGCGACGAGTTCTTGCTTCTGCTGGCCGATGCCGCCGATCACACTAGAGTGTCCTCGGTCGCAGAGCGCATCATTCAGTCGCTGAGCAACCCGGTCGAGATCAATGGGGAGTGCGTCGAAATCGGGTGCAGCATTGGCATCAGCCTCTGCCCGGACGATGGGGACGATTTCGAGCTATTGATCCAACGCGCCGACAAGGCACTGTATCGCGCCAAGCGCGACGGCCGGGGGAACTACAGGTTCTTCGCTCAGGAACTCGACGAGCAGGAGCCGCGCACCCTGAGCGCCGAGCAGGCGTCTTGAAACCTAGGCTCCGCACCTCTGCAACTATTGAAAATTAGGCTGTTTAGGCCAGTTCGCTCATGAGGCGATCTTTTTTCAGACAGCTTCTTACCGACATGCGCAGCTCTCACCCCCGGCCGAGCCCCCGTCTCAGGCCAGAGTGCGCTTATGGAAGGCGGCAAACATCATCAGGCTCCAGATCGCGGGGCTGAAGTCCCGCATTCCGGACTGATGCTGATCAAGGATCCAACGCACGCGCTTTTCATCGAAGAATCCCGTATCCATCAAGCTTGCTCCAAGCAGCAGCTGCCGAACCCGTTCACGTAGCGGTCCACGAAACCAGGAGGCCAGGGGCACCGCGAACCCCATCTTCGGCCGATAGAGCGTCTCGCGGCCGAGATGAGGCTCCAATGCCTTTTTGAAGATCCACTTCCCTTCCCGGCCAGACAACTTGAGGTCCGGCGACAATCCTGAGACCCAATCCAGGAACATGTGATCCAGGATCGGCACCCTGACTTCCAGGCCATGGGCCATGCTTGCCCGATCCACCTTGGTCAGTATGTCGCCGGCCAGGTAGGTCTTCATATCCAGGTATTGCACCCGGGACAAGGGATGCTCGGGAGCCCGCTCGGCATGGTGTCTGATCACCTCGACCGCGCGATAGCCCTGGAGTTCGCGCTCGAGCCTTGGCGAAAACAGATCCTTGCGTACCTGACTCCCCAGGATGGAGACGCTCTCGCAATAGCCTTCAAGCGAATCCAAGGCGAGGGCCTGAAGGGTCGACTTGGCCCGCAGAACCTTGGGCGCCCAATCCGCCTTGGGATAGAGCGCCCCCAGCAGACCGAAGACCGGACCTCTGAACCATTGCGGAATCGGACCGCGCAGCTGCTCCTCGTAAAGATGCCAGCGATAGCGACGGTAACCGGCGAAACTCTCGTCGCCGCCATCGCCCGACAGGCAAACCGTTACGCGCTTGCGCGCCAGTTCGCAGACCCGATAGGTGGGCATCGCTGAACTGTCCGCATAGGGCTCGTCATAGATCCCGGCCAGACGCTCAATCAGATCGAAGTCGTCCGGGTCAACCGCGTCGACATAATGGTCGGTCGCATAACGCCGGGCGACCTGCTCGGCGAAGGCGCTTTCGTTGAAGGCTGGATCCCCGAACGAAATCGAACAGGTATTGACGGGGCGATCCGAGAGCCCCGCCATCATGGCGACTACAGCACTCGAATCGACGCCGCCTGATAGAAAAGCCCCGAGCGGTACTTCCGCGACCAAACGAATGCGCACCGCTTCGCGCAGACGCTCGATGAGCTGACCAGCTGCCTCGTCGGCATCGCGCACGCCGTTCGAGCGAAAGGACACATCCCAATACTCCCGCGGCTCGGGCAAGCAGCGCTGCCCTCTCTTGAGCGTCAGCATGTGGCCGGGGGGCAGCTTCCTTACGGACTTGAAGATACTGCGAGGATCCGGGATATAGCCATAGGCGAAATAGTCCTCGACGGCTCGTGGATCCATCTCGCGCGAGAGTGAGTCATCGACCAGCAGGGCCTTGATCTCGGAACCGAACAGCAAGTGCCCATCGGGCAGCAAGGCGTAATGCAGAGGTTTAATACCGAGCCGGTCGCGCGCCAAGAACAGGGTTTCGCGGTTGCGATCCCAGAGGGCAAAGGCGAACATGCCGCGAAAACGCTCTACGCAGCGGTCTCCCCACTCCTCCCAGGCATGGACGATCACCTCCGTATCGCTGTGGGTGCGGAAGACATGGCCGCTGTCGGTCAGTTCGCGCGCCAGGTCTTGGAAGTTGTAGATCTCGCCGTTGTAGACCACGACGACGGTGTGGTCCTCATTGAAGAGCGGCTGATGGCCACCCGAGAGGTCGATGATCGAGAGCCGCCGGTGGGCAAGCCCTACGCCAGGCTCGCAGTGCAACCCGCCATCATCCGGACCCCGGTGATGGAGGGACTGGTTCATGCGGGACAACAGCGCTTCGTCGACTGGTCTCCGCTCGCGGGTATCGAAGATACCTGAAATTCCACACATAGCTTTCGATCCTGTTTCGTCAAGTCTCACAGCGCATCCGGACCACGAGTCCTCCTGTCACGCCTAGATTCCAGGCGCGTTGGCGTTGCTCGAGGCCAACTCAGTGCGCTTTGAATGCTGCTTATCAAGCTTCCCGAATCCCGCCACTTGAGCGTCGATTGCAGCCGCCGGACCGAACTCAGCGGACATGTGCTAGCGAGGCTTCACCTCAGACCGACGAGTCATGCCATCGGGATCGCTATCGTCGGTTCGATACCGATACCGACGGCTTGGATGGTCGGAGGCTTCATCGAAATTTGACTCAGCTGCAAGCATTTTGCGCCCTCAAGGATTCTAGTCGACCCGGGCCCGCTTCAGAGGAGATCAGCATAGACCTGCATGTAGCGCTCGACCATGACATCCAGGCTGAAGTCGCGCTCAGCGCGCTCCCGCGCCTGCTCTGCATGCATCGCCAGCACCTGGGGCTGTTGCGCATAATGGCGCAAACGATCGACGATCGCGGCGGGATTGGCCCTGGGGACGAGATAGCCGGTCACGCCCGGATCGACCAGCTCGGCATTCCCCCCAACCTGGGTTGCGATGACCGGCAAGCCGCTCGCCATGGCCTCCAGAATGGTGTTGGAGATCCCTTCGCCCAGTGACGGCAGCACGAAGACATCGAGCGCACGCAGACAATCCGGTATGTCGTCCCGCCTCCCTGCCAGCCAGACGCTAGATTCCAGGCCGGCCTCGCGCACCAAGGACTCGATGGGCTTCCGCTGAGAGCCATCACCCACGATGACCAGCCGAAAGCGCCCCAAGCCCTCAGGTTCGGATGCGACCAAGGCGACAAAGGCCCGAACCAGTGTCATCTGATCCTTCACCTGTTCCAGACGTCCAACGGTGCCGATCACCAGGTGCTCAGGACCGGCAAATCCATCCGGCAAGACGCCGCGACACCCTTGAGGCTTGGAGCAGGGATGGAAGCGTTGGATATCGACTCCATTGCGTATGGTGGCGATTCGCTCGGGCTTGACCCCAATATCGGCGACGAGATAGGACTCCAGGTCACGCGACAGCGGGATATAGCGATGGACGAGCGGCCGGAACACCTGGCGCAACCAGCGATACTTTAGGCTGGTGTTGTCGAGATCATGCACATCGCGTCCGTGCTCGCCATGCACCCGCCCAGGAACACCCGCCAACCAGGCGGACATCTGGCACTCGAGTGCCGAGAGATTGCGCGTGTGCACAATGGCCGGACGCAGGCGGCGCAGCAGCCGCCAAAGCCGCACGAAAAGCCAGAGATCCTGGCCCTCGCGCTTGTGGAGCGCGTAGACATCGACATTTGGCTGGATACGTCGCCTAAACTGCTCGTCGTACCGATCCAGACAGATGATGGTATGCCGGAAGCGCCCGGTCGGGATCCGATTGATCAGATTGACCAGACCATTTTCCAGGCCACCGACATCCAAGCGGTGAATGATGTGTGCCACTAATGGAGGCTGAGACATGGCTTCCGAAACGTTACGAGTCTCAATCATTCCGGGTACGACCCGACGGATTGCGCAAACTGGCGTCCAGAAGCGGCAACATCTCCTCCGTGAAGTCTTGCAAGCGCTGACGCGCCGGCTCCGTCTTCAGATCGATCGGCGTGTACAAGACGATGAGCGCCTCATTCCGCGGCCGGCCCGAAAGCAGGGCCAAAACCTCTTGGATCTTGGCGAAATGCGACCGATTCGTCTCATGCCCATCGACCCAATACCAGGACCAGACCAGGAGCCCCTGGCTCGACGACCCAAGTCGCGCCTCGGTGACGGTCAACTTCCGGTCAGCCAGCCTGAGTGTTCGGGTCGAGCGCTCGAATTGGCGCCAGACAGGATCCTTCTCCACCACCAAGAGGTTTTCCGAATTGACCATTTCACCACCAGCTTGGCGATAGAGGGCCAGATAGACACCCACCTGGTCGTCCAGCCGTGCGAAGTCGCGGCGCGACTCCTCGGACATGCCCATATAACGTGGCGACCAGTCCGTTAGGCGCTCATCCATGGCCCGCCATCCAGCCTGCCCAGCTGGTATCTCGAATGCCGGCCACTGGGGATCGGCCTCGGCGCGAGACTCTGTGAGCATTCCCAGAAGCGGCCAGACTGCGAGCAGTGCTAAGCCAAACAGGACCACCGGCCACTCACCAACCGTCGCTCGCGAGGAGAGCCTGGCAGTCCCAACAGGAGGCGTCGGCGTTGTCGCCACCTTCTCCTCCAGACCTCGCTCGGACCAAATGTTGCCGACCGCAAAGAGGATGAACATGACCAGGCCAAAAAACACCCACCCATAGATGAGATGATCGACCCCGACGGCCAGACGCATACCGCTCAGATGGCCAAGCATCACGATCAGATAGGCCCGCAGACCATTGGCCAAAATGGGCACGACAATCGAGGCGGCGACGAAGACCAAACGGCGCCAGAGTGAACGGTAATTCAAATAGGCAAAGAGCACCCCCAGAAAGAGCGAGGCGATCAGATAGCGAATCCCGCTACAGGCCGTCACGACCGACCAATCGCCGCTCGGGATACTGAAAAAGGTCCCCTCCCAATAGACCGGGATGCCCGAAAGCCGAAGCATACCCACCGTGAAGGAGGCGGTGAACTGCATCAGTGGATAGACGAGTTCCTCGCCCATGGGTACCGCGAAGAACAGAAAGCCCAGCGGGAAAGCGAGATAGCGCAACGCCGCCAGCCCGAATATCAGCCAAACCAGGATCGGAATCATGACCACGGCGGCCAGTTGCTCGATCACCAGAACGTCAGCCAGCCGCGCCAGCAGCCAAGCGAAGCCATTGATGGCAACGAATGGCAGGGCCCGCCAATCGGCCCGGTAGGGGATCGAGCCAAGCCCCGAACGTTCGCGCCACACCAGATAAAGAGCAATCGGCAAGACCACGAAGCCGTGAGCAAAGGTCTCGGACCTCTCCCAGATGCTCACCATGCTCGCAAAGGTCGGCCAGAAAAGCGCCCCCAGAATCAGGATCGAGAGCCCCCCCCACAACAGCCTCGTCCGCATCAACATGGCGCCTTCCCTCCGATGGCGATTGATTGAGCCTCCCCGAGCAAGGGAAGGAGTCGCTCCAGACTAGCCTCCCAAACGAAATCGCGTTCGATGAGCGCGCGGGCCGACGGTCCCATATCGGCGTATCCCCCGGACAGCAGGCGCACCAACTGAGCGACGAAGGCATCGGGGTCAGCGGCGACCAGCACGTGACGGCCAGACTCGGCCGGAATCCCCTCCAGCGCCTGAGGCGTCGTCACGACGGGCCGCCCCATTGACATCGCCTCGAGCACCTTATTCTGGATGCCCCTGGCAATGCGCAGCGGAACCACGACGGCGGTCGCGTGCTGAAGGTAGGGCCTGACATCCGGAACGCTACCCGTAACCCTGACACCAGGGACTTGACCGAGCGCGCGAACCGGGGGCGTTGGATTCATGCCAACGACATGGAACTCGACCTGTGGAAAAACCCGTCTCACCTTGGGCAGGATCGACTCGACGAACCAGATCGCCCCATCCCCGTTCGCCCAGTAATCCATGGCCCCAGTGAAAACGAGCCTCAGTCCCTCTCCAGCGAAAGGCGATGGACGCGAGGGGTCGGCCGAAAAATAATCGGCGTCCACGCCATTGCGCATCACGAACACAGCGTCAGGATCGACACCAGGCCCTTGGGTGAAGAGCGCCGCCTCCTGTCCCGAGACGAAAAGGCTGGCATCGAAACGCGCCGCGACCTTGCGCTCGAAATCAGCCAGTCGCTCGGCCTCGCGCCGATAGATCCAGGACATGGGAAACGGCTTGGAAAGACTGTACTGACGCCACTTGTCGGAGTCCACGTCGACGAAATCGATCAGGCGACGCATCCCATCGAACTCATGTCCCAACACGAATTGGGCCATCCCGGAGGAATACACGAGCACGTGTCGAATCGGATAGACAGGCAGCAGATCGCGAATCCAAGTGTCTAAACTGGTGCTCCGATAATAGGGCAGCGTAAGCGGCTCGCCCTTCAGTAGCCCGATCAAGCTTCTCAGCTTCGCCAAAGGCGGCGACAGGGTGCCGAACCAGGTGGTTTCACAATAGTGACTCAGCCGCTCGCGGTACTTGGCATCCGACTTGGAGTCGATAAAGGTGGCCAAATGGACCCGATAGTGGCCGCTCAGATAGCGCAACAGATGAAAAGAGCGAATCTTGTCGCCTTTGTTCGGCGGATAGGGGATGCGATGGACCAAAAAGAGCAGATCTTCCATGATGGAGCGCGTCCTAGCCTAGGTACTTCGAAATGAAGGGACCCATCATCCGACTGAGCGGCAAGGGAAGACGCCTCCAGCCCGCGATGAAGAGACTGTATTTCGGGTTGAGCGGGTTGACGTCCGGCACTTCGGTCGAGCGGACCAAATGAAACTCATAGCTCATGGGTTCCGGCTCGAACCCCCAATTGCGTTTGAAGTCGAAGGCGCCGGTGCCAATCTTGCTGCGCCCAAAGTCGAACACCTGGATGCCACGCTCGCAAGCGCGACGCATGACCTCCCAATACATGAAGTCATTCGCCTTGCAGGCTCGCGCCTCAGCGGATCCCCCGCCGTAATAGGGAAGCACCTCATCGCGAAATAGGAAGCTAAGCACACCCGCGACCACCTTGCCACCATGGTGCACGGTCAGAATCTCGCAATCATCGCCAAAGACATCCTTCAGAACGTGAAAGTAGCGCTTCGAAAACACGGGTGTACCGAGATTACGCACGCTCTCCGAATAGATGCGATGAATTGTGTCAACATCCGAGTCGAGGCGGCTTTCCAAAGCAGCCTGCATCCCCTTACGAACCATTGCTCGCTGCTTGCGTGGGATGGCCAGCAGATTTCTCTCCGGGTCCGGATCGATCGCCTTGCGAAAGGTGACATAGAGATCCTTGCGCGGCCAATCCTCGTGACAGCGCGACCGACAACGCAATTCGAGATGATCGACGCCCAATGACTCAGCCAAACGACAGGCCTCAGCGTCCAACCGCTCGCAAACGCCCGCCGAAACGCCGACGCTTCCGCCATAGACGCAAAATGGTGTCGAGACGAGCCCGTTGCCAAACAAGCGACTGCGGATGTGACCCAAGGGCAGAACGCCCAGGATCTCCCCCGCCTCCGACTCCGCATAAAGAAAATAGGCCGAGTGCCCAAAGGCTTCCTCGAGCACCCTCCTCCAACCGGCACGATGAAAAAAAGTCGCCTGAGGCATACGCTCAACAAAGGCGTCCCAGCGGGCTGAGTCAGCCGGCTCGAGTTGGCGAATCCGAACCCCATCCGGTGACGGCATCAAGCTGACTCCGAACTGTCTGGATGCGCGGGCAGGAATATCCGATCCATGCGGTCCCAGGTGAAATCGCGGAGCAAATGACGCACGCGAGACTCCATGCGGGATAGATTGAGGTAGTGCCTAAAGCGCGTCCTAGATGACAATCCTTGCACCCTAGGCTGTTCAGGATCCATCTCCCAGGGGTGAAAATAGAAAATACCAGCTTGCTTTTCCAAGCGATTCAATCGTTCGAAGGCCCAACGAGAAACGCCGTAAGGGTAAAGACGAAAATAACCTCCGCCACCGCACGGGATTCGGCGCCCCAGGAGTTCGATGGTCGAGATGGGGATCTCGATGAAGGCGGAATCTCCCGGAATCGGATTGAATCTGAAACGCGGCGCCTCCGGCATCCCATAGTGATCGTGCCGGATAGGGTAGACGCTCGAACTGTAAACATAGCCAGCCTCGCGCAGGGCTTCGTGCGCCCAGGGCGTGGACCCGTCGATCGAATAGCTGGCGGCACGGTAACCCTTGACCTCCACGCCCGCAATGTCTTCGAGCAACGACTTGGTTCTGCAGATGTCCTCGAAGAAGGCATGACGATCCTGCCGAGTCACTCGGACATGAGAGTAACCGTGACTCGCCAACTCGTGACCCTGCCCCACCAATTCGCGGATCAGTCCAGGATGACGCTCCGCGACGCAGCCAAGCGTGAAGAAGGTCGCTGACACACCATGCTCTGCAAGCTGCGCAAGTACGAGGTGCAGATTGCGCTCGATACGCGTTGCAAAGGATGGCCAAGCGTCGCGCGAGACATGTGACTCGAAGGCAGAGACCTGGTAATAGTCTTCCACATCAATGGTCATTGCGTTGGCTGGGCCTTTCCGACGGTGGAGAGCATGTGCTGGGCGGGCATTCATTCCCAACTAATCCTCAAACCCAGCGTGATCCGATTCTCTGCACCATTATCGGAATCATCGCGAAAGCTATATTGAAGGTCGCAATAGGTACGCTCGGACAATTGGCGAGTGAGGCCAGTGTTGAAATAATAAGAATCCTGCAAATTCGCAGCCGTATCATCGGTGCTGTTGTTGTTATCAGTCTGGCGCCAACCCAAACCAAGATTTAGGCTAGTGCGCGCGGCCAAGCGCCGTGACCAATAGACGCGGGCATACAGAGTTTCCTCGTCGTCTCGTGCGACGTCCTGATATTGGCGTAACCCATAGCCAAGCGAGGCACCCAAGGTGCTACGCCGAGTCTGGACCGTCACGACGGAGGTGAATGTGTTGTTGACATAAACGGACGATGAAACCGTAGCGGTATCGAGCGGAACGTCCAGCGCACTCCCGGTTTCAGGGGTAACAGGCTCGCCAAAGGCATCCTCGAAGCTATAGACGGTCGAATTCGCGCGCTCACCCCGCGCGCTCGTCAAGTCACGCTGATAGGAAGCGGTCCAGACGGATCGCTTGCGCCGGTAGCTAAGCTCGAACCTCGGGGTCCAGCCATAATAGCGCTGCCCCACGCCTGCCGTAACCTTGGTCCGGACGTTAGGCGTCCAAGTCAGCAGGCTCTCCCACAGGCTACCACTGGTTCTGTCTAGGGAGGGATAGTTGTTATCCTCATAGCCACCTAGGACATCGAAGCGCCAGCGCTCGTCGATCTGATAACCCACGCCTCCGGCAGCCCGGCTAAAGCGGTCACTAGGTCCGTCCTGGTAGTCGACATTCGCGTTTTCGGCGAACAGACCCAACTGCAGATCACCGAGGATTGGGCCGCTGAGGAGGTCGAGCTGGGTCCCATAGCCCAAACTATCCTGACCCTCGTCACTATAAAAGACGCCATTTTGCTCGAAACGTAGGGTCAGTTCAGCCGTACGGCCAAAACGATTCTTGAAATAGGGCGCAACCAGATAGCTGTAAGTCGTCTGCAGGTTGTTTGAAGGGCCGGTCGCGTCCCAGCTGGTTGGCCCCTGCGCATTGATCAGCTCCTGCCGTGCCGTCACCTTCATATCGAGAAATAGGTGATCCCGATAGAGTTCAGAGTTGGCATTCGCCTGCAAACGATTATTGAGCTGGTCTTCTGAGTCATAGCTCAGGTAGTGCAACGACTGGAGCGAATAAGCGACATCGAGATCAAGTCGGCGACCATTAGCTTGGAGCACGAATCCGGGCGTCAACTGGATGAAAAAATCGCCCTGCGCCCCGTCATTCGCCGTCGGATCTTCAAGATTCAAGTTGTCGGTGTAGGTTCCCTTGACTGTCAGCTGCTTGGACAAACGCCAATCGGCGCCTAAGACAGACGCGGATAGTAAGAGGAGGCACGCACAAGAGAACGCCCCCAACCCCCAAGGCAACATGCGCTGATGGGAAGCAGTACTAGCTAAAATCATGGATGCGCTAAACCGACCCTTGGCTTTCGCGCGGCGGAGCAGCGGCGTCCGCATCGGCGGTCGGCGACTGGCCGTAACCATGTCCAGATCCGTATCCGTATCCATATCCATATCCGTATCCGGCGCCAAATCGGTTGCCAAGGCTTGGCCGGTACTTGTTCAATATCAGACCCATGATCTTATCTTGCCCCAGGCGACTCAGCGCATCGGCCACCGCATGACGGGGAGTTTGTTCGGCGGCAACCACCACGAGAATCTGTCCCATCCATCCGGCGAGCACAGCACTTTCGCTCGCAAGCAACAATGGGGGCGAATCGAAGATGACCACGCGATCCTTGTATCGCGTGGAAAATTCATCCATCAGGTTCGCCATGCGCTCGCTCGCCAGCAACTCGGTTGCTCGCTCGTGGCGCCTGCCCGCGGGCAACACCTTTAAATTCGGCAAATCAGTTTGGACGATCGATTCCGCAACCGTGACCCCAGAGCCATCCAGCACGTCTAGCAATCCCACCTCATAATCGATCCCCAAACGCTTGGCGGCAGTCGGCTTGGCCACATCGCCATCCACCAGGAGCACGGTCCGGTCCCGTTCCATGGTCATGCTGATCGCCAGATTGATGGCCGAAAAGGTCTTGCCTTCGCCTGGCAAGGCGCTAGTCACCATGATCAAATTGCTGTTGTCGACGATGTCCGCGCCCTTCTTATCGACATTCATCAACAACGGACGCTTGATCAGACGATATTCCTCGGCCAACTGAGATCGTTTCGCATCAGGTGTCAAGGCACCCATCAGACGCAATTGATCAAGTGCCAGACGCTGGAAAGGGCGTTCGCTATCACTAGGATGCCGAGCGGCATCAGAGGCGACGACGGAAGCAGTGGCAGAATCCCGATCCATTTGGGAATCCGACCTTACTTCACTCCCCCTTTCTGCCGCGCCAGGCATCGTTCGTGGTGCATCGTCCACAGACATCGACGCACGAAGCTCATCTTCGCGTCTTGCGAGACTGCGCTGGATGGTACTCATCATAGGGGTGATCCTGCCATGACCGGTTGATGGAGCTAGGCCTGCCCCAAGAGGAGCGGTAACCCCTTAGCCACGAAAATGAAACCGACGACCAGGCTTGCACTGGCCGCCACGAAGGGTATCAGCATCAAACGCTCTCTCCGACGCTGCGCACTCGAGATCACGAGCCCCACGCTCCCGAGCACGGGAATCCCTGTCTCTTGATACAGGATCTGGCGCTCGTCATAGATCGGTCGCAGCAGATCCAGCCCCAAGGCGCTCGCTAGCCCGCCACCAATGGCAAGCAACAACACCGCCGCAGAGAGAGCCAAGCGATTCGGGGCTGATGGCTTGGAGGGCACAAACGGCGGGTCGACCACGCGAAACTTAGCGCCGTCAACAGTCTTCTCGACTTCGGTCGAGAGTCGGGCCGACTCACGACGTTGCAGCAATTCATTGTGTTGCTTCGCAATCGTCGAATAGTTCCTGGTCAACTGCTTGAGCTTGGCTTCGATCGTCGGAATGCTGTCGATCTTGTCGCCGAGCTGCTTAACTCGTTCCTTGTAGTCTTCGACGCGCGCAGTCAAGGCTGCCACCTGGGTATCGGCTTCGCTGAGCGCAACCCGAAGATTCCCGTAGACAGAATCGGCCCGCACGTTCGAAGCCAACTGGGGGCCTCTGCTCGCTCTCAGCTTCTGCCGATTGCTTTCGCGTAGTTCATCCATCTGAAGACGCAACTGAATCACGTTAGGATGCCGATCCGTGAAGCGCAACAGCAGTTCGTCCAGCTTCCTCTGCATGGCGATGATGCGCGGATCCTCTGCCTGCTGAAGCGGCGTGAGATCGAAGTTGTTCTGAACGATCTGATCCTCGCTTTCGATCTGATAGCCTAACTCGTCGCGCCGCCAAATCGCCTCGCGCAACGCCAATTCCGCGTCTTTGAGGCTAGCTTTCTCCTGCTCTAGGTTCTCGTAGTAATTGACCTGCTCTCCAGGCAAAACCCCGGCGTTATCCCGTTTGAAATCGGCCAATTGCTTTTCCGACTGCCTGAGGCGCAACTCATAGTCTGCGATTTCTTGATCGAGAAAATCTTGCGCCGTGGATGTCGATGCATCGTTCCCGACGAGCGCCTGCTCGATGAAAACAGTCACCACAGCCTGCACCACTTGCTTGGCGCGGCTCGGATCGCGATGTTCAAAAGAGATGTTGTAAAGCGAAGGATTGGAGCGATCACCAGCAAGTCGGATCTTGCCGAGCATCTCATTCAGCAGCATCTCCTTGTCTCGCTCGGTGCGCACGCGCAGATCCAGGTCGCTCATGCGCGCAATCCGCTCGAGATTCGGACGACTGAGCAACATCCGGCTCATCAAGGCCACACGCTGAACGAGGTCCGGCTGGATCGCCAACCCCCGAAGGAGAGGCCTCAGGACGCTGTTCGTATCGACGAAGACACGGGCCGATGCCCTATACTCATCTGGCAGCTTGGACACGTAGACCCAGCCCGAAATGGCAATCAGCCAGGCGACCGTGACGGCAAGCCAACGATAACGCCACATTCCCCGAACATAGGAGAACAATTGCAACAACAGTTCATGCATGGCTGTTCACTTGTCAGGTTTTCAAGCAGAGAGTCAGATAGCTGACTCGTGGAACCTTCAGAACCAGGATTCCGGAATAATCAGGATATCGCCTGGCAAAAGACCCAAGTTTTCCTCAATGATCCCACTTCGAATCAGATCATCCAAGCGAACCGAGTATTGACGCTGCTGCCCGTCGGCGTAGCGCACGAGGACGGCCTTGTTTCCGGCCGCGAATTCCGTCAGCCCACCCACCTCGATCATGAGGTCGAGCAGCGTCATGTGTTTGCGAAAGGGCACCGCAGCCGGCGTCGCGGCCTCACCGACCACGCGGACTTGCTGACTCGGCAGCCCCACGAAACCATTGACGATGACGGTCACGATCGGGTAACGCACGTAAACCGAGAACTGCTTCTCGAGATCGCGGGCGAGTTGCGTCGGCGTTTTTCCACTGGCAGGAACATCTTCGATTAGCGGTGTCGTCAACATCCCATCAGGCCGCACGGGTACGGAGCCCGAAAGCTCCTCGAATCCCCAAACGAAGATATTGACCTGATCTCCTGGCGCGACCTCGTAGAAATAACCGTCCTGGACCGTGATGTCTCGTTGGTCGCGAGGCACCGGTGGATACTTAGCCTTGGAGGACGCACAGCCTAGGTTTAGAAGCACGATGCACGCAGCGATCAGCGCCGCGCCGCCCTTCAAAGTTCCAAAATGAATTCTCAATGCATTATCCCCTTTTTCCAAATGCGTCCAGAGTGACTGGCTTCTCCGACACCAAATTCTCATTGGCAACGCGGATCATTCGCGGAGGCTAGTCAGCCGACTTCATACCGAATTTCTCGAGCAAGCGATACAGAGTCGGGCGCGTGATACCCAACATTTGGGCGGCCAAGGTCATGTTCCCGTCCACCCTATTGAGGGCCTGGCGCAAGGCAAGCGACTCTGCCTGATCTCGCGCTTCCTGGAGACAGAGAGGCACCAGATCATTATCGGCCATCAAGTCGAGATCCGAGGACGACAACTGACGCCCCTCCGCCATGATCACCGCGCGCTTGATGCGGCTTTCGATTTCGCGAACATTGCCTGGCCAACCATACTGCTCGATTGCGGCCAAGGCGTCTTTCGTAAAGCCGCGGAGCGATCTGCCATATTCGGCATTGTATTGGTCGAGGAAGGCACGAGCCAGCACCAGCGCATCCCCCTCGCGCTCCCTGAGCGGGGGCAGGCGAATGGTCACCTCGCTGATGCGGTAGTAGAGATCCTCCCTGAATCGACCCGAGGCGATCTGCGATTCGAGATCCTGATGCGTCGCGCACACCACGCGCAGATCAACCGCGATCTCTTGCCTTCCGCCCAGACGCTCGATCACCCGCTCCTGCAAGAAACGTAGAAGCTTTGCCTGGAGCGCCTGCGGCAGATCACCGATCTCATCGAGGAACAGCGTTCCGCCATTTGCGTGCTCGATCTTGCCAAACGTCTGTTTGACTGCGCCGGTAAAGGCGCCTTTCTCATAGCCGAATAGCTCGCTCTCCAGCAGATTCTCCGGAATCGCCGCGCAATTGATCGCAACCAGCCTGCCAGAGGCGCGGGAACCTCCCTCGTGCAGCGCACGCGCGAAGAGTTCCTTGCCGGTTCCGCTCTCACCAAGGATGAGGACGGTCACGTCCGCCGCTGCCACCTTTTCGACTGTGCGACAAGCCTTGAGCATCTGTGGGCTCGTGGCAATGACACCTCGCAACGGGGTATCCACACGTCGTTGCTGAAGCTCTCGGTTCTCGGACTCCAACTCAAAGAGACGATGCGCCCGCTCGGCGACCAGATTCAGTGTCACCGAGTCGATCGGCTTCGGATAGAAATCATAGGCGCCGAGCGCGATCGCCTTGACCGCATTCGGGCGATCATCGTTACCCGTCACCACAATCACCTTGGTCTGAGGAGCGAGCTCCATGATCTCAGCCAAGGTCGCCATGCCCTCGCTGACGCCTCCAGGATCAGGCGGCAAGCCAAGATCCAGGGTGACAACACTTGGCCGATGGCGGCGTAACTGGGCCAGCGCCTCGCGACGATCCGATGCCACCTCAACATCGAAACGATCGAAGCACCAACGCAACTGACTTTGCAGCCCCGGATCATCCTCGACCACCAGCAACGGCTTGGCAGCACCCTTCATACAGCCGCCTCCGACGGCTCGGGAACGCAGGCAGCTTGCCG
Organism: Thiorhodococcus mannitoliphagus; assembly: GCF_010915725.1. Lineage (GTDB taxonomy): Bacteria > Pseudomonadota > Gammaproteobacteria > Chromatiales > Chromatiaceae > Thiorhodococcus > Thiorhodococcus mannitoliphagus. Next base: position 66,614 of record NZ_JAAIJR010000014.1, read on the forward strand.
CCCCGCGATATCACGGCGGGGCAGATAGATCCGAAAAAGCGTTCCACGTCCTGGCTTGCTCTCAACCGCCAAGTCACCACCCAGCCGGCGCACCATCTCGCGGGCCTCAAAGGCGCCGATACCCATCCCAGTCAAACCCTTGGTGGAATCAAAGGGACGAAACAGGCGATCGCGAATGAAATCGGCCGACATTCCCACGCCATCATCCTCGATTTCGATCCTGACACCCTGCCCCTCATCCTGCACACGCACGACCACCGAACCATCCGGTCCCGTGGCCTCCCGTGCATTCTGCAGGATATGTCCAACAATGGTTCGAAGCTGTTCCTTGTCCGTATTCAAAAGCAAATTTCCAGCCAGAATCTCGACGCGAGGAATCGGAGCTTGCCCGGCTGGCCTGTCGATCATCTCACGGATCAGCGCCTCTAGATCGATCTGGACGGGTTCGCCGCCCCTAACCCCAGTCCGCAACTGGGTCATGAGACGATTCATGCGATCGACCGAGGTCCTGATCGTTTGCAGCACATCCTCGACAAATGCCGGATTCTGCTTGTGCCGTTCGGCATTGGATAGAATCAGTGATTGCTGGGCCAGCAAATTCTTCAGGTCATGCGCCACGTAAGCTGAAAGCTGATTGAATGCCTCGAACTGGCGCGCGCGCATCAGCGCTCGGTCAGACAGGTACCGGGCGACATGACTTGCGGCCTGACGGCCGGCGGTCTTGAGCAGGGCACGATCCTCCCAGTTGATCGAACGTCGCACGCGCGGACGCCCCAGGGCCACCAAGCCACAGAGTTCGTCGCGATTGACTAACGGAACCATCAGCCAGAGCGCAGAGGAATCGCGCAGCCAATCGGGCATTTCCAAATCCCCATAGACCTCGGATGACCGCCGCCACTCGTCGGTCTCGACGACCCAACCCGAACGCTCGAGGAAGTGAATGAGGGGATCTTCTCCCCGTATCGCTGAAATCCGCGTCTCAGGAAGGCCATTTTGCTCCAGCAGTTCAAAGTCACCGCCTTCATGCCGTGCCCAGAGCATGCCTGCCGGGCTATCAACGATCTCACCCAGCGCTCCCACGACGGCCCGCGGCAGGTTCATGCCACTCTGCGATAGGGCCTCAGTAAACTTCAACCATTCCTCACGATAATCGTACTTGAAACTAAAGAAATGTCGACTCACCCAAACGCGCGCCCGGGCCCGCAATTGCCCAGAGAAAAGCAACAACAGTAGTAATATCGCAGCAGAAAACAGGAAGACAATCTGGAGCACCGCGCTCCAGGCTCCGCCGAAGAGTCGAATCCAATATCCCGCTGCAGCCATTGCCATCAGATAAAGCCCGGCGCCCGACAAGGTCGCAGAATGGAAGACCACGTTCCGCGATACATGCACTTCGAGTGACCAAGCCGGGTTTCTCGCCGCAGAAACCGCAATGAGCGGAACGATCAACGCATTGACGAGACCACGCGCCTCCCAGGCATGCTCGTCGAGTTGCTGCATCAGCAGGCCGTCCGAATAGAAGAAGAGGTCGAAAACAAAAACCGCGCCCAACCCAAGGCAGAGATGCTTGATCTCCCAACGTCGCTTCGGCAATCGGTTACGGAATACCTGCTCGACCAGCAAGAGCCCAAAAACGGCCTCCAGGATTCCAGCGAAGAGGACGACATCGACCCGATCGCTCGCCGCTAATCCGAATAACGGTAGGGCGAGCGGGATAAACAGCGCGAGGAACCCACCGAGCGCGACAACCGACCAGGTCACCACATGCCAAAAACGCGCACTGGCGCGATCATACTCAGCGACCAGGATCGCCGTCAGGAATAGGAACCAGCCCCCATTGCGCACCAGTTCGGCGCTCCCGAACAAGCCATCCGGAAGGCTCCAGCCCATGCCGGCGACAACGCCGACGGCAGCCCAGGGCAAGCTCGCCAACACCGCAATGACTGCGAACAAACCAGTGAGACGTCCGCGCCATGCCGTCACAAGCAGAATCGCCAAGAACAGATAGGCCAACAGAGCAAGCAAGTAGCCGAGGACGCCGACCGTCATGGACGTAGACATCAGTCAGAACGAGCCCCATCGATCGGCCCGAGGACCCTGACCTCCACCGTCCGCCCGACAGCATCCCTCTCCTTGGCCGCATCCGCTCCGCTGGCATCTGCCCCGGGGGCATTGACGTCGTTGCCATTAACGGATAAGCGCTCGCTATCAATGCCCCGCTTGATCAGATAGTCCGCAACGGCCTGCGCGCGCCGACGCGCCAGGACGGCGTTGTAGCCAGGGTCTCCAGTGCTGTCGGTGAACCCCTGAATGTCGGCAGTCGCCAGGCTCGACTCATCCATAAGCGCCGCCACCTCGTCCAGGGCTTTGGCAAATCGCACGCCGATCGTCGAGCGATTGAATTGAAACGACACCTCGACGAAGAGCAGCGTGCCTATGGGTGCTGGCCGGCGAACCGCCCCCTCCTCGGTCTCAACGACAGCGCCGCCAACCGCCTCGGGAACTCCTCCGCCGACTCCAGCATTCGCATCGACATCAAGGGTGTTCTGTTCGGGCTCGGGCTCGGCAAGCCGACCCTCTTCCCGCCCGACCGCCGAATCAGTGAATCGCCCTTCCTGGTCGCCCAGTTCATTCGCCTCATTCAAGGCGCCGATAACAACAGAGGGATAAGGCGCAAGCACACCATCAGGGGCGGGCGAATTTGGTTCGGGGGACTCATTCAGTGGGGCCAAAGGGGGCTGATCCTCCTGCACCGGTCGGTCGATGATGGGATCCGCGTCATCTTTGGCAGCAGCCGGCGGAGGATTCGAGGCGACTGTCGAGATATTCTCCTGCGCGACAGGGGGCGAGACTTCTAACCCTTCCTCCGCCTGCGGCGGCGGCCCTGCGGAACCATCGGGGCTCACCCGAGTCGCATCCCGAGACCAAGCTGACAACTGCGAGAGTCTAGCGACCCCAGTCTCCACCCAGTGCTCGGCAGACTTCGCCAACCGATTCCAGGTTTCCGGGAAAAACCAGTAGGCTCCACCCATCGACGCACCCACGATCGCCAGGGCAACCAGCGCATAGATCACGCGTCGCTTCGACCCAGCAGCGCCTCTGTGTGGCTCGTAGTTCTCCGCAATCGCCTTGGAGTCAATCCGCTCGTCGCCCCAATCATCAACCGACTCCGCGCGGAAGGAATCCTCGCAGACTAGAATCGGGGGCGACTCGGGAAGCTCGGACAAGGGCATCGACGCAGCTTCAGACGCATCATCCGGATCCTCGAACACCCCCAGGTGGCCATGCGCCTGATCGCGACTTGCCTCACCGACGGAAGCCTCAGCGTCCAATGCGGCGCCAGCTAGGGAAACCGGCTCCACCTGTGCCGCCAACTCATTCTCAACGGACGTGGATGACGCCGGGACCGGTTGCGCAGCGGGCGGGCGCTCCATCGCCAGCCCCTGATCGAGCAAGGACCAATCGGCAGCGGCATCGTCCGCCGACACTCCAGCCTCTACCGTGGAAGCACTGGCACCAGCCGCGTCGGCAGGTCCTCCAACTGGGGAACCACCAAAACGCTCACCTTGCGCGGAATGGGTTCGCGGGGCGAGCCCCTCATCGCGCAGTTCGCCGATGACGCAGTTGACGTCAGTGATGCCTAGCTCGTGTGCTTCCAAGCAAAAGCCACGCAGCAACAGGCGACTACAAAGGAGGTTGATCAGGCGGGGTACGCCGACACTGAATTCATGTATCGCCCTCAACACACCCGGCTGAAAAGAAGGATCACCATGCCACCCTGCCCTTTCCAACCGATGGCGGACATAGCCAACCGTCTCGCGGGGCTCGAGCGGCGTCAACTGCCAGGCCGCCACGATCCGTTGATGCAGTTGCTCCATTCCCTCGCCACGAACCAGGTCACGCAGCGACTCCTGCCCCACGAGCAGGATTTGCACCAGCGCCACGTCCAAATGCTCAAGATTCGTCAGCAGCCTCAACTCCTCGAGCGCGGATGCCGAGAGATCTTGCGCCTCATCGACGACCAGCAATGCATGCCCACCCGCACGACGCTGAGAAAGAAAAAACTCCTTCAGCCTCAATAGCACCTTAGCCTTGCTAGATTGCTCGCCGACGTCTAGGCCAAAGGCATTGGCCGCCATGCGTAGCAGATCCTCAGGCTCCAAACGCGCATTAGCAACCACCGCCATCCGGATGTCGGAATCAGCCATCCTCGACTGAAAACTCTTGATCAAGGTTGTCTTACCCATACCCGGGCTGCCAGTAATCATGACGAACCCCTCGCCACGCAGCAGCGCGTAATCGATATAAGACCGCGCCTTAGAAAATCCTTGATGTTCGAAGAGACCCAGGTTACCGGGCATCAAGCGGAAGGGATCGGCACTGAATCCGTAGAATGCCTCAAACATACTGGAATTCCATATGTCGCCAAGATGGCGATTCAATAATCATAGTGACACACAAGCTGCAGCAGCTGAACAGTATGGCGACCAACTGCAGCTTGCGGATTCGCGCAGCGGTGTAAGCCGGCGTCGTAGCGCATTGCCCTCAGACAGGATGCAACGGCTGCCAGTTCTGACATCGGCACTGCCAAAACCTGACATAAATGGACACTGATTTCGCAAATCGAAAGATAGCCCGACCGACCGACCTTTGTACGCGAACCCGTCAACAAAACGCCAAGCGATAGAGCCAACACTGAGCAAATGCCCCTGAGAACAACAGCGCAGGGCGACTAGCTAGGGCTCTCGCAGATTCGACACAGCTGTTTTCCGACTTTCGAACGACTCGCTCGTCGCAGGGAATCAGACCGCCGGTTTCTCCATGCACCCGGTTTCTCCATGCAGCATAGAACCTCAGGCCGCCCTTATCCAACAGACCCAACGCATGGAAGCACTGGCATGGCCTTGATCATCAACCCGACCATCCATTCGCAGATCTTGCGTAGTCAGGGCTTCCAGCCCTGATTTCGTCAGGCCAAGATGTCCTGACTACGCAGCCTGTCGTCCACTTGGCACCGGGTGGCCACGGGTGCTTACGCACCCGCGGCTCCCACAGATCCGGACGTGCGGGACTACCGCATCCGGCTCCT
>NZ_JAAIJR010000150.1 GCF_010915725.1 Thiorhodococcus mannitoliphagus
CTAGACTACCTCCGAGTTTCGAGAGACCTTCTAAGAAATTCTTGATTCCCCTCTGGCGCTTCGCGCTAGAATCCTGCAAACTGCCTACTGCCAACTCCCAACTGCCAACTGCCAACTGCCAACTGCCAACTGCCAACTGCCAACTGCCCCCCTTGAAGCGAGCAAGCCAATTCCCCAATTCCAGGCAAAACCCTACAAAATTTCTGGAGTATGCCACTGATGAGAACGGACAAACTGACCGCTAAGTTCCAGATGGCCTTGGGAGACGCCCAAAGTCTCGCCGTTGGCCGCGATCATCAATTCATCGAGCCGGTGCACCTCATGGTGGCGCTGCTGGATCAAGAAGGCGGGACCATCCGCCACCTCTTGAGTCAGGCTGATGTGAATGCCAACCGGCTGCGCTCGAGCCTGGGCGAGGTCTTGGATCGGGTCCCGACTGTTCAAGGATCAGGCGGCGACATCCACCTGAGCAATGACCTGAATCGACTGCTCAACCTGACGGACAAGCTCGCCCAGCAGCGCAAGGATCAGTACGTCTCCTCCGAACTCTTCGTTTTGGCCGCGCTTGAGGACAAGGGCGCGCTGGGCAACGCCTTGCGCGAGGCTGGGGCAAGCAAGGGTGCTCTGGAAAAGGCGATCGACTCGGTACGCGGCGGGCAGGGCGTCGATGACCCCAACGCAGAGGAGCAGCGCCAGGCGCTCGAGAAGTACACCATTGATCTGACCGAGCGCGCCGACCAAGGCAAGCTCGACCCTGTCATCGGCCGCGACGACGAGATCCGTCGCACCATCCAGGTGCTCCAGCGCCGCACCAAGAACAACCCGGTGCTGATCGGCGAGCCAGGCGTGGGCAAGACCGCCATCGTCGAGGGGCTGGCGCAGCGCATCGTCAACGGCGAGGTTCCAGAGGGGCTCAAATCCAAGCGGCTGCTGTCGCTCGACATGGCCGCGCTCATCGCCGGCGCCAAGTTCCGCGGTGAGTTCGAGGAGCGCCTCAAGGCCGTGTTGAACGACGTCGCGCGCCAAGAGGGCAACATCATCCTCTTCATCGACGAGCTGCATACCATGGTCGGCGCGGGCAAGGCCGAGGGCGCCATGGATGCGGGCAACATGCTCAAACCCGCGCTGGCGCGGGGTGAGTTGCACTGTGTCGGTGCCACGACGCTCGACGAGTATCGCAAATACGTCGAGAAGGATGCCGCCCTGGAGCGCCGCTTTCAGAAGGTGCTGGTCCAGGAGCCCAACGTCGAGGATACCGTCGCTATTCTGCGTGGCCTCAAGGAGCGCTACGAGGTCCATCACGCCGTCGAGATCACCGACCCGGCGATCGTTGCCGCGGCCGTGCTCTCGCATCGCTACATCGCGGACCGCCAGCTCCCGGACAAGGCCATCGATCTCATCGACGAGGCGGCGTCCCAGATCCGCATGGAAATCGACTCCATGCCGGAGGAGATGGACCGGCTCGATCGGCGTCTGATCCAGCTCAAGATCGAGCGCGAGGCGCTTAAGAAGGAATCCGACGAGGCCTCGAAGAAGCGGCTCGCGGATCTGGAAGAGCAGATCGGCCGGCAGGAGCGCGAGTTCGCCGACCTCAACGAGATCTGGAAGTCAGAGAAGGCGGCGGTGCAGGGCACGGCGCATATCAAGGAGGCGCTCGACCGCGCCCGCATCGAGATGGAGACCGCCCGCCGCGCGAGTGACCTCGGGCGTATGTCCGAGCTGCAATATGGCCGCATCCCGGAGCTGGAGAAGCAGCTCGCCTCGGCCGCCGAACTCGAGGTTGGGGGCGAGAACCGTCTGCTGCGCAACAAGGTCACGGAGGAGGAAATCGCCGATATCGTCTCCAAATGGACCGGCATCCCGGTCTCGCGCATGTTGGAAGGCGAGCGCGAGAAGCTGCTGCGCATGGAGCAGGAGATCGAGCAGCGGGTCGTCGGCCAGAATGAGGCGGTGCGCGCCGTCAGCGATGCCATCCGCCGCTCGCGTGCCGGGCTGTCGGATCCCTCACGCCCAATCGGCTCCTTCCTCTTTCTGGGGCCGACCGGCGTCGGCAAGACGGAGCTGTGCAAGGCGCTGGCGGCCTTCCTCTTCGACACCGAAGAGGCCATGATCCGGATCGACATGTCCGAGTTCATGGAGAAACACTCGGTTGCGCGGCTCATCGGTGCGCCGCCCGGCTATGTCGGCTATGAAGAAGGCGGCTATCTGACCGAGGCGATTCGGCGCCGGCCTTACAGCCTCATCCTCCTCGACGAAGTCGAAAAGGCCCATCCCGATGTCTTCAACGTGCTGCTTCAGGTGCTGGACGACGGCCGCCTGACCGATGGGCAGGGTCGGACGGTCGATTTCCGCAACGCCGTCATCGTCATGACCTCCAACCTGGGGTCCGACGTCATCCAACAGCGCGCCGGCGAGGCCAACTATGCCGAGATGAAGGATGCGGTCATGGAGATCGTCCGCCATGCCTTCCGCCCGGAGTTCATCAACCGGTTGGACGAAATCGTCGTCTTCCATCCGCTGCAACGGGAGCAGATCCGCGCCATCGCGCGCATCCAGATCGACTATCTCCAGCAGCGCCTGGCCGACCGGGAGATGCGTCTGGAGGTCAGCGACCCGGCGCTGGATCACCTGGGCGAGGCCGGATTCGATCCTGTCTATGGCGCGCGGCCGCTCAAGCGGGCCATTCGCGCACAGCTCGAAAATCCGCTGGCGCAGGAGATCCTCTCCGGAAAGTTCGCTCCCGGCGACCTCATCGAGGTCGGCATGGAGGACGGGCAGATTGCCTTCGAGCGCGTGCTCCAAGGTGAACTGGTAGACTGATCGCACTATGAGCGAAGCACTTCAGACCGCCGTCGCGCGGCAACGAATACTACTGCAGGGCCGCCTGTCCGGGCTGCTTGAGCGGCTGGTTTCAGGCTGCCGGGCGGCCTGGCCCGACCGGCAGGCATTGGAGGGCATCCTCGTGGATGCCCTGCCAAGCCTGACGTCCTGCAAGTATCTCTACATCCTTGACGAGCATGCCAAGCAGCTCACGGCGAACCTTTCCCCACAAGGCCTGCTTCCCGAGCATTTCGGTCGTGACAGGAGTGAGCGGCCCTATCTGGCGGCAGCGCTCGCCGGGGAGCGCTTCTCGCTCTCACCCGTCTACCTGAGCCGCAACGCTCGGCGGCCCTCGCTGACAGCCATCCAGCGCATTGAGGATGACAGCGGGCGTCTGCTGGGATTCTTGGGCGCGGACTTCGACCTGCGCGAGCTGCCCTTGACGCGCGAACTCTACACGCAGTCGGAGCAATGGTTGCAGATGAAGGGAGACCCCGCCATTCGCGGCGGGCTCTTCAACCAGGAGCGCGTCGAGAGCCTCATGGACTCACGCATCGACGAGGTGATGGACCTAGTCGTCGAACTCATCACCGCCCACGGCGTCTTTCACGGCAAGCTGCACTTCTCCAGCTCCCGGGCAACGCTCTGGACCATGGACGACCCCTTTCGCTACCGCATCCTCGACTACGAGGACCTCACCAACCCAGGTATCTGTCTGGCCTATACCCGACGCGCCTATCCGTCGGATGCCGACATTCCCGAGGAGCGCATCAAGGACGTCTTCCGCACCTTCCGCGAGCTGCGATTCATGGACGAGACCATCTATCTCCGCTCCGGCTCCCTCAACGTCTTCAACGGCATCGTCGGGCTCAACTTCTCCTGCGACGGCTCGCACTACATGCAGTGGGACGAATTTCTTCACAAGAGTCTGGCGTTCTGGCTGGGAAGCCCGGAGCTATGCGGGGTTGATCAGACAACCCACTGATCTTGCCGCTCGCTCGGATTTCGCTCCACGAGTTCCAGCTCGGGACCCGCGAACCGTCACAAGGTCTCGGTGCGCCCGTGGGAGCGCCGCCCTCGGCGCGCTCAGCCCCGGCAACTGCGGGCCGTCATGGCAGGGCAGGGCGGATTCGCCTCGGCCGTCCGGAATGCATCAAGCGCCTGGCGCTTTGACAAGAGAGCTTCTTGCTAAGAGCCGCTGGTCTCTAAGGCGAATTCCGGAAATCACCTTACACAAAGAGACGAAGATGGGTAGGATGGGCAAAGTCCGTGCTCTGGAGTCGAGGGCAAGCTCGGCGCCGGACGGACGTGCCCATCCTGCAGGGCGCGGACCTGGGAGGATGGGCACGCCTGTCGGCCCTTGGCTTCCGCACGACGCCATAACACCAACTGAACAAGCGCTTTCCCACGACGATTTGGTGAGGGATCCATGGATAGGACGATCACGTGGTTCGAGCAGCTTTCAGTTCCGGCTAGGACGATCTGGGCGAAAAGTGGGACTGCCGGGGGGCACGGTCTGCTCACCCACATGCTCGATGTCGCGGCGGTGGCCGAAGTCATCCTGCGGCGTGAGCCAAGCCAGACACGCGCTTGGGCCGCACGCTCCCTCGGTTTGCCAGTCGCGGCGGCGTCGCAATGGCTTGCCGCTATCGTCGGGCTCCATGATTTCGGCAAGGCCATCCCCGGCTTTCAATGCAAGTGGCCCGAAGGCAAAGCACGGGACGAGCAAGCTGGGCTCGGCTTCAAACCTGCCTCTTTAGGCGTTCATCGTCATGATCTAGCCTCGGCCGCCCTCTTGCGTCGTCAGCTCGCCGCAACCTTTCCAAACACCAGCTGGACGTGGATCCTCAGCCTGGCGCTGGGCGCTCATCACGGCTACATGCCGCGCAGTCGAGATGTCCAAGAGACCAGGCCGCGCAACGAAGGCCCGGAATGGGCCAAGGCAAGGGCAGAGATCCTGGATGCCTATCTGACGACGCTGTCCCCTTGGACGGGTCCGCTGGCCGAAGACTTGCCTCTCCCGGCAGTTGCCTGGTTTGCCGGTCTCACCAGCATTGCCGACTGGGTCGGCTCGAACCTCGATTGGTTTCCGCTCGGCGAGCGCGCGGATTCATTGGGCGAGCATTACGAGAAGGCCAAGGCGCTCGCCGAGACTGCGCTCGACGACATCGGCTGGCCCGCCTATCGGACACTGCTCAACGCTGCGGCGGATACCGACCGGCTTATCGGTAGAATTCTGGGACAGCCAAACCGGCCGGTAAACGCGCGACCTTTACAGCAGACGGCGGATCGCCTTCTGGAAAGAGCCAAAGGCCCGGTCCTCATGATCGTCGAGGCCCCGATGGGTGAGGGCAAGACGGAGCTGGCCTTGCTCGCCCACCTGAGACTCCAGGCGCTCAATGGACATCGCGGGCTCTATCTCGCCCTGCCGACCCAGGCAACCGGCAACGCCATGTTCGACCGCGCCCTGTCGTTCCTGCAAGGATTCGACCCGAGCATGCGCTTGGATATTCAGCTGATCCATGGCGCAGCCATGCTGGACGAGCGCATCCATCGCTTGCGCGGAATCGACGCCTCTCATGCAGAGTCCATCGCCTCTTCCGCCTGGCTCTCTCAGCGCAAGCGCCCCCTGATCTCAGCCTATGGCGTCGGCACTGTCGACCAGGCACTCTTCGCCACGCTCAACGTCAAGCACCATTTCGTGCGTCTCTGGGGCCTGACCAATCGGGTCGTGGTACTCGACGAGATCCACGCCTACGACACCTACACCAGTGGGCTGATCGAGGCCCTGCTGCGCTGGCTGAAAGGGCTGGGGTGCTCGGTCATCCTGATGAGCGCCACCCTGCCGGCCCCGCGGCGAGCCTCGCTGCTGGATGCCTGGGGCGCATCCGACCGCCCGGAGATTCCCTATCCGCGTGTCCTCATGGCGCAAGAGGGCGAAACCCTCGCCGAGCATGTCGAATGCCGTCAACTGAGCCCCATCCAGGTGTCGGGACTCAGCGAGGACTTGGAGGTCCTTGCCGATCAGGCGCTGAGCTGCCTCGAAGCCGGTGGATGCGGCCTGGTGATCGTCAACACCGTCCAGCGCGCCCAGGATCTCTACCGTCTGCTCCGCGAGCCGGCCAGGGCGCGCGGCGAGCTGCTGCTGTTCCATGCCCGCTTCCCGGCCGACGAGCGCGCCGCGCGTGAACAAGCCGTGCTGAAACGCTTCGGTCCGCCGCCGGCCTCGCGTCCTCGACGCTGCCTCCTGATCGCCACTCAAGTCGTCGAGCAAAGCCTCGATCTGGATTTCGACTTCATGTTCTCCGACCTCGCCCCGGTCGACCTCCTGTTGCAGCGTGCCGGGCGTCTGCATCGGCACGAGCGGGAGCGGCCAGCCGCCCACGCCAAACCACATCTGCGCATCGCCGGACGCTTGAGCGAGCGTCCGCCGGAGCTGAACGACACCGCCTGGGGCTTCGTCTACGACCCCTACGTGCTCTACTGCACCTGGAGCGTCCTGATTCGCGAGCCCGAATGGCGGCTACCCGAGGACATCGACCGACTGGTGCAAGCCGTCTATTCCGGCGATCCATTCGAGGAAGAGATGCGCCCCGATTTCATGGCCACCCTGGACCAAGCCTTGGGCGATCACTACGCCGAGACCCAGAATCAGCGGCTGCAGGCGCAACACGCCGCCATCGACGCGGAGGCCGAGCCTCAGAATGCCTATGACCACCACCCGCGCGGTCAGGAAGAGCGGGACGGCGACGGCATTCCTCTGGTCACCCGGCTCGGCGACGACAGCGTGCCGACCCTTCCTGTTCGGGTGACCGGCGCCGGCTGGCACCTGACACCAGACACCCCAGCCTTCGATCCGCATACCGTGCCAGACGACGACCTGGCCCGGCGCATCTTCGCGCGTCAGGTCCGGCTATCGCGCAAAGGCGTCGTTCAGGATCTGTTCGACTTGCCATTGCCGCGCGGCTTCGAGGAGCATCCCTTGCTGCGTCATCTTCGGCCCATGCCCTTGACTGATGGCGTCACGGATCTCGGCGGTGTCCACGTCAGCCTCGATACCGAGCTGGGCATCGTCTACGAAAAGACCGCTCCATCCAGCCAGGAGGCGACATGAATCAAACGACCGCACCGGCCTTCAACCTGCTGGACGAACCTTGGATTCCTTTGCGCATGCTGGATGGAACGGCCCGCGATGTCAGCCTGAGGACAGCCTTGCTGGAGGCGACCAAGATCACGGCCCTACTGGAAGCGTCGCCGACGAGTCTGATCGCGCTGCACCGCTTGCTCCTTGCCATGCTGCACCGGGCGCTGACGACGCATCAGCAAACCTGGAAGGACTCGGATCGAGCGCGCTGGTATCGGGAGGGCTTGCCCGAAACGGCCATCCGAGACTACCTGGCGCAATGGCGCGACCGCTTCTGGCTGTTTCACCCGAAACACCCCTTCATGCAGGTCGCGGAACTCAGCGATTGGGGGGAAACCTCGTCCGCCGTCTTCCCGGTGTCTTCCGTCGCAATCAACCTGCTTTACGGCACCGCCATGTTCGAGCATGGCGTCTACGATCGCTCGTCATACGAAGCCGGTTACGCCATGCGCCTGCTGCTCGGCTATCTCCAGTTCACGCCTGGGGGATTCTTCCCCGGCAAGAAACTCAAGAGTTCCGAGCGCGCCGGTCCGTTGGCAAACACGGCGGCCGTCCTCCCGGTCGGTGAAACCTTGGCCGAGACCCTGCTGATCGGCCTTCACCCACCGACACCGAGACACATCCAGGACCTTCCTGCCTGGGAGCAGGAGCCTCCGACGAACGAGGTATTGCGTGGGTCTGCTCGATTGGCGACAGGCCCGAACGACCGCTACACGCGCCAGACCCGAGCCGCTCTCTTGGTTGCGGACACCGCGAGCGCTGACCGTCGCATTCGGCAGGTCTTCATCGCTGCCGGGATCTCTCTGGACGAGGATGCGCAGGCCCCCGACCCGATGACCAGCTACCGCATGAGCAAGGAAGGCAAAGCGCTTCGACTGTCCTTTCAGGACGGACGTGCGCTCTGGCGTGAGCTTCCGGCCCTGGTTCCTGATGCAACCGGCACCTTCAATCAGCCAGCGGCCATCCTGTCCGGGGCGACGAATCTCTACGCTCGAATGGGACGGCTCGACGCGCCGATTCCTGTCCTGGTCGCCGGGCTCACCAGCGACCAAGCGAAGCTGCTCCGCTGGAGGACGGATCGAGTCGATCTGCCGCTCGCGCTCCTGACCGACCCGGATGCGGCTGCGGAACTACGAGCCCAAATCAGCGTGGCGGAAAGGCTCTATTTCCGATTGCGAGCCATCTGCGCCGAAGCGATCGCCGCCGCGATGCCCGACCCAAGCCACAAAGACACCCGTGCTCGCGCCAGATCCCTTCTCGACGCTGGGCCGACCGCACCCCTGTTCTTCTCCGCGGCCGAGCGCGCCCTGCCCAATCTGATGAACCGAATCGCCATTGGCGACGTAGATGCCGCACACCTGCAATGGCAGGCGAGCATGAAGCTCGCCGTACAGCGAGCCTGGAGCGCGACATGCCGCATGCTCGGCGAATCGCCGCCTGCCTTGCGCGCCATCGCACGCGCCGAGTCGAGCATCGCGCGTCTGCTTCACGCCCTCGATGAACCGGATACCGCCGAGAGTCCAAAGGAGGCCACCCCATGAGCGAGGCCGCTCGATCCTTCATCAGCCACCTGTCAGAACTGGCTGTGCACGACCCAGGCGCATTGGCGCACCTGCGCCGCAGCCTCGGTTTCGCGCCTGGTGCCTTCCCGCGCGCCTATCCCTATGTCGAGCGATTCGTGCCTCGGGACAGTCACGCCGATGCCCCCTGGCGCAAGGCGCTCTATCTCACGGCCGGACTCTTCGCCCTGCACCCGGAGCATCGCGATGGTGACACCCTGGCATCGGCGCTCGGAACCATCGCCCGTCGCCGCGAGAGCAAGAGCATCGAGCAACGCTTCATCGCACTCCTCGGCGCCGAGCCGGACAGCCTGCCCAAGATGCTTCGCCCAGCCGTCTCGCTCCTGGTCGCCGATGATCAGCCCTGTGACTTCGCCCATCTGCTCGCCGATCTCGGTATCTGGCTGCGTCCCTTCGGCGCGGACAGCCGGGATTGGGTGCGACAGCGCTGGGCACGCGATTTCTACCGCGCCTATGACCTCGACTCGGACGCAGGCGACTCGGAGCCGTCTCGTCCCACCGCATCCTCATCCGCCGACTGACACGGAGCGCACCATGAGTCTCTTCATCGAGTTCCATCTGATCCAGAACTTCGCCCCATCCAACCTCAATCGGGACGATACGGGGGCGCCCAAGGATGCCATCTTTGGCGGTCAGCGCCGGGCGCGGGTCAGCAGCCAGTGCTTCAAGCGCTCGATCCGGCTCGCGGCGGCCGAGCTTGGCAGCGTCCCCGCTGAATTCGGCTCGGTCCGAACCAAGAAGCTCAAGGAATTGCTGGCGCAACGATTGGCGGATCTGGGCCGCCCGGACGCAGGGCATCAGATCGAAGCCGCTCTGGCTGCCGCTGGACTCAAGATCAAGGAAGACGGCAAGACCGAGTATCTCTTGTTCCTGGGGCAAGGCGAGATCCAGGGTCTGGCCGAGCTGATCCACGCACATTGGGATCTACTCGCCGCCCCCACGAGCGATAACGGCAAGAAGACGAAGAAGCAAGCCAAGGCCAGCGCGCCGCCCGAGGTGGTCAAGGCCGCGAAGGCGCTCCTGGATGGTCAGAAGGCCGTCGATGTCGCCTTGTTCGGGCGCATGCTCGCCGACTTGCCAGGGGTCAATCAGCACGCCGCCTGCCAGGTCGCGCACGCCATCAGCACCCATCGCGTCGAGCGCGAGTTCGACTATTTCACCGCCGTCGACGACAAGGGTGATCTCGACGAAACCGGTGCCGGCATGATCGGACAGGTGGAATTCAATTCGGCCACCTTCTACCGCTATGCCGTCATCGATCCACGCAAGCTCGTCGCCAATCTCAAGGGCGATCGTGAGCTGGCTCTAACAGGCATCGGTGCATTCACAGAGGCCATGGCCCGCGCTATCCCGACCGGAAAACAGAACAGCTTCGCCGCACACAACCCACCGAGCTTCATCGGTGTCGCGATCCGTCATGCCAGCCCCTTCAACCTGGCGAATGCCTTCGAGAAGCCCGTCTGGCCGAGACAGGACAGCGAGCTGACCACTCGATCCGTGGAAAAGCTCGCAGCACATGACGCAACCATCGCGACCGCCTTCAGCGATGGCAAGGACATCTGGGGCTATCTGGATCTGACTGGAGCCTGGCCCGAGGGCAAAGGCAAGGCACACACATCGCTCGGAGAGCTGACCCATTGGGTCGTCGCGCAAGCCAGTGTCGCACTGGGAGGTTGACCATGCCGACCTTGCTCCTGCGGCTGGCAGGACCGATGCAATCCTGGGGCACGACCAGCCGCTTCGACGAAAGGGATAGCCAACTGGAGCCATCGAAATCCGGTGTCCTTGGACTCATCTGCGCCGCCATGGGCCGTGACCGAGCGGAGCCCGTCGACGACCTGGCTCGACTGCGCATGGGCGTGCGGGTCGACCGGGAGGGGCTGCTGATGCGCGACTACCAAACAGCAACCGGCGTCGTTTCGGCCGGCGGCAAAGTCGACCTGAAGCGCACGGTCGTCAGCCCTAGGTACTACCTGGCTGACGCCGCCTTTCTCGTCGGATTGGAGGGGGAGGACCAGGCGTTGTTGCAACGGATCGATGCGGCGATCCGCAAGCCCATGTGGCCCCTGGCGCTCGGCCGCAAGGCCTTTCCGCCTGGCGCTCCCATTTGGCTGGAGCAGGGATCGACCGATCTGGGATTGCGCGACGCACTGCTGTCCGCGCCCCGCATCGCCGCCCCTCGATACGAAGACCAGGAGGCCCCGATCAGGCTGATCCTGGAGCATGAGAGCAGCGGCGCGATCCGCTTCGATCAGCCCATCGCCCCCTTCGCCGAGCGCTGTTTCGGCCCCAGGTATATTGCCGCGGAGGTCGTCCGTGTACCTCTCTAGGCTGACACTCGATCCGAGACATCCGCGCGTCCGGCGTGATCTCGGCAATCGCTACGAGATGCATCGGACCTTGGCTCGCGCCTTCGCTCCGGACGAAACGTCCGCGCCCTATCGCTTCCTCTGGCGACTGGAGTCCAGTGCATTCGACGCAGGATCGGCCGTGCTGCTCGTACAATCCGAGATGAGCGCCGACTGGAAACCCCTTGAAGGGGATGCCGGCTATGCCCTGGAGATCCTCGGCAACAAGCCGGTGGATCTGGAGCAATTGATCCAGGCGAGCGCCCGCTACCGCTTTCGCCTGCAGGCCAACCCGACCGTCACACGCAACGGCAAGCGCTATGGTTTGGTCAAAGAGGACGCTCAGCTTGACTGGCTGGACCGGCAAGCACTCAAGCAGGGGTTCACCGTCTTGGGCGCCATCCGAGCCGACTGTGAGCGGCTGCAGGCCCGCCAGCCATCGACCCGCCGACGGATCACGCTCCAGTCGGCCTTGTACGAGGGGCATCTCGAAGCAACGGACCCAGGTCGATTACGCCAGGCGATCATGACCGGGCTTGGACATGGGAAGGCATGGGGTCTAGGTTTATTGTCGGTCGCAAGATCGACATGAGAATCGACCGGCGTCGGCCGCCTACACCAACCAGATTGATTGGATTGAAGTTGCAGCAAGATTGCCGTGGAACAGGACCGCAGCCGTTCGATTTGGTGGGAGCGGCGCCCCGCCGCGACGACTTCGCAGACGGCGGCAGCCTTTGCCTCATGCTCCGGGGTGCCGGAATCACGGCATGAGCGCTACCAATGCAGAACTCCTGACTTGGCGCCAAATTCAATGCGACTGGATCGCCTCAAACACGAGGCGCAGCTCGGTACCGGGGTA
>NZ_JAAIJR010000151.1 GCF_010915725.1 Thiorhodococcus mannitoliphagus
AACGGTTCTGCCTGGCGCCAAAAATCATCGGACATCTCTTGAAAGGCCATGGCATCCTCGATACGCGTGATTGTCGTACCTAAGATACTATCTTATTTGGCATTTTAATTATTAAGCATTTTCTGTTCCGGATATCCTCTAAGCGGCCGCTACCCTGGGCCTGGAGGCCAACCTGAGTGATCGCCAACAGGCTCGCGATGTCGTGCTCGGTGATCCGATCACGCGGGCTCTCCTTCCCCGTCATCCAGGCGCGACTCGAATCTTCGAGAATGATTGACATCATGGACCCTCCGCACGGCAACCGACATCCAAGGCGCACCCTATACTCTTCGGGCAAGTCGCGTCAGTTCGGTGTCGCACAGATGATCCAAGCGGGAAGGATATTCACCCTGTTCCGCGCCTTTCGGGCACTAGCCGTCGGTGCAAAAGGTTCCGACCGGTGAGCATGCCCCGTCCGCCTTGGGAGTTGCCTGTGAATGCCGATCTGCGCATCACATGAAACCGGGTGCGACGATCAGTGGTGATGCGCGCTGGCCATCTTCTGTTGGGCCGACGTTAGGTGGTCCTAGAGGCGTCCTTTACCTGGGCCTCGACGCTCGGCCCAACTCGAGACATCAGTTTCCTTCACACAGCATGAAACCAAGCAACCCCTCATGGACGCGGTTTAGGGCTTATCATGGTGTTTTCGACGCAGCCAAGGGAGCTTCATGAGGAAAACGCTTGTGGGCGAGGCTAGAGAGCGAGCCAGGCGCGCAGCGCACTCAGGGTGCAGCGGTCTCCTTGCGCGCCTGACCCTGTTTTGCCTCGCCGTCTGCGTTGCACTCCCGGCGCTTGCCCTGGACCGCGTGACCCTGCAACTGAAATGGCGTCATCAGTTTCAGTTCGCCGGCTACTACATCGCCCTGGAAAAGGGCTATTACCGTGATGCGGGGCTGGAGGTCCGCTTCCTCGAGGCTGGACCGCACACCGATCCCGTCGCCGAAGTGATCTCGGGCAGAGCGCAGTTCGGGGTCGGCAGCAGCGAACTCCTGCTGTCACGACAGACGCACCCCGTCGTCGCGCTGGCCCCCATCTTTCAGCACTCGCCGTTCGAACTCCTGGTTCGTGCCGACCGCGCGAGCAATCTCCACGAGCTGGTCGGACAGCCGATCATGATGGAGACCGGTTCGGCCGAGATCCTGGCCCTGTTCGAGAAGGAAGGCGTCGAGCGCGACAAACTCGTCATCAATTCTCACAGCCTGGGGGTCGATGCACTGCTAAATGGTCAGGTGGCCGCGATGTCGGCCTATTCCACCACGGAGCCTTATCTTCTACGACAGGCCGGCCTCGACTACAACGAATTCTCGGCCCGCGCGGGTGGCATCGACTTCTACGGCGACATCCTCTTTACCACCGAGTCCGAGCTGCGGTCACACCCCGAGCGAACGCGGGCCTTTCTCGCGGCTAGCCTGGAGGGCTGGCAGTACGCCATGAGGCACATTGATGAAAGCATCGAACTCATCATGGCCAAGTACAACAGCCAAGAGCGCACCCGCGCGCACTATCGCTTCGAGGCCGAGGAAACTCAGCGTCTAATGCAGCCGGATCTGGTCGCGATCGGGCATGTCAACCCCGGCCGCTGGCGTCATATCGCCGATACCTATGCCGCGCTGGGCATGCTGCCCGAGCATTTTTCACTGGATGGATTTCTCTATGCGATCGAGCTGCCCAGGTTCGATCGAGGCCTGCTGGCCGCGCTGACCTTTGCCATGGCGGTGGCACTGATGCTGGCATTGCTGAGCTGGCGCGTGCACGGCCTCAACCTGCGTTTGCGCGGGGAGATTGCGCAACGCAAAGCGTCGCACCACAAGCTCGCGGAGAGCGAGGCACTGCACCGCCTGCTCACCGAGAACAGCGGCGATGTCATCTGGATGCTCGACCTCGCGAGTCAGATGTTCGATTATGTCAGTCCCTCGGTCCAGCGCCTGCGTGGATTCACGCCCGAGGAGGTGATGGCGCAACCCTTAGAGAATGCGCTCACCCCGCAATCGGCGGAAAAGGTCGCGGCCCTCATGGGTGAGACCGTCGAACGCCTACTGGCGGGTGACACCGAGGCGGGCTACGTCACCGCCGAGGTCGACCAACCGCACCGCGACGGCGGCATCGTGCCGACCGAGGTCGTGACAACTTATCTGTTGGACAAGGCTGGCCAGCCCGTCAAGATCCTCGGGGTCACGCGCGATATCTCCCAGCGCAAGGCCCTGGAGGCTGAGTTGCGCACCCGCGTCGCCGCCATCGAGGCCGCCGCCGACGCCATCGTCATTACCAACATTCAGGGCTACCTGCTCTATGCCAATCCGGCCTTCAACCTGCAAACCGGCTACGACCCGGAGTCCGTCAAGGGTCGGCATTCGCGGATCCTCAACAGCGGCAAACACCCGAGGGAATTCTATGCGCACCTCTGGCAGACCGTGCTGGCCGGCCAGATCTGGCGTGGCGAGCTGATCAATCGTCGCAAAAATGGTGAGTTCTATGAGGAGGAAATGACCATCTCGCCGGTCAAGAACGATCACGGCGAGCTCCAGTGTTTCGTCGCCATCAAGCGCGATGTCAGCGAACAACGGGCCATGGAGCGCGCCTTGCAGGCTGCGAACCAGGAGCTTCAGGAAAACCTGGAAAAGATCGGTCGCCTGCAGGTCATCCTCGCCGAACAGGCGGTCCGTGATTCGCTCACCGGCCTCTACAACCGGCGTTATCTCGACGAGACCCTGCCACGCGAATTCGCCCGTGCCAAGCACGAGGGCTATTCACTGACCGTCGCCATGCTCGACGTGGATTTCTTCAAGCGTATCAACGACACCTGGGGTCATCCGGTCGGCGACGAGATGCTCAAGGCGCTGGCCAAGCGCCTGCGCGAGGGGGTGCGCGAGGGCGATATCGTCTGTCGCTATGGGGGCGAGGAATTCCTGCTGCTGCTCCCGCATATCACCCAGCAACTCGCGTTCGAGCGCGCCGAGCGGTTGCGCCTTGATTTTGCCGAGAGCGTGCTGGAGTGCGTCGACACCAGGATCCAGGCCACGATTTCCATTGGCCTCGCCAGTTATCCCGACCACGCCCAAGCCCCGGACGCCCTGATCGAGCAGGCCGACGCGGCCCTGTATCGCGCGAAGCGATCGGGGCGGAACCGGACCGAGATCGCGCCAGCCGCCGAAGGCTAGGACATCGCCTGCTTCATGAGCCGCGCGGAGCCCTGAATCCGGGCGTTCAACAGGCCCGAGCCACCTGCAAGCATCGGTCTCGATCATCCTTTGATCCAAGCGCACGGCCGCGGTGGGAGCGGCGCCCCGCCGCAACGGGCGCGCGATCGCGGCGGGGCGCCGCTCCCACGTCGCTTTGCCTGAAGGATACACGGCGCCTACTCAACCAAGGAGGCTTTCCGGGAATTCTTATACCTTTGCGCCTCGGACAATGCTTGTCGCAGTCGGGGCGAATGAATTCGCCCCCACAGAACCTAGGGTTAGTTCCTTTCCCGCAAATCACCTTTGGTCACCGTCGGCGGAACGCGCCTTGGATGGCGCATCAAGACAGTGCTCTGGTGCCTCGATCGAGGTGACATTCGGGAACATATCAGCGGCGTTGAGTCTCACTCCAACGTGAGCTTGACGGAAGCCGCCGTGACCGTCGGTTCGATCACGCACAGAAAGAAATGCGCCGTCTATGTGTGTTGCCGCACCGACTGCCAGTCGTCGCGCGCGTATTTTTCCATCAGCGCGGGGAAATTGCAGTCCGCGCTGGGGTGACGGCTCAATTCAATGACAGGACAGACAGATGAACAAAGAACAGGTCAAAGGTCGCTACGAAGAAGCCAAAGGCAAAGTGAAGGAAGTCGCCGGTCATGTTACCGGCAATGAATCGTTGGAGATGAAAGGAAAGATCCAAAAGAACGCCGGCAAGGTTCAGGCAGGCCTGGGTGATGCCGAGGCGGAGATCAAGAAAGACAGCTAAAGACGCGAAAGACGCGCCGTTCCGAGTGCTACAAAGGCGTTCGGACAGGCGGTCTCGATCATCCTTTGATCCAAGCGCGCGACCGGTGGGAGCGGTGCCCCGCCGCGACGGTCGCGCAATCGCGGCGGGGCGCCGCTCCCAGGTCGCTTTGCTTGAAGCATGCAGGGTCGAGTCAACCGACTGGACGCTTCGATGATCAACGCCGGAATGGCCGTTCGTTCGACGCATGTTCACGAATGGGAGTATGAGCATGTCACTCGGTACTCACCGAGGGTACAGCCAGGTGGAGGTTCACAAGATCATGCCGACCGAACAATCCCCGCGTGACTCGCAACGCCTGGAACTGCGCACAGAGCCCCAGGCCATGACGACCGCTGCCGACAAGGTCAAGCGCGATGCCATAATGCACAAGCGCATGGGGCGCGATCTGGACCGGATGCCCGACCATCTCGATTTCAACGAGGACCAGGTCACCCAGATCAAGGCCCTGTTCGATACGCAGCAGAGAAGTCCAGAACTGACGCGGACGAGACTGCGTGAGCGCATTCTTGGGCTACTGACCGACGAGCAGTGGGCGATCATCAATGAGCGGAAGCGTCCTGACTGAGACAGAGAGGGCGAAGGGCTGGACCCGACACGCCGACACCGATAGGGAACTATGCGCGGCAAATGGACGTTAGTCCTGGTCATCGGCGTGCTGATGGTCGCCGGCGCCTGGCTCTGGTGGCGGCAGGCCCCGGTCGCCGTCACCGTCGTCCATCCAACACGCGGCCCCGCCGTGGAGGCGATCTACGCCACCGGCAGCGTGGAGCCCGGGGTCATGCTGCCGATCGCCTCGCGGGCGGCGGGCAATCTGGTCGAACTCAATGTCGACGAGGGCGATCAGGTCGTCAAGGGACAGACGCTGGCACGGCTCGACGATACGGACCTGACCAACACGGTGCAGGAACTCGACGCCCGGGCACGTCTGGCGCGGCTGAATCTCCAGCGCATGCAGGAGCTGGTGCAGCGCAAGGTCGTGGCCACCATTGATCTCGACCAGGCGCGCGCCGATCTGGATGCCGCCGAGGCGGTGCTGAGACGCGCCAAGGCGCAGCGCGGTTTCATGACGCTCACCGCGCCTGCGGATGGTCTCATCATCCGCCGCGACGGCGAGGTCGGCCAATTCATCCCGGCAGGGCAGGCCGTGTTCTTCCTCTCCTGCTGCGCGCCGCTGCGGGTCACTGCGGACGTGGACGAGGAGGACATCCCAAGGGTTCGGGTGGGGCAGAAGGTGGTCCTGCATGCCGATGCACTGCCGGGGCAGGTATTCGACGGCACCGTCAGTCAGATCACGCCCAAGGGCGACCCGGTGGCGCGTACCTTTCGGGTCCGCATCCGGCTCGCCGATCCGGCGGGCTTGCGCATCGGCATGACGGTCGACGCCAACCTCATCCTGATCGAGCGATCGAACGCCCTACTGGTGCCGTCGACCGCCCTGCAGAAAGGCGCGCTCTGGCTGGTGGCGGACGGCCAACTCCATCGCCAGCCGGTGCACATCGGCGTGGCCGGCGCGAAGCTCACCGAAATTCTCGATGGCGTGTCACCGGATGCCCAGGTCGTCGCAATGCCCGCTGAAGACCTGCGTGACGGCGCCGCCGTGCGCATCCGCCCAACCGACACCAGGCCCCAGCCCTGATGCGCATCCAACTCCAGGTCGCGCTTACCCATCTCACCGGGCGTCGACGCCAGACGCTGGTCTCGCTCACCGGCGTGGTGCTCGGGGTCGCCTTCTTTCTGGCGGTGTCGTCCCTGATGCGGGGCTCCGAGCAGGACTTCATCACGCGTCTGGTCGACAACAGTCCGCACATCACCGTCTCGGACGAGGTGCGCCGACCCCGGACCCAGCCGGCCGAGCGGCGCTGGGCCGACGGGGCGGTCAAGATCCGCAGCCTCAAGCCGCAGACCGAGACGCGCGGCATTCGCGGCTACCGCGAGAAGCTCGCGCTGATCGAGGCGATTCCGGGGCTGCGGGTCGCGCCCGTGCTGGTCGGCTCGGCCGTGCTCACCTTCGCCGGCCGCGAGGAGGGTGTCACCCTCTCGGGCATCGTGCCCAAGACCATGAAGACCGTCTCCACCATCCAGGACAAGATGATCGAGGGCTCGCTCGATGCGCTCGACGCTAACCCGAACGGGATCGTCATCGGCACCGGGCTGGCCGAGAAATTCGACCTCGGGCTCGGCCGCAACCTGACCCTGGTGGCCGCGAGCGGCGCCAGTCGCGCCATGAAGGTGGTCGGCCTCTTTCGCACCGGCAATGCCTCGGTCGACGAGACCCAGACCTTTACGCTGCTCAAGCGCGCGCAGGTCATGTTCGAGCGGCCCAACCGGGTCAATCGCTTCCTGATCCAGCTCGACGACGCCTATGCCGCGCGCACCGTCGCCCAACGCATTGAGGACGCCACCGGCGACAAATCGGTCTCCTGGGTCGAGGCCTCGGAGGACATCCTGAGCGTGCTGGTGGTGCGCAACATCATCATGTACAGCGTGGTGGCGGCGATCCTGGTCGTGGCCTCCTTCGGCATCTACAACACCCTCTCGACCATCGTGCTGGAGAAGACCCACGACATCGCAATCCTCAAATCCATGGGCTTTCACGCGCGCGACGTGCGGCTCATCTTCCTGTTCGAAGGGGTCGTCATCGGCCTGATCGGCAGCCTCTTCGGCCTGGCCATGGGGGCCGGACTCATGCACGTCCTGTCGCAGGTCCAGATCAAGCCACCGGGCGTCTCGGAGCAGGTCTTTCTGCCGATCTGGTGGGGTGCGCAGCAATTCGCCCTGGCCACGGCCTTCGCCATGACGTCCTGCATCCTCGCCGCCTGGCTCCCGGCGCGGCGCGCGGGGAGGGTGCATCCGGTGGAGATCCTGCGGGGTGCGGCCTGAGCGCAGCGCCGCGCGCAGCCGAACTCGATCCCGATGAGGTGGAGTCGGTTGGCCGAGCGGGCGGCACTCAGAAAGATTGACACTCTAAGAAAGTGTCCATCAATTGTTTCCCGATGCGAGCGATGCCGCCCGAAATCCCCCCTAGCCCCCCTTTGCGAAAGGGGGGAAGTTGTTGATGGACAGATCCTAAGTCCGAAATATACAATGTGTATCACATCCGCAGTCCCACCCAAAGCCGAGGTGCGCCATGCCCGCTTCGTCGTCCAAAGCCCAATCAGCGCCAATCACCCGAGCCGTTAACCTCCGGGTGCGGGAGGAGATTCGCGACCTGATCGATCAGGCCGCCAGGATCCAGGGTCGGTCGCGGTCCGATTTCATGATCGACGCAGCCCGCAAGGCCGCCGAGGAGACGCTGCTCGATCAGGCGCTGGTCAGGGTCGATCAGGAGACGTACGAGGACTTCCTGGCCGTACTGGACCATCCCCCGGCTGGAGAGGGATACGAGCGCCTGATGTCTGCCTCGAGCCCATGGAAGGCGTGACCCTAGAAGCCCCTGCACCGCTCACTGAGACGCATCGAGTCGAGGATTTCTCCTCTGGTGTCCAACCGCTTGACGAGTGGTTGATTCGCCGCGCCTGGAACAATCAGGTCAGCGGCGCCTCGCGTACCTACGTTGCTGCGGCTGCGGGGGCGGTGGTTGGGTATTACTGTCTGGCTTCGGGGGCGCTGGCGCTGCGCGAGGCGCCTGGCCGCATCCGGCGCAACATGCCTGACCCCGTTCCGATGGCAATTTTGGGACGCCTGGCCGTCGATCAGACCTGGCAGAGACGGGGCCTCGGCGTCGCTTTGCTCCGCGATGCCGTCGAGCGCACCCGGGCGGCAAGCATGATTCTTGGTGTTCGCGGACTCTTGGTGCACGCCCTGTCAGCACAGGCTGCGGCCTTCTATGTCCACCACGGATTTGTCGCGTCGCCGACGAATCCCCTGATGCTGGTACTGTCGCTGAAACGGATGTAGCCGGGTAGGGTATGCATCGCGTACCTGACACCCTCGCAATCGGCACGCACGCACACCGATGCAAGGGGCGAACCTCATGTAAGAAAGTGTCCATCAATTGTTTCCCGATGCGAGCGATGCCGCCCGAAATCCCCCCTAGCCCCCCTTTGCGAAAGGGGGGAAGTTGTTGATGGACGCTTTCTAAGGCGATTTCCGGGAAACAACATACCTGCGGTTTCGATCCCGTAGGATGGGCAAAGCCCTGGCGATGCGCTTCTTTCGGAGTGCCGAGGGTCGCGGGGCGTGCCCATCATCCCAGCTCAGCGTCTTGCAAGATGGGCACGTCCGTCTGGCGTCGAGGCTAGGATCGAGCCCAGAGCGCGGACTTTGCCCATCCTACCGATCCGGATCTATTTGGGTAAGATCATTTCCGGAAATCGCCTAAGAAAGCGCTCATCAATTGTTTCCCGATGCGAGCGATGCCGCCCGAAATCCCCCCTAGCCCCCCTTTGTGAAAGGGGGGAAGTTGTTGATGGACGCTTTCTAAGTAACGGCTCAGAAACAACCAAAACACCTCTAGGTTGGGCAAAGCGAAGCGTGCCCAACATCAGCGTCTGAATCCTTCCTTACAGGGTCTCGGTCTCGAAGCCGACCAGGGTGCGCCGCTCGCGGCTGAATTCGATTCCGATGAGGTGGATGGGTTGGCCGAGTGCGCGGTACTTGTCCGCATAGCCGCGATCCTTGATCTGTTGCAGTGCCCGGCCCTCGGGCGCTAGCTCGACGACTTTGAATTCAAACAGCCAGATCCGCGCGTTGAACTTGAGCCTCAGATCGATACGCCCGAGTTGAGTGGCGTCCTCGGCCGCCAGGTCCAGGCCCAGTGCGGCGAGATGGCTGTAGAAGACGCTGGCATAGTAGCCCTCGTAGTGGGCGATGGGGTTGGCGGTATGCCACTGATGCGGGATGGCGGCGAAGAGTGATTCGACATGCAGGCGCAGTGCATCGAGGTCGCCGACAACCAGTACATCGTAGAGCCGGCTCGCCAGCTCGCTGACCTGTCCCGGTTCACCGATCAGGGCCTTGGCCAGGCTGTCGTTGAGCGCGCTTTCGACCTCCAGGTTCGGATAACTCAGGGTGTATTCGCGCCGCGCGCCCATCTGTCGCGACCCGGTGAAGGTCAAATAGCCCGTCTGCCACAGCAACGCCTCGGGGGCCAGATGATCGACGTCGAAGGCCGACAAGAGCGCCTCGTCGGCCCGCAGATGCGCGAGTCGGGGGGTAAAGAAACCACGCTGGGTTAGCAGATCGACCAGGAAGGTCGGCGTGCCGGTCTCGAACCACCAGGTGCGGAACTCGCGTGCATCGAACAGAAGCAGCAGATCGAAGGGGTTGTAGACCGCCTCGCCGGTCCAGTTGTAGCCGTTGTACCAGGCGCGGATCTGATCGCGGTCCAGGCCATCCAGCTCGGGGGCGAACACGCTGTCGACGTCCTGCTCGGTATAACCGCACAGCGCCGAATAGCGGGCGTCGACCGTGATGTCCTTCAGGTTGTTGAGCCCCGAGAAGAGGCTCGCCTTGCTGAACTTGCTCACCCCGGTGAGAAAGGCGAAACGGATGTGGGCGTCGTTGTCCTTGATGACCGAATAGAGGTTGCGCAAGCCATCGCGCATGGTGCGGGCGGTATCATGGTCATGCAGATTGTCGAGGATGGGTTTGTCGTATTCGTCGACCAGAACGACCACGCGCTGGCCGGTTGCGGCATGGGCCTGACGGATCAACTCGCCGAAGGCGCCAGCGACATCGAGATCCGGATGGACCGTCACCCCCAAGGTCTCGCGGTTGATGCGCAAGAGATCGACGATGCGTGCGTCCAGGTGCGCGCGACTCTGGAGCACGCCTCCACCGAAGCTAATGCGGATCACCGCATAGCGGGTCGTCCAGTCCCAACCCGGATGGATCAGCAACCCGCGAAACAGGGGCTCGTTGCCGGCGAAGAGCTCCGCGATGGTGTCGATGAGCAGCGACTTGCCGAAGCGGCGCGGGCGTGAGAGAAAATACTGACTGCCCTCGTCGATCAACCGCCGGATGAAACCGGTCTTGTCGACATAGTAATGATCCGCTTCCCGGATCTTGGCAAAGGTCTGGATTCCGATCGGCAGTCGACGGCGGTGCATGAGGGGCCTCGGCGGCGCGCAGGTTGCTGACATCCTGGGTCATGTTAGACCTGCTCGGCGTGAAGGGCTCAAGAATCTAAAAGCCTCCGGCGTTGCCGGGGGATGATGACGGCGGGAGTTGGTCAATGGATCCTTCCTTATGCAACCGCCTTTCGACCATCTTGCATCCGATAGCGATCCTGCGGGGCGCGGCGTGAGCGCGGTGCTGCGCGCGGAGCATCTGGTCCGCATCCTGCCCGGCGAGGTTCCGGTAACACTGGTGAACGACGTCAGTCTCGCCATCGAGCGCGGCGAGTTCATCTGCATCATGGGTCCGTCCGGGTCGGGCAAGTCCTCGCTGCTCTATCTGCTGGGCCTGCTCGATGTCCCGACCTCGGGGCGGGTCTGGCTCGACGGCGAGGAGACCTCGCGCTATGGCGAGGACGACCTGGC
Source organism: Thiorhodococcus mannitoliphagus (assembly GCF_010915725.1). Classification (GTDB taxonomy): domain Bacteria; phylum Pseudomonadota; class Gammaproteobacteria; order Chromatiales; family Chromatiaceae; genus Thiorhodococcus; species Thiorhodococcus mannitoliphagus. The sequence goes on from NZ_JAAIJR010000151.1 coordinate 10,509, forward strand.
GAACCGCAGGCTAGAAAAGCTCGGGTTCGTGTTCCAGTTCCATTTCCTGCTCGCCGAGTTTTCGGTGATCGACAACGTCACCCTGCCAATCCGCCGTCTCGGTCGGCTCGATGCCCCCGCCGCGCGTGCACGGGGGCTTACGCTATTGGATCGACTGGGCGTCGTCGAGCAGGGCGCCAAGTACCCGCACCAACTTTCGGGCGGGCAGCGCCAGCGCGTCGCCATCGCCCGCGCCCTGGCCAATGACCCGCTCGTCCTCCTCGCCGACGAGCCGACCGGCAATCTGGATTCGGCATCGGGTGGCACGGTGCGGGAGATTCTCCAGGATCTGGCGCATGAGATGGGCAAGACGGTGGTCGCGGTGACCCACGATGCGTCTTTTGCAGCCGCCGCCGATCGGCGCATTGGCATCGTCGACGGGCGGATCGATACGGACTGGCGGGCCGGTTAGCGCAAGACGGCCGATGTCACGGCCACTTTAGGAAGCAGGCCTCTTGATGCGTTCCGGGCGGCTGAAGCAGCTCAGGCCTGAGAGCGGCGGCATTCGCTGCTGCGGGAGCGGCGCCCCGCCGCGACGGCTTGCGGTTGCTGGGGCTGATCGCGCCCAGGGCGGCACTCCCACGCCTGTGCCGATAGAGCTGTATAAGCACGCTAGACCTTTCTAATACATCGATAGCGCCAAAAAGGTCTAAGCTCTGCCGAGAGACGGAAAACGCTGGGGGGCGAATGACAGAAACGGATGACCGACGCGAAGCAACCATGACACCGACAGACCTGCAGGGGGAAGCGCAAGCGGGTCATGAAGAGACCCTGCGGCAGCGGGCCGAGCGGATCGCAGCCGACGCGGCGGCCCAATCACCGCAAGCCATGGCCGCACTCTCGCCGGAAGACCTCCAGCGGCTCGTCCATGAGCTGCGGGTGCATCAGATCCAGCTGGAGCTGCAAAACGAGTGCGGCCTTGCATTGATGTGGCTTCTTGGGATAGCGTGCAAGCCACTTATGCATCTCAGGAAACGCATCATGGC
>NZ_JAAIJR010000152.1 GCF_010915725.1 Thiorhodococcus mannitoliphagus
TACACGCTTCAGCGAGGTCGGCGGGCGGCTCACCGGGCTCCTGGACGGCGCGGCGCAGACGGAGCGGACGTTGCACTAAGAAAGCGTCCATCAACAACTTCCCCCCTTTCGCAAAGGGGGGCTAGGGGGGAATGGCGCTAACTTAAGATTTTTACTCAATTGAATCAGAAGCTTGCAGATGCCTTTCTGGAGCCAAAATTGTTGGAAAGCCACTGTCTGGGCGGGTGCCGCCAGTCAAGCCTTCAGCAAACTCAGTAAGTCGGTGATCAGCGTTCCTTTCAAGCAACTGATTTAACGAATATTTTACCTAAGTTAGTGCCATTCGGGCTAGGGGGGATTTCGGGCGGCATCGCTCGCATCGGGAAACAATTGATGGACACTTGCTAAGCGCCGCTGAGCGCCAGACGTGGCGTGCCCCCTGCAGCGCTCTCACCGTGCCCGCGCCTGCGCCTCGCTGAGCTGCACCGGGACGACTTCCCGGCCCTGACGGTCGATCCAGCCCCAGCGTCCACCGCTCACGCGGCTGTGCTCGCCCTCCTGAAGCGGCCGACAGCCGCGACACACCAGTGCCCTGCCCTGCGCAAAGGGCCAGCCCCAGTCGTAGCGCGGGCCGATGACTTCTCGGAAGTGGGCGTCGACATAGGCCATACCGCCGACGCGTAGGGAGCGGACCAGCCCCTCCACGAAGGGATCCGGACCATTGTCGAGGGTCACCACCGGCAAGGACTCACCCGTGGGCCGGACGTAGTACCACTGCCCCGCGACCCAGACGGCGGCAAGTCCATGGGTCGTGTCGCGCATCCGTCGCAGATGCGCCGAGGCCAGGATCAGCGCATCGTCCGCTCGAGCCGCGCAGGCGGGGTGCGACGCCAGCTCAGCCGCCCCACCCCGCTCGACATAGACGCACGCCAGCGGATAGCGATCAGCGCATACCAGCGCGCTCCAGAGCCAGAACGGGAGTATCAGGAAAGCAGATCGCACCATGACTGCATACCGGTCGTGTCATCTTCGAGAAAGCCGAGCAACTGCAGTGCCGGTCAGTTCTCGACCAGACGCTGCGACAGCCATGAAAGACAGTCGGTTAACGCCGTCTAGCACAGCTTATCCACAGAACTGCTCACGGGACCTGGGGACAAGCGCGTCCGGCCAAGACGCGGAATCCTGTCTCTCGATGGTCTGCGTCCGCAGCCTCAAGATGACCTTGCGAATCAGGCTGAGGAAGACCCGAAGCTCATCCGGTGCGAGCCCCGCCAGAGCCCGAGCCTTCACCGCGGCGGCTGCCGTCTTCGCCCGTCCGTCCTCGGGATCCTTGCGGTGCTCGATCAGTCCGTCACACTCCAGGCGCACCCGAGGGTTGGCCATGGTGGGCTGCACGGTGTCTTTGCCGTCGGACGATGATCTTCAGCGCGCGCCATACAATGCCGACGCCTTGCGCACCTGGGCCGCGACGATCCGTCGCAGGTCGGGCGGGCTGACCACCTCCAGATTATCCCCCGCCCCCAGCAACCAACGCAGCAGTTGCCCGGTCGAGGGCACACGCACCCAGAGCCGCAGCTCAAAGTCGGCGCCCTCCGGCTCGTCCTCCAGGCGCTGATCCGGCGCCATCGGACAGGCCCTCAGCAGCTCGGCCAGATAGCCCCGAACGCGCAGTTCCAGATCGATCAACGCGCCTTGCCCGAAATCGATCCGGCCCTCGGCAATCGCCCGGTCCAGATCGAATCCCTCGACCTGACGCGCGGGCGTCGCCGTCAAGACCTCGGCCTTGACCATGCGATGCAGCGCATAGAAGCGCACGGGGGTCTCTTCGTCATTCTTGAGCGCGAGCAGATAGGCGATGGGGCCACGTTGCACGGCGGCCTGGGGCTGCAGCACGGCGTCGCTGCGTGCGCCGTCTGCCTTGACGTAACCGACCCGCAGCGCGCAGCGCAGGATGAGTGCTTGGATCACCGCGCTCAGCACACCCGGATAAAGCGCTGCGGGCAGCAGCCGAAAGGTATCCGGCACGACGCGCAACCTGGATTCGTCGAGCCTCGGGGCCTGCGTGTTGGTCAGCAAGGTGCGCCACAACCGATCCAGTTGCCGTTGCGGCACCGCTTCGCAGGCCAGCATGCGGATCTGATTCAGCGTCCACTCCCAGATGACCGGATCATCGTCCTCGGCATCGCTTGCCAGACGACGGTAGCGCAAGGGCTTGCGGCCCGTATTGACCACCGCGATCCGCTGCTGTTGGACCAGCGCTTCCAGGTCGCGTTGCACCGCGCGTTTGAGCGCCCTTTCGCTCGCCGCGTTGTAGACGTCCGCGACGCGTTCGCTCAACTGAGTGGTGCTCAGGCAGGCGTCATCTGGGGCGCCGAAGGAGATGCATCGCATCAGATGCCTGAGACGCTCGATGCGCGCGACGTGCTTGGGCTCGGATCTCCGGTTCATGGCGGTGAAGTATAGGGGCATGAAGGCGCTCGATGCGACAAGGTCAGTCGTATCTGTGCGCTATAACGCACGACGCATCCACCGATGCCCGACGCTTCCATCCCTGAAAACCTGAAGCACTGCGTTGTCCCTCGACCGGGACGACCGGCGGCGCCGGCTCTTTAACAATTCAGTGATCGACAGACGGCCGCCGGACGCGCTGGAGCGCGGTTCCGGTCGCCGTGTCTTGTGTTGTATCCATGAAGGGACTGGCCGGTGCCTGTCCTGCTTTCGACGAGAGGAGTCTTGAATGCCTCGCAACAACGACAGTCTGTCCTCGCGCGAGCTGCTCGCGCGCATCGGCCTGAGCGACGCGCACCCCATGGATCTGCTCGATGACGAGCCCTTGGAGGATCTGCGCGGCGACGTCGGTGCCGCCTTGCGCGAGCGCTACCAGGCTTTGGTCCAGCGTCATGCCTTCGCCCCCGGCGACCTGGTGACCTGGAAGCCGGGCCTGAAAAACCATCGCGTGCCACGTTATGGCGATCCGGCCGTGGTCGTCGAGATCCTGCAGACGCCCGTGTTCGACAGCGACAAGGACGCCGGCAGCCCCTATTTCCGCGAGCCATGTGATGTGGTGCTGGGTCTATTTATCGACGACGCGGCGATCCGTGGCGAACTTCTGACCTTTCATTTCGACAGTCGCCGCTTTCAACCCTGGACCCAGGAGATTTGAACATGCTCGATCATCGCACCCTGTGGAAGCAGGATTTCAGCACCGTGCCCGCCGTCGAGCGGCGCACCGCCCGCTATGCGTTGCAACTGTTCCAGGGCGAACAGCACTTGCATGCGCAGCTGCGCGATCAGGAATATCTGAACGCACTTTGGACGTTGACGCGCCCCTTGCTGGATCCGCGTGCGCTGGCGGCCTGTCTGCCATCAGCGGTTGGTGAGGAGCCCGCGTGGCTGAGGGTTGAGTATGAAGATCTGGAAACCGCCCTCCAAAGGGCCTTGCATGAAGAAGACGGTCACGAGCAAGCGGACGATGGGGATGAGCCGAATCCCGCCGAACGCGCGGAATCGCTGCGCCAGCAGGTGCGTGTCTTCCTGAAAACACTCCCCGGCTGGGTCGTGAAGCGTTTGGCCGAGGCCGATGGGAACGCGCCGACATCGACCACAGCGGCCCTCCTCGGTGAGGCGTTGGGACTCGACGCCACGGCCATGACCCTCCTGGATTACCTCGAACACCGCGAGCTGTCCGAGCCCCTGCGCGTGCTGTTGCGTGCGCAGAGGCACACCAGAGGAAATATGGCCGCGCGGATCAATCTGGAACGCCTGGCCAGGGTCCTGGATCTGGACCGCGCGTGTGCGCGCAACGCGCTCGCCAAGCGCGCCCCGCTGCGGGCGCTGCGGCTAGTCGAATGGACTCGCCATCACACCGATTTGGAGGACTTTCTGCCCCCCAGCGACCTGCTGCGCGAGGTGATGGAGGCGGCACCGGCGAATGTTGACGCCCTGCTCGCGCTGCTGACCGAACCGGCGCCGGCGGGCGCCTGGGGGCTAGACGCCTTTGCGCATCTCGCCCAGGACGCCGGGCGTCTGCGGGCGGTCTTGCGCCAGGCCGCCACCACCGGGGCCGTGGGTGTTAACGCACTCTTCCATGGTGCGCCCGGCACCGGCAAGACCGAGCTGGCGCGGGCCTTGGCGGATGCCTGCGGGCTGACGGCCTATCAGGTACGCAGCGACGACGAGGACGGCGACGGGCTCTCGCGCGAAGGGCGGCTGTCGGCCTATCTGGTCACACAACGCCTGCTGGCCCAGCGCCGTGACGTGGTGCTGATCTTCGATGAGGTCGAGGATGTCTTCGCGGCCAGCGACAACCTGTTCGCGCTGCTGCGTGGCGACAGCGCGACCGGCAAACAGAAAGGCTGGATGAATCGCCTCCTGGAGGACAATCCGGTGCCGGCGATCTGGATCGCAAACGGCACGCGCGGCATGGATCCGGCCTTTCTGCGTCGCTTCCTGCTCCCGCTGGCCTTCGTCACCCCGCCGCGTTCGGTACGGCGCCAGATGGCCGAGCGGCATCTGGGCGACTGCGGTCTACCACCGACCCTGCTCGACGAGCTGGCCGCCGATCCGGCCCTGGCCCCGGCACAGTTGGGCGCCGCGCGGCGGTTGCTCGATCTGCAACCGGAGGCCGCGCCGGAACCGACAGTGCGCGCGGGGGTGGCGGCACTGCGTAGCCTGCTGCATGGCACGCCCGCCCCCCGCCGGCGCGCGCCGGCCACGGCCTTCGATGTGGCCTATCTGAACCTGTCCGGAGGCATCACGCCGAGCGCCATCGCCCAGGCGCTGCACCGCGAGGGTCGCGGCAGTCTCTGTTTCTATGGCCTGCCCGGCACCGGCAAGACCGCCTTCGCCGAGGTGCTGGCCGAGGCGCTGGATCGGGAACTGGTGGCAAGGCAGGCGTCGGAGCTGATGTCGCCCTATGTCGGGGAGACCGAGCAGAACCTGGCACGGCTGTTCCGCGAGTGCGACCCGACCCGGACGCTGCTCCTGCTCGATGAGGTCGACAGCTTCCTCGCCGATCGGCGTCAGGCGCAGCGGAGCTGGGAGCGCACCCAGGTCAACGAGCTGCTGCAGCAAATGGAGTGCTTCCCGGGGATCTTCATCGCCGCGACCAATCTGATGAGCGGGATCGATGCGGCGGCCTTGCGGCGGTTTGATTTCAAGCTGCACTTCCGGGCGCTGACGCCCGCGCAACGCCGGGCGCTCTTTGCCCGCGAGGCGCTGGGCGACGCGCAGGCGCCGGTGCCGCCGGCGCTGGCCCGGCATCTGGAGGGGCTGGAGGGCTTGACGCCGGGCGACTTCGCCAATGTCTGCCGGCAACGTCAATTGCTCGGCGAGGCGCTCAAACCGGAGCAGTTCTTGAGGCGGTTGGCAGTGGAGTGCCGGCTCAAAGGTGAGGGGGTACGGGCGGCCTGAGTGGCGCGATCGAATCAGGATGAATCGGCCCGGGATGGCCTGCTTACGTGGAAGAGGGTTTGAAGTAGTGCAGTGACCAACTTGGCTCAAAAAGCAATGACTTGGCCAGTCAATCCTAAAATCAAAACGACCACAGGCCGCTTGACACGGCCGTATTCATCCATGCAGACCCAACGGGCTAAGGCCGCGATATACTAGCCGCGTCGTTCAATTTTTTCAGTCTGCAAACTCTTTCACGAAATGCGGACACCGAACATCTTAGGCTGTCTCGCCGCACTTAATCCAACGTGGGCGTTGGGGACATGGAGCTTGAGAACTGCCTCTAATTTCCGAGATTTAAACTTTCAGACTTTCGGAAACCGAACTCAACAACCACCAGCTAAAGCTGGTGGGTTGAAGTTACGGACTGAAAGTCCGGATACAGGTCGAATAGACCCATCGGTTACTCGGTTCGGAAGTTATCGTCGGTCTTCGGCTCAAAATGATGCTCCAGGTAGTGCTTGATCATCTCTTCCGTCACCTCGCCGGAGGTCACACAAAAGTAGCCGCGCGGGCTCTCCCGGATTTCAAGTGGCACATGACATTTTACAAATCATGATCTTACGCGAGCCTCTGTCAAAAAACCGTATTCGAGCAGTATCATTTATATGATCGACAAAGAACAGCTTCTGAGCTTATTAGGAATCTCTGAGATCGAGATTGAACGTGTGGTCATTGAAAACCCAAAAACCATTAAAATTCATATCAAAAGCCTCAAAGATGGCAGCCATTGTCACGGTTGCGGTAAGGCGATTAATTGTTTTCATGGATATGGCCCAGAAATCGAATTGCGCCATTTGCCGATTCTCGGCTACAAAGTCTATCTTGTCATCCGCCCCAAGCGCTATCGCTGTGAGATTTGTGAGGGGCGTCTGACGACCAGCCAAGTTCTCGATTGGTATACCCCGAAAAGCGCGATGACGACGGCTTACGAACAAGATGTCATGCGCGCATTGATCAACAGTACGCTTCAAGATGTTAGTTTGAAGTACGATCTTGGGACAGCCGCTATTCAGGAAGTCGTGGATCGACTCATCGAGACGAAAGTGAATTGGACGCCGATCGCCGCGCTGAATGTCATTGGGATTGACGAAATTGCGTTGAAGAAAGGACATCGTGATTTTGTGGCGATTGTCAGCGCCTATATCGACGGCGAGTTGCGGGTCATCGGCCTTCTTGCAGAGCGCACCAAAGCGGCGGTTCGGGATTTTTTCCTAAGCATTCCCAAGCGGTTGCGTCGAACAGTCAAGATGGTCTGCTCCGATCTCTATCTCGGGTTTATCGCGGCGGCGAAATCCGTCTTCGGCCCCCGTGTCGCAATTTGTGCGGATCGCTTTCATGTCGCTAAATTGTATCGTCAAGGCGTCGATGACTTGCGCAAAAAAGAAATGAAGCGACTTCGCCAATCGCTCTCAAAAGAGGCTTATGATGCATTGAAGAACGCCCACTGGATTGTTCGCAAGTCTCGCCATGAATTGACGGCTGACGAGCGTCGGATCCTCAATCGTTTATTCCAACATTCTCCCCGGATACGTGAGGCGTATGAATTATGCGAAGCGCTCACGGCTATTTATGATGCCCCTGTCTCGAAGGGGCAAGGCAAGCGCAAAATCAGAGGCTGGATGCAACGGGTCGCGAATAGTCAATTAACCTGCTTTAACCGCTTTTTGAAAACGTTGAACAGCCATTGGGAAGAAATCACCAACTATTTTATTGACCGCCGCACGAGTGGATTCGTTGAGGGACTCAACAATAAAATCAAGGTCATTAAGCGGCGCTGTTATGGCATCACGAACCGGGATCATCTCTTTCAAAGGGTGTACCTCGATTTGAACGGCCACGCACGATTCGCCTAGTGGCTCCATATTAATCAATGACTTGCAATGCTGGTGACCAGCCTGATTTTGAGGGCTGCGTGTCCGGCAAAAAAGACGATAAACCTTTGTTTTTAATGAATTTGATTTAGCACTTTAAATCCGGGAGAGCCGCCGCGCGCCCAGAAATGCCGACCCCAGTAGCGCTTTTTTAGTTCGGGAAAGGTCTCAAATAGCTTCGTCGAGGTGCGCCCCTTGATCCGTCTCATGATTTCACTCGATGCAAGATTCGGAGGCGCGGACACCAATAGGTGAATATGATCCTTACTAACGACCCCCTTGAGAATCTCGATCTCGAACGCTTCGCGGGTCTGGCGGATCAGTGCGCGCGCCTTCAGAACGACATCCCCTTTTAGCTCGACTTTGGCCATTTTGGCAGTTCCCCGTGGCACTAACTGCCTGAATTTTCATGGGGCCGAAAAATTAGAGGGGGGGCGAGAAGCTCAAACGCCGAAACTTGCCCCCTCGCTATTTGCTGGGCGCGCTGTAACTTACTGATATTGAAGGATCTATCGAGCCTTAAAAATGGCCAAAGTCGAGCTTTTAGAACGTGATAGCGATACTTCGTAACGAACACAAAGTGATACTGGATCTTGAAGACCCTATGGCTACCGTACCGATACTCTATCTCGACTCACAAACCGCGTAAAAGGCTTCTAAAGATAAATCTGACCGCCTAAAGGCGGTGGTTTTAACCTTACTTCGGACGATAAAGATTGGGACCTTGCCGTTACCAGACTCAGTTTCTTCCCGCTTTCTGACGGGAACAGCACCGATAATCAAGGAGTATCAATCGCATGTTGACACCTACCCGATTTAGCCATCTGCCGAGTGTCAGAGACATCCTCGCGGACGGAGACACAGTCTTCGTGATTCCGACCTTTCAGCGTCCTTACGCCTGGGGTGAGAAACAGATCCAGGATCTGGGCCGGGACCTGCAAGAGGCCGCTGGAGCGACCTCTCCCCAGCACTATTTCGCTCAGGCCCACCTCGTCGAGATCGGGGTCAACGGCGGCGACTTAGCTTCTTTGCTCGATAACGAACATCAAACACTACAAGAAGCCATCATCCAAAAGCAGAACAACCACATCCGTTCATTCTATGCGGTCATTGACGGCCAGCAGCGTTTGGTGACCCTATACCTACTCTCGATCATGCAGGAACTGGTTGCACCATCTCAGGTCCTCCCAACACCCTTTCCCAACCTATTCAAGCTGATGTTGCCCGGAGGCAGCTATCTACCTCGCATCATTCTCGGGACTCAGGCGGACCACGCCTTTTTCGCTGGGATGGTCGATTGGCTGCTTGGACAAATACCCCCAGTCGCTGCACCAACTATCGAAGCCTATTTACAGGGTCTAATCGTGGCTCCCAACAGCCCCGCCCAACAGCGGTTGAAGGCGGCGGCCTTATCGCTTCTGAACACCTTCTTCTCGCCTGCGATCACACCCACCGTTGGATTGATCGCAAACCACTCGATCAAAATGGGCATCACCGAGCTTGACACTCATTACGCGCTGACATCCTTTATTACACTGAACGACCGGGGCAAGAGCCTGAGCGTCTTGGAGCGCTTGAAATCCTTGTGGCTCCAAAGGGCAGTCGTGGGTGGACACGGCCCCCTTGTCATGGATATCCATCATATCTTCGGGGATCTCTACCGTGTCGCGGATCGCTGCGCTGAAGTTGGTCTGGCAAATGACGTGGATCGCGCAGAGGATCTACTGTGTCAGCTCCTGTATCACTGGCTCAACATGGAGGATCCGAGTCACGAACTCTGGTACGGCGCCGAGACGGTATACGAATGGTTTCGGGATCATCTGTATGTTCAGCGTGTCTTGCCCAACTGGGTGGATGCCGCCAAGCGATTGCGGGATCAAATCAGCCATCTGTGTGATGTCTACTTAAGTTCATCGGCGCCGGCTCAGCCTTCCATTCATTACCCGAACACCTCGACACTCCATGAAGACTATTTCACAGTTTTGATTCGTCTCGGCCTACCGCCGCACCTGCTAGCGCTCCTGCTCAGGTTCCGCAATCAGTTCCAGATCGAATGGCATGAACGCTTTGACATCCAGGTCGCCGTCAACCCGAAGCTGATCCAACCGATCTGTGACCAGCTAAGCGCAGCGAATCGTGACCCGGCTCTGGTGGACTATCGCCATCGCATCTTAGCGCGCTTACCAGCGAACGGTTGCGCCAAGGTTTCTGACACCGAAGATCCGCCCATAGTCACCATAAGAAAGTCCATCCTTGAGGCCGTTGAACGTATCACCGTGCTCGCGTCGAAAGAGGGATCGAATCCACGTGCCGGATTCATCAGTCGCTGTGGTATCACCTTCGGCCCAGGTGCTCAGGTCGCACAGGAGATTAATGCCTGGTATGTGTTTTGTAACTGGACGGGACTCTATGATTGTTTCTATCTCGATACCCTCTGCCATCGCAATGCCCCTAGCTCTGAGTTATTTCTATTTTTTGAGTGGGAGCGTTTTCTAATCGAGCAGAGTAGCGGGACTCCTGTTGCGGGACGCCAGGGACAGCCTTCATTGCAGCTTGAGCATATCCTACCGAAGTCTTGGCAAGACACAATCGATGGAGCAGGGCAAACCTTTAGCCAATGGGGCTTCAGGGACGCAGCGGATTTCGAGCGCTCGCTGCTCAACCGAATTGGCAACAAGGCCCTGCTTTGGGAGCAATGCAATCAGTCGGTTGGCAACAATCATCCCGATATCAAAGCGAGACACTACATTGGAAACCTATGCAATCATGCGCCGCAGGCCAACGCGCTCAAACATATCGAGCAGCTTGGAAGCGATTTGATGATGCTCGGCTTAGGCCCTAGCCCGGTCTTCAAGCACTACATGGAGCTGCGTTGCGCGGAATTGGCCACGTTTGCCCTTCAGCGGCTGTGTTGAGTCAGGAAATAGGGGACGGCAGGAAATAGGGGACGTACCACGAATAGTCTCGGCGCATCAAGAAACCTCGGGGCATCACATCCTGCATGGATCACGCCGAGCAACTGAGCGGCCAAGCGTCATGCCGTTACTCATACGCACAGGGGACGGGTTGTCCTAGCCCGCCGCGCTCGACGCAGCGGGGAGTCGTTGGCTGTCCGCGATCGGTGAGGCTCGACCTCACGGGTCGGCATCCGCCGGCCTCGGCAAGGTCTCCAGCGTCTCCTCCCACCCCTGCGTCTCGGCCTTCCGATTCGCCTCGCCCGCAGTCTGGACATCACTCAGGTCCTCAAGCCGATCAGCGGTGCGGTTGCCCTGCCCTTCGGTCAGCGTCTCCAGATCCAGATCGGTCGTGGTCAAGATCAAATCCGATTCGGTCAGCATGACCAGCCATTCGGAGAGATCGATTCGACTCCAGTCGACCTGGGTCAGGGTATCGACCGCGATCCCTGAGCAGTTGGGATGCTTGGCGCTGCCGTAGCCGCCGATTCCGGCCTGGCCCCGGATCTGCTCATTCAGGATCCGCGACAGCGGTGAGTTGAAGCAGCAGAAGCTGTCGCGGCTCTCGATGCAGGCCCCGAAGAAATTCTTCTTGCAGTAAGAGCCGACCCGGTGACAGGACTTCAGCTCGCGCTGCACGCCGAGGGTGAACTCGTCCTCGGTGCACTCCCAGATGAGGCGGATCAGGATCATGACGATGGTGTAGATCAGATAGGCCCACATCACCCAGTAGAGCACGACCGAGATGGCGGGATTGAGGGCCAGGGTCGAGGCCACCGTGCCGTCGGCCGCCACGGCGGCCCCGCCGGTCGCGGCATCGACGAAGAGCGCATTGGCCGCCTGGGGGCCGAATACCGAGGCGGTCCACTGCACCGTCTGCTGCAGGAGCTGCTGTTTGAAGGTGGCGATCAGCCCCTGCTTGGCCGCCTCCGTAGTCACCGCGGTCGTATTGCCGGTGATGTTATTGACCGCCGAAGTGAAGGCATCCTTGACCGCCGACCAGGTGTCGACGAGGGGTGAGCGCAAGGTCTCCCAGGCACCGAAGGCGGGATTGGAGACGCCGGCCTTCATGAGCGACATCGTGACGCTGTCGAGCTTGGCCACCGAGAACATCAGCTGCAGATAGAGTCCCAGGGAGATTCCGCTTGGGCGCTCGCAGCAGTTGACGATGCCGCCGACCGCGCGCTTGCACTCGAGCGCCTCGCCCTTGAAGACCTGACAACT
>NZ_JAAIJR010000153.1 GCF_010915725.1 Thiorhodococcus mannitoliphagus
GGAAAGCCGCTTGTCCGGTTCTGAGAGGGGCCGGGTCGCAACCTGGACCACGGGCGAGATCATGTGGCACCGCCGGGAAACCAGGCGGCAAACAGAGAACACAAACGTCGCCCTACCGTCCGGGGAGTGCCCGGCCTACTCAAAACCCCTGTCTCCCTGTGGTTGCACGGCGAGATCGCAGCCTCGGGCGGTGCGTCTGGCAAGCGAGCTTCAGAAAGTGCAAGCGGGTTCGCAACTCCGACACTGAAACGCGAAGACACTTTTGGAAGAGCCCAGAGTTGTTTGCTATTTCGGCCGACGCAGACACGGGAAAGAGGCCGCAAACAAGGTGAGTCGCCATGTCGGAGCCGTCGAAGCATGCCGTTCAGTGTTCTCGTTCATTGATGTTCGCTGCTGACGACGAGGATCGGTTGCCTCTTTTGCCCAGAGCCCGTCGTCTAGGCCGATCCGGGCTCTATGAGGCAGCGACCATCACGGTCGCGGCCGCCGCGCTGGCCGTCAGCGTCTTCCCAGCTCAGGCCCAGTTCGCCAGCCTGACGGCCTTCGGCGACAGCTACGCGGATACGGGTGCAGCTCCGGGCGGGGCGTTCCGCATCCTGGGAACCGTGCTGGACATTCCGGGCGTCTATCCTTGCGTGGCGCCGCTGGCGAGTTGCCGGTTCACCGGTAGTACGAACTTCAACGACACGCTGCAGTCGCTCTCCGGCCTGCCGGGTTTGACCAACTATGCGATCGGCGGCGCCCGCACCGACAACTCCAATACGATCGGGCTGCTGGGAACCGATTTCGGCTTCCCCTACCAGCTTCAGCAGCTCGCCCTGAACGGGACGCGCTTCGGCGAGCGCGACCTCGTCACCCTGTCCATCGGCGGCAACGACGAGTCGTACATGACCAGCAGCGACACGCTCGCGACCGTCAACGCGCGTGCGACGCTGGCGGCGCACAACGCGGTTTACGGTGGCATCGCGGTCGATGGCTTCGTCACCGGGGGCGTCCAGCAATTGGTGGCGGCCGGTGCCCGCAACATCGCCTGGTTGGGGTCAGGCAACTCGAAGTATTTTCCCCAGCCCGAACCCGTCGGAGTTGCGTTGACCACGGCGCAGCGCGACGCGTGGGCGGCCACCTATCTGTACGAGACCCAGGTGGCGCTGCGGCCGCTGGCCCAAGCCGGTATCCGCATCTTCATGCTCGACTTCGGCATCCTGCAGGCGCGTGTTGCCGCCGATCCGGGCCGGTACGGTTTCAGCGGAACGCAGTGCGAAGCCGGGCCGATCGGGGAAGGCGTGCCGTTGAACGTCGCCGGCTGCTTCTACGAGAACTCGGTGCATCCGACCGGTGCCGCGATGGCAGTGATTGGCGCCTACATGGCGAACCAGATCGACGCACCGACCACCGTCATGCCGCAGGGCAGCATCGCGACCGGCGTCGCCGCGACCTTCGTCGACTCGGTGTTCGGTCGACTCGACGCCTATCGGACTTTTCAGAACTACGGGGTCGGTTCTGCGATCGCCGAGACCTTCGCTGGAACCAATGCGATGGCGACCACGACGCCGGTGGCGGTCGCGCCGCAGAGCCGGTGGTCGGTTTTCGTCGATGCCAGTTACCCCAGCGGCAGCACCGACCGGGAGTTCTATGCGGCGGGCGCCGACTGGCAAGCGGTCGGCGGCACCCTCGGGGTCGAGGTTCGGCTCGATCCACGGGTACGGCTCGGGGCCGTACTCGGCTACTCCGAACCCGAGGTCGACCTCGACGTCCAGAACACCCGCAACCACATCCAGGCCTACCAGATCGCCGGCTACGGCTCGTTCACCGACGTCAACTGGTTCGCCGACGCATTGTTCGCCTATGGGCGCCAGGACTTTTCGCTCGACCGCTCCGGCGTGATCGACGTCGTCCACGGCAGCACCAGCGCCGAGACCCTCGCGGTGGCAGCCAAGGGCGGCTATCTGGTCGACGTCGGGCCGGTCCGTGCCGGACCGATCGCCGGGATTGCCTACACGCGCGCCGTGATCGACGCCTACACCGAGACCGGCGATAGCCTGCTCACCATGCGGGTCGACCAGCAGTCACTCGATACCCTGACGGGCAGCGCCGGCCTGCAGGTGCGGGTTCCGGTCCTGCTCTCGAGCGGTCTCTACAGCCCGTTCCTCAACGTCACGGCCGAGCACGACTTCCTCGGCTCCGGCCGGACCCTGACGACCACCCAGGTGACGACGCCGCTGTTGCCGGTGCTGACCCCGGTGCCCGAAGACGACCGCACCTACGGCAAGGTAGCGGTCGGGGTCGCCGCCGTACTGACCGGCAACGTGAGCGCCAACGTCACGGCGGCGACGACGTTTGCCCGCGACGGCGGTAACGACATCATGGTCAGCGGCGGCATCAAGGTGGCGTTCTGAGCCCGCGTAGGGCGGAACGCGATAGCGGTTCCGCCATTTTGCTCGGTATCGTGATGGCGGATCGCCCTATCGGGCATCCGCCCTACGAGGCTGCTTTGGGTGGTCGGCGACCGAGGGCGGTTCAACGACCTCGGTGCCGTGCCCACCAACAGGACGCAACGCAATGTGCTGAAAGAAGAGGATGAGAACGATTGGCACACAGGCGAGCTGATTCGCCTACTGGTCGACCTGGCTGGACTGCTGCACGATCTCGGCAAGGCGATCGATGCCTTCCAGCGACGCCTGAACGGCAAGCTGTCTGGACGCAACCTGATTCGGTACGAGTGGGTATCGGTGCGGCTGTTCGAGTCGTTCGTGGGCGATGACGACGATGCAACCTGGCTGGCTCGCCTGGCTGAACCGACGGCAGCCGACGACCAGCGCTGGTTAAGCGAACTGCGCAAGGACGGGCTGGACACCCCGCTCGGCTCACCGTTCAAGAGCTTGAGCCGAGCGCCACTCGCGCAGGCGCTGGCCTGGCTGGTGGTCACACACCACCGCTTGCCAGAGCTTCCGCGCGATGAGGTGTTTCAGATGTCCGCGCTGCGCGGCCTCTTGAACCAGATGCAACCGACCTGGAATGAGCGAGCCTTCGATCCCTCGGACCGCAAGGCCCTGCGGCCCTACTGGCACTTCCCCCATGGCCTGCCCGTGACCACCGACGCCTGGCGACAACGCGCCAGGCGCATCGCACGCCGCTTGTCACCCTTCGCCTTGTCCTCGAACACCGGATCGGCTGCCGACGCGGTGCTGAACAACCCCTTCGTGATGCACCTCAGTCGATTGAGCCTGATGCTCGCGGACCACCACTACTCAAGCCTTGAAGGCGCGCACGCGGAGCGGGTCAAGGTCACGCCCGGCAACCCGCTGCTGGCCAACACTTGCAAGAAGGGTGGCGGTCCCAATCAGTCATTGGACGAACACCTGCTCGGCGTGGCCCAGTGGCCCAGCACGCGTCTCAGATTGCCCGCTTTCTGCCTCGCTTCGAGCAGCACCTGCCGCGGCTGGGCAAACACCGACGCCTGAAGCAGCGCGCACAGCACGAGCGCTTCCGGTGGCAGGACAAGTCGGCCGAGGCGGCCGCCAGCATGCGCGAGCGCTCACGCGAGCACGGTGCCTTCATCGTCAACATGGCCTCCACGTGCTGCGGCAAAACGCTGGCCAACGCCCGCATCATGTATGCGCTCGCCGAGCCGTCCCAGTGCATGCGCTGCGCCTTCGCGCTGGGGTTGCGCACCCTGACGCTGCAAACCGGCAAGGCCTTCAGTGACCTGCTGGGGCTGGGCGATGACGACCTCGCCATCCGCGTGGGAGGCTCGGCCAGCCGCGTCCTCTTCGAGCATCACGAGGCCCAGGCGGAGGCGACCGGATCCGCTTCGCGGCAAGCCTTGCTGGACGAAGATACGCATGTTCTCTGCGAAGGCCAGACCGATCAGCACCCCCTGCTACGGCGCGCCTTAGCCGATCCAAACGTCCGCAAACTCCTGGTGGCTCCACTGCTGGTCTGCACCATTGACCACTTGACGCCAGCCACCGAGAGCCAGCGCGGCGGCCGGCAGATTGCACCCATGCTGCGGTTGATGAGCGGGGATCTGGTGCTCGACGAACCCGACGATTTCGACCTGGCGGACCTGCCCGCCTTGACCCGCCTGGTGCATTGGGCCGGTCTGCTCGGGGCGCGCGTGCTGCTGTCATCGGCCACCTTGCCGCCCGCACTGGTCCAAGGTCTGTTCGAGGCATACCGCAGCGGTCGCCAGCACTTCCAGCGCAACCGCACGGCACGCCCCGGCGGCGCCGAAAGGCCTCCGGGCATTTGCTGCGCCTGGGTGGACGAGTTGCACCAGCAGGTCCACGACTGTCCGGAGACTGCCAGCTTTCAGCAGATCCATGAGCAATTCGCTCAGCGACGTCATGAAGCACTGGCCCGGTTGGCGGCCGAGCCGCGCCGCCGTGCGGCGATTCTGCCCGTGCAGGGGTTGCAGGGCATCCGTCAAGTACCCCTGCTGGCCGAGGCCTTTGCGCCCCAGGTGTTGTCGGCCGCCGTGAGCCTGCATCGCGCCCATCACAGCGTGGATACGTACACCCACAAGCGGGTCAGCTTCGGCCTGGTGCGCATGGCCAATATCGAGCCGCTGTTCGAGGTGGCTCTTGAGCTGTTCCAGCTAATCCCGCCTGATGGCCTGCGTGTGCATCTGTGCGTCTACCACTCGCGCCACCCCTTGCTGGTACGTTCAGCCATTGAGGCGCAACTGGATCAGGCGCTGCAACGCCATGAGCCAGACGCCGTGTTTTCGCTGCCCGACATCCGTCAGCGACTGAATGCCTCGCCGGAGACCGATCACCTGTTCATCGTGCTCGGGTCGCCGGTCACCGAGGTCGGTCGTGATCACGACTACGACTGGGCCGTGGTGGAGCCCTCGTCGATGCGCTCGCTCATCCAACTCGCCGGGCGCGTGCGCCGTCACCGGCCTGGTCCGGTGGCATCACCCAACATCCTGGTCTTTAGCCACAACCTGCGTCACTTCAGCCGCCAGCCGGGCCAGGCGGCATTCTGTAAACCGGGCTTTGAGACCGATGGCGATGCCTTCCACCTCGCCTCACACGACCTGCGTCAGTTGATGAGCGCCGAGGAGATCGCCGTAATCGACGCCCGGCCACGAATCGTCTCGCCGGCGTCGGCTGCGTTGCGGCCCCGCGAACGCTTGGTCGACCTGGAACATGCGCGCATGCGCCATGAGATGCTGCCGCAGCAGCGGGTTGCCGCAACCAAGCCGCTGGGTAGCCGTGCCCGTGCTGCGGCCGCACGTGCCGTACCGGAGCCTACGCTGAACGCCAGCACCTGGTGGCAGCAAGCGCCAGAGGATGCCTTGCTTACGGCCCTGTTGCCGCAACGGCAACCGTTCCGAAAGGAACCCGACCGACGGGACATCACCCTGGCTTTGCTGCCGGATGAAGACGGCGAGAACGCCCTGTTGCATCAGGTCATGGAGGGTGAACGCCGTGGAGAGAGCCTGTATGTCGAAGTGAACCGATCCCAGTGTGAGCACCTACCCGAGGCGGTGATCCAGGGCGACCGCATTGAGCCATGGGGCGTGACGGACTACATGGGCGCGCTGTCGGCCTTGGCATCGGAACTCGATCTACCGCTTTCAATCTGCGCGGAACGCTTCGGCACCACGACCGTGCGGCCCAATGACAGCGGATGGCGCTATCACCCGGCCTTGGGGTTCGCCCGAAAAAGGAGCTGAAGGCGAGCCGGCGCAAAGCGCCAGCATGCGCTGCCTGTGCGGCAGTGAAGGTTCAGAACGATTGGTCGCTCGTCATTTTTCTGAGCTGCTTCTCAGCAGTCCGAGAAGTTTAGTCCGCGCCCGGCACGGTCCGCGATGTTTCGTCGGAGAACTACCTTGGCGCGATGCAGAAAAGTTAATTTATTGGTCACTCATCATTGGTTGTATTATCCGTTTTGGCAGGCTAATGTACACGAGGCATGAGGAGATCGCGCTGCATCGGATCGTCACACACCGAGCAGCAGCCACCCAACATGCCCAAACCCCTGAGCACGTCTCGGGGATCTTCAGGACGCGGTCTTTTGGCCGCGCACGCCAAAGGGATTGCCATGTCTACGCCATTGAACGGACGTCAGGCAGCGCTGCGCTTACTCATCGTGGACTTTTTGTCCGAACGCCTGAGCGCCAAACTGGAAAAGCTCGCCGAAGACGACCCCAAACGCGCTGCACTGCTCGCGCAGTTCGCTCCAGCCGCCTGGCTTCAGGATGCGGCCCGCCGCGTCGAGCAGATCCAGGCGGTCACCCACTCGCTCAAACCGATCCACCCGGATGCCAAAGGCAGCAGCCTGTTCCGTGAACCTCATTCGCTGACCTCGCTGGCCGAGGTCGGTAGCCACACACTAGGCAGCATGTTCGAGGCCGATGTTGTGGGTAACGCGGCCGCGCTCGACGTCTACAAATTCCTGAAACTGACGTATCAGGGGCGCAGCTTCTTGAACCTGGCGATTGAGGCGGATACGGATTTCGGAGCGGCGCTCACCGATGATCCGGCGACAGCCAGCGCGTGGATGGCCGCATTCGCCGGGTTGACTAAGGCGCGGGGCACGTTCAGCTCCCATACCCAGGCCAAGCAGATCTACTGGCCCATCGGCGACGACCCGCACGACGACGCGGGTTACCACCTCCTCGCACCGCTCTACCCGACCTCGCTCGTCCATCGCGTCTACCAAACTCTGCAGGAGGACCGTTTCGGTGAGGACGCAAAGGCCGCGCGCGCGGCCCGCAAGGCAGGCGAATGGCATGAACGGCCAGTGCGCGAGTACACGAACATCGCGGTGCAGAAGCTCGGCGGCACCAAGCCCCAAAATATCAGCCAATTGAACAGCGAGCGTCGCGGAGACAACTGCCTGCTCGCATCCCTTCCCCCGGTGTGGCAATCGCTGACCATCAAGCCACTGTTCGGCGTGGACTCGCTGTTCAAGGTGTTCGGATGGCGGCGCGAAGTCCGCAACCTGGCCGGGTACTTAAGAAGGTTCCTGCAAGCAGATCCAGCCCGGAATCAAGAAACCCGGTTGCGCCTATCCGAGCAGGTGGAGGCACTGCTTGATGAGTTGATCCAGTTCACCGCCGAGGTCCACATGCTCGAACCCGGCTGGAGCGCCGACCCGCAATGTGACTTGCCGCCCGCTCACCGCGCCTGGCTGGATCTAGATGCCACGGATAGCAAACCGGACGGTGCCATCGACCTCGTGGTCGGAGACTTCGCGCACTGGCTCAACGCCCGGCTGCGTGAACCGCTGCCCATGGGCGATCCGGAGTACCTGTGCTGGCGCAAACTGGCCCGAGAGCAGCTCAAAGACTTCGCCTGGGAGACCGCGCATGAGCAGTGAGAGCAGCATCCCGGAACACCAAGCCGTGCTGGTGCTGCCGCACATCCGCGTACAGAGCGCGAACGCGATCTCCAGCCCCATGACCTGGGGCTTCCCGGCGATCACCGCCTTTACCGGTTTGATGACCGCGCTCGAGCGCCGCTTGGGGCGCGATAGCGGTCTCGCCTTGTATGGCATTGGCGTGATCTGCCATGGCTTCGAGGCGCAGATCACACATGAGGGCTACACGCGCGCCTTCCGGCTGACCCGCAATCCGCTTCGGCATGACGGCAGCACCGCTGCCATCGTCGAGGAAGGCCGCGCCCATCTGGACCTGACCCTGGTCTTTGATGCACGCCTCACGGATGACTTCCGAGGCGATGCGGAGCGCGTCGCATTGGCCGATCGTGTCGCCGACGAACTGGCCGGCATGCGGCTGGCGGGGGGCAGCGTGATGCCGGGGCTACCCATTCCCGCACGACGGCCGACCCGCCCCGTACTGGAGTTGGTGCCGGACGACGGGCAATCTGATGAGCAGCACAAGGCTTATGGAGACTGGTTCCGACGTCTCGCGCGGCGCTGGCTCCCGGGCTTCGCGCTGGTGTCGCGGGATGACCTGCTGCAGGCGCGCCTGGCTGAGTTGCGTGAAGACGACCCAGCGGCGACCGCGCTGGACGCCTGGCTGGACCTGTCGCGCTGGAACGCCCGAGCCGTCGAGCGACCGACCGAACACGGCAGCCATCAACCACCCAGGGTGGAATGGGTCAACGACCCGCGTGCCGGCTGGATCGTGCCGATCCCGGTGGGCTTCGCGGCGCTTTCAGACCTGCAGCCGCCCGGCAGCGTCAAGGGTGCACGAGACATGAGCACGCCGTTTCGTTTCGTCGAGACGGTCTGGTCCATGGGTCAGTGGGTCAGCCCGCACCGCCTCAAGGGGCTGGATGATCTGATCTGGGTAACTGACCATGATCCCGAGCACCCAAGCGAGCACGGGCTGTACCGCTGCCGTAACGCCTACCACCCGCCGGCAGCCATGCCTGAGCCGGCCGATCTGACCAACAACATCCAACCCTGAGCGTTCAAGGAGAGACCCATGGCAACGAAAGACAACACCCTGAAGACCGCATCCGTGCTCGCCTTTGAGCGCAAGCTCGATCCATCGGACGCCTTGCTCTTCTCGGGCGACTGGAGTCAGCGCGACAACTCCTTGGCCTGGAAGCCGGTCACCCTCCGAGAAAAGTCGGTGCGCGGCACGATCTCGAACCGCCTCAAGACCAAGGACCAGGATCCTGCCAAACTCGATGCAGCCATCGAGAACCCTAACCTACAGACGGTGGATGTGGCCGCGCTGCCTGCTGGCGCCGACACGCTAAAAGCGAGCTTCACGCTGCGCGTGCTGGGCGGCACCGGCACGCCCTCGGTCTGCAACAACGCCAACTATCAGGCGAAGCTGCTAAGCACGGTCAAGGGCTATGCGGACACCAATGGCTTCGGCGAACTGGGCCGCCGCTACGCACATAACCTGGCCAACGCTCGATTCCTGTGGCGCAACCGCATTGGCGCCGAACAGGTGGAAGTACGCGTAGAGCACCTGATGAAAGGCCAGGCCGCAACCACCTGGACGTTCGATGGCCTGCAACTGTCCCTGCGCGATTTCGATGCCCCGGCCTCCGTCGCGAAGGACCTGCAAGCGTTGGGCGACCTGATCACCCAAGGACTTGCCGGCAAGAGCCATATACTGCTCCAGGTAACCGCCTTCGCCCGCCTGGGCGCGGGGCAAGAGGTCTATCCCTCCCAGGAACTGATCCTCGACAAAGGCAACAGCAAGAAGAGCAAGACCCTCTACGACGTGCAAGGGGTAGCGGGGATTCACTCGCAAAAGCTGGGCAACGCACTGCGCACGATCGACACCTGGTATCCGGATGTGAGCGACGGTCTTGGACCGATCGCCGTGGAGCCCTACGGGTCGGTTACCACGCTGGGAAAGGCCTGTCGCAAGCCGACCGACAAGCAGGATTTCTACAACCTGCTCGACGGTTGGCTGTTGAAGGACAAGATCCCGCCCTTGGAACAGCAGCACTTCGTGATGGCCACCTTGATCCGTGGCGGTGTCTTTGGCGACGCCGGCAAGGATTGAGGCCATGCGTGACTACATCGACATCCATCTGCGCCCTGATCCGGAGTTTCCGGCGTACCAGCTAATGGCTGCGCTCTATGCCAAGCTGCACCGCGTGTTGGCTCAGGTTCAGTCCAACACCATCGGCGTGAGTTTCCCCGGCTATCGAGAGTCACCGCCGACGCTAGGCAACAGGCTGCGCCTACTGGGACCAGAAGCGGACCTGTCTCGACTGATGGAGCACCCTTGGCTTAAGGGTATGCGGGACCACACCGAGGTCGCGCGTATAGCCCAAGTCCCCGTGAACGCCGAGCATCGCAGTCTGCGGCGAGTTCAAGCCAAGAGCAGCCCAGAGCGCTTGCGGCGCCGGCAGATGCGTCGGCACGGTCTAACCGAACAGCAGGCGCGCGAGCGCGTTCCAGACCTGGCCGCGGAAATGCTACAACTACCCTTCGTGACACTCGCGAGCGTCAGTACCGGACAGAGCTTTCGCCTGTTCTTGCGACTTGGCCCACCAACCGCAGCCCAGGCCGGCCCATTCAACACCTATGGATTGAGCTGCACAGCGACGACTCCCTGGTTCTGACCCTTTTTCTGGTTTCCACGATAAGTCTTTGATCTCAATGCCCATGTCGTCGCAGCTATCCAGAAGGGTATTCGCGACTGGCTGCTGGATAGTTCTTTTTATTCAAGGCCATACAGCGGTTCGGGGCTTGTTCACTGCCGCATAGGCAGCTCAGAAATGACAAAAGGGATCCTCGCGGCTGACACAGCGGTTCACTGCCGCATAGGCAGCTCAGAAAAGTCAGAGGCTGCGAACATCGCAGACTCTGACGTTCACTGCCGCATAGGCAGCTCAGAAACGTCAGGCCGCGCACGTTTCCAAACAGCTTCGGTTCACTGCCGCATAGGCAGCTCAGAAATGGCTCGGGTCTGGTCGCGTTCGTCGCCCAGCGTTCACTGCCGCATAGGCAGCTCAGAAAGCCCGCGTAGGGCGGAACGCGATAGAGGTTCCGCCATTTTGCTCGGTATCATGATGGCGGATCGCCCTATCGGGCATTCGCCCTACGAGGCCTCCACGAGCCCGCGTAGGGCGGAACGCGATAGCGGTTCCGCCATTTTGCTCGGTATCGTGATGGCGGATCGCCCTATCGGGCATCCGCCCTACGAGGCTGGGTCGCCGCCATCGGCTCATGGTCAGAGGCCGGAGTGTCGCCGTGCTCGTGATACATTTTGGGACATCCCTGTCCCAAAATGACTGCGCTCGGCGACAGCCTTCTTGCCCCGATTCGCCCTGCGTCCGTGGCGCTACGCCGACCTCTCGCAGGCTCGAGGCCGGCTTCGCACCACTCCCTCAAATGGCTTGACGGCGTGTCGGATGCGCTTGCATATGGCCTACGCGGCTACGGGATCTCGTGGACCTGCGGTCCACGGCGACCCCTTCGCCACTCCGGCCATACGCCCGCGCCGACGCCTATCGGGGACTACGCGCCTTCGCTTCGCTCTCCATGGCGCGCAGCGATTGACGCAGGGGGCGCGGCGGTGAATCCTGATGCGTCACTTTTTCTCCCCGCCGCCGTTAGCGCTGCTGGCGCGCGGCATGGGTGAAGCGGCCACGGCGGCTGGGTAGCCGTTCAGAGACCCGGCACTGGAGCCGGCAGCGGAGCCGCCTCGCGACCGGCGCGGCGCTCAGCGATCACACCGGCCAGATAGGGACAAGGCACATGGCCGCGCTTGCGACAGGTGTCGATTACGCTGGCCAGCAAGGTGAAGGTGCGTGACCCGGCCTCGCAGCGCGTGCCCATCATGATGCGTCGGGCGATCACCCAATGGCGCAGCCCGCGCAGGGCGGAACGCGATAGCGGTTCCGCCATTTTGCTCGGTATCGTGATGGCGGATCGCCCTATCGGGCATCCGCCCTA
>NZ_JAAIJR010000154.1 GCF_010915725.1 Thiorhodococcus mannitoliphagus
TGAGGCGCAGAAGTGCGACTCTTTTGATTCTAAGTCTCTGTTTTATTGGGTGCCATGACTTATTGAGAAGTTATGGGGTGCGCTCTTAAAATATTGATTTAAAATGAAAATACCGCTAGCCTGACGGCTATGCCCTAGCCCCCCCTTTGCGAAAGGGGGGAAGTTGTTGATGGACACTTTCTTAGCATGCAGTAGCTCTCTTAGCAGCTCCTTACGGTGCAAACTGCGGTCTGCCTCACCGCTGGCATAGCGCCCGAACAGGGGATCACCCAGAGTGTACGGCGAGACTTCGTCCGCGCCGCGCGCCAACTTCTCCTGAATGGCCGCGCGAACGAAGGCGGACAAAGGGATCTTTTCGGTCTCCAATCGGCGGCGCAGCGCGGTTTCCGTCTCGGGATCGAGTCGAATCGAAATCGTCATGACACGGCACTCTCTATGACAGTCTTGTATGACGTCAGTCTAGTGCTTGACGCAGTCCCGAGATCAACCCGTCTCGGCGCGCTTTTTGGATTTCGGGTTTAGGCGTTGGGCGTTCAGGGTCCGAGAGCATTCAGGCAGCAGCTGCTTGGCGGGCTGGCCGCTCGGCCGTGGTGGGAGCGGCGCCTCGCCGCGACGAGGCGCGCTAGCCGTCGCGCCGAGGCGGTGCTCCCAGGATGCGTCAGGAGGGTGTTTCAAACAGCCGCTTAGAACAGGGAGACCTGGCCGCTGATGCCGTTCTGCGTCTGGCTCGTGCTGCTGATGTTGAAGCCGCCGGTGGCGCCGCTCTGGTCGATGGCGACCGCTTGGCTCTGCACGAGTTCGTGCGTGCCGAGATCGAGCGTCGGTGAGTTGAAGTAGCCGAAGAAGGAAGCCAAGTCATTTCCGGCAACGGCAAGGCCGCCACGCACGCCGCTCATGGCGGTCTTATCGAGGGTCCGGTCAGCAGTCAGATCGGTGATGGTCAACATGGTGTCTCTCCGAGTTTGGTGTGTGCTTGCAGGGTCTGGGAAGGGGTGGCTCAGATCGCGACCTGGCCGGCAATGCCGTTCTGGGTCTGGTCGGAGATCACTAGGTTCAGTCCGCCGATGTTGGAGGACTGGTCGACAGCAACGCCTTGGCTCTGCAGCAGGGCGTGCGTGCCCAGGTCGATCTCGGGGGCGTTGACGATCGCGGTGCCAAAGAAGGCGTCGAAGTCGCTCAGGGCGAAACCGCCGCGGACGTTGCTCATGGTTGCTGCGTCGAGGTCGTGGCGAAGGGGCAGGTCATTGATGCTCAGCATGATGTCTCTCCGAATGCCTGTTGAATGATTCTGAAGTCGTCGCGCGCTTGTTGCGCTTGCTGGAGTTAAAGCAGCTGCTGTGCCAACTTTTCGAGATGCGCCGCGAGGCCGTGTGGGACAAGGTTTTCGCGGATGCGCTGCAGGGGGCAGCGGCCGAAAGAGGATCGCTCTGTTTGTGAAAGGCAAACAGAAGTCAGAAAAGTGTTCGGATAGGACTGGGCTAAGCCTTGGGCGCGATTATCCCCGTGCCCTGTGATCAGGGCTGTGGATAAGCTGTGCGCGACGACGCCAAGCTGTGATCAGCCTTCAGAAAGCGATCCTCTGATCGCGATTTGACCACCGGGCTGCGCAATTGGTTGAGGCGGATGACGCCTGGCTCCCGGAGTCCTTGGCGCCGCCTCCAGACCCACCAACTCAAATTTTGAAACGGGAGCCTTGGATTCAGGAATCCGGAGCGGCATGCCCGTCTTCTCGCAGCCATTGATGAACCACTGCTCTGGATGCGTCATCGGGCGCTTGGTTGTGCGCCAGTTTGAATTGACCAATGACCGGTTTCGAGCCTGTTAGGCGGATTTCGAT
Organism: Thiorhodococcus mannitoliphagus; assembly: GCF_010915725.1. Lineage (GTDB taxonomy): Bacteria > Pseudomonadota > Gammaproteobacteria > Chromatiales > Chromatiaceae > Thiorhodococcus > Thiorhodococcus mannitoliphagus. Next base: position 1,838 of record NZ_JAAIJR010000154.1, read on the forward strand.
GGTCGCTCGCTGCGGCTGCAGCAGGCGATAGAGATAAGACTCTCCTCTCCGGACTCGCGCCGCATAGCTGGCGACGCAGTGGTTCATCAGCACGCCTTCCGCGCGCAAATCTTCCTCGGTGAGGATTGGATGAATCACCGCGTTGCCTGGAATGGGGGGTGCGGGAAAGAGGTTTCGGCCGGCGGTGATTAAATGACTGCGGCGGTTGAGGCGATTCATCCAGCGGTCATGCAGACGCTGGACCGCCTCGAAGGAGGTGCAGTGCGCCAGCGCTTGAGGTGCATCGCTAATGTTGAGCAAGGTGCCGAGATTGAGGGTGTCGCGCCACAGTGGGAAGGCATGACGGATTTGGGTGACACCGTCGAGCACGTGTGTGGCCTTGAGATCGGCGATTTCCCGGAGCAGCTGAGTGCCCGCAAGCTCCGGATAGCGGCGCAGGACTTCCAGCAGATGGATGGGAATACGCTGAAAGTGAGTCATGGACTGCCAAGCGTTCGATTCGCGCAGAAAACGCTTGAGCGTGTGAAGCTCGGTCAGATCACCTTGGCATAAGGCGACGCGATTGAGGAACTTCACCATGGCCTCCGAACGCCTGCCGGTCAAGTAGAGCAGGGTATCGGCGCGACGTCGTGACAACATGCCTGCAATGGCCTTGTCGGACCACTGCTTTCGTATCGCCTTGTCCAGGAGCAACCACAGCAGCGTCGGGGCTTGCTCGAGTAGCTCAGCGCCGGAGCGGGTGCGCGCTGACCATTGCAACATGCTCGTCTGCAGGTATCGGTACCGCCGAGCACTTGTTTTCGGCCTTGCGGGGATGCGCTCGACGAAGCCTTGCAATGCCGTCCCCTCAGGGTTCGACGCTGCCGCCTGAAGCAACGGTAGGCCGGGGTCGAGCCTTTCCTCTGCCCAATCCTTGGCTGTCCAGAGCGACACACGCATGCCTTGTTCCCAAGGCGCATAGCGCAGCCTCACGGGCAGGGGCGCAGGCAACTGGAGAATGAGGTGGCCAGCGGAGGTAAACTCCATCGTCGTCGCGTCGAGGTGCATCGAAGCGATCAGAGGCTGGTTGACGTCATCATGGGCGGGTTAGCTGATTATCTGCCAATCGAAGGCTGCGGATGCAGTTCTGATACTGGTGGTGCGCATCATGCCGCGTGATGGCAAACTGATGTCTGTGAATGATGAGGCGCGCATGCCGACCCTGCTGATAGCGGCCGAGGGCGTGCCGGCTGGCTTCAAGGGTTGCTGCGGCCAAGCTGTAGGCAACGTTCCTGTTTCGACCTGGAATTTCGCGTGTCCAAGAAATCCACTAAGACCAAGCCCACCAAGAACAAGCCGACCAAACCGCAACCTGAAGCCGCCCAGATCAAGGCGATCGAGCGTCTGCTCGAGGCACAGGAAGACGCCAAGGCAGTTCAACGGCTCAAGCCGCTGATCCAGCGGTTTCCGGATCATGGCGGATTGAGGCGGCTGTTGGTCGCGGCATTGGAAGGCAGTGAAGGGCCCCGCGCAGCTGGTCTTGCCGCGTTCGAATGGGCCGAGCGTCGACCCAACAGCGCCCAGGCCCAGGAGATGCTGCTCTACTTTGCCATGCAACTGGGGCATATCGTGTTGGCCGATTGCACGGCGCGGCGTTTGCGCGCGCTGGGGATGGTGACGCCGAGCTTTCCAGTACCCTCCGAGGTGCTGGCGGAGCTGCTCGCGCTGCCGGACGGTAGCGTGGCGACAGTGGAGCAAGTCGAAGGATTCGACATCGGAAAACTCTATCTGGACGCGCAGGATTTCGCGGGTGCAGTCGAGCGGCTCGATGGCCTCGACATTTTAACGGCTCGCAACAATCGCTCCATGGCGCTCTTTCATCTGGGGCGGATCGATGAGGCGCTGGATGGGTTCATGGCCGGTTGGGAGGCGGATTCGGACAACCTCTTCGCCCTCGGCTGGGCTGTGCGCTTGCGTCTCTATCGCGGCGACGAAGCTGGGGCGTCGGGGCTGGCCACTCCCTTGGCGGCGACGACCGCCAGGCGTCTGGACGATGCCTTGATCCAGCTCGATGCCCTGCTATTGCTGCGGCAGGATGCAGCCGCCTGGGATGCCTTCACGCACCACAGGGACAATGACTGGTTTGAGGAGAGCGATCCCTACCCACGTGCAATTTTGCACCATTTTGCGGCTTGCGCCGCCAGCCGGCTGGGCCGAGCGGCGGACGCGCGGGGCCTGTGGCGCACGGCGCTGAAGCTTGCGCCCGAATTCAGGCTCGCACTTGATAATCTCAGCAGTCTGGAAAAGGGCGGACAGGCGTCTGAGTATCCATCGGTCTTTGATTTCTCGCGGGCGCTTCCGCTCACTTGTATCAATGCGCTGAGGGCGGCGAACGAAGAGGCGGTCGACGCGCTCAAGACGCTGACCGTCTCCAATACCTTTCTGGAGGCGCTTTATCTCGGCGCGGAGGAGGCGCTGCGCAGTCTGATCGCTCTCATTCTCTCGCAACGTGCCGGCCGCGGTGACCTGGACGCGGTACGTTTGCTGAAGGACTTCGCCCGTCTGCCGATTGGAGACAAGGGTGAGCGCCTTGGGTTCTTGCGTCTGCTCCAGGAGCAGAATCTGATTGCTCCCACGGACATCATCGACTACCGCGACGGAGAACAGCTCCGGCAGATCAATCTATTCAACATTGAGATCGAACGTGAGCCGGCGGAGACTGACCTGCCCGATGATCTGCATGAACTCCTCGGCGAGTCGATTTCGCGATTTCACGCGGCCGATTATGTCGGCGCGGAAGCCCTGTTGACTCAAATCCTGGCGCGCGTACCCGGGCATGCGGTCGCCACGGGCAATCTGGCGGGGGTCCGTGCCGCCCAGGGGCGGTACGAAGAGGGAAGGCAACTGTTGAAGCAGGTCGTGCACGACCATCCGGATTACCTTTATGCGCGCTGTAATCTGGCCAATCTGGCGATCCTGGACGGCAAGTTGGATGAGGCCGATGAGTTGCTCAAAGGCTTGGCGACGCGTCGACGGATCCACATCTCCGATCTTTTCGCGCTTTACGGGTCCATGGCCCTGCTGAATCGCGCGCGCGGCGAAACGGAGGCTGCCGACTCGCTGATGGCCAGCCTCGAAAAGCTGGTCCAGGACGAGGATGATGCGCGTCGCCTGGAATTTGCCAAGGAATTGCAGAAATCGGTAGGACGTGGAGGGCGTTTCAGGAATCTCCTAGGCGCCTTAGCGCGACCGATTTGGAAAGCGAAAGGCAAGTTGGGCGCATAGCGGCTTTCCCGGTATAGAGGCAATCAAGGCTGTGAACGCATGGCGCGTCCGCAACAGCAACTAAGGCGACGGCATCTGTATGGCAGAACGCTTTACCGAGAAGCAAGGTCAGTATCTGGCCTTTATCTACAACTACTCAGTGATATTCGGCCAGTCGCCAGCCGAGGCCGATCTGCAGCGCTTCTTTGGAACATCGGCCCCGACAGTCCATCAGATGCTCAAGACCCTGACGGCGAAGCAGTTCATCAGTCGTGTGCCGGGGAAGGCGCGCTCAATCGCACTCTTGGTCGACTTGGACGAGATTCCGCGGCTTGTGCGGCCGAGCGGCGGCCGATGAACCCAGCCTCGCCCCTGCGCAGCGCGTACCAGACTGAGGGCAATGCCGGACTGACGATGCAGTCTGATGCGCGGGGGATTTGCGGCGCCTGAATCTTCGCGGATAACATGCGTCCGCTGTTTTACAGACCAATCGAGTGCCATTCGCTTCAATGCGTTCAAAGCCTTTGCGACAGAATCGGACCGATGCGACCTGGGTCGTCTCCCTGGTCTGCGCGATCCTCCTGCTCGCCCAGGTCGCGCTCGAACTGCACCAGATCGATCACTTCGCCCATCCTCACGAGGGCGTCTGCGAGCTGTGCGCCATGGGCGTTGGCAGCGCCCCCATGCCGGCCATGGCGCCGCGCGTGGCGGTTGTACGCCTGCTCGTCAGTATTCGATCGCCTCGGCCTGACCCCCTCATCCGCGATGGCCGAGTCCGCCGTGCCCATTTCGCCCGTGCTCCGCCCAATTACCTCCTGATCGCCTGAATCGATTCGCGCGCTGCCGTTAGACCGGCGGCGTGCTTCCCGTTGCGATGAGGAATCTCTCCCATGCAGAAGACTGCTCTGGCGGCCGCAATGACGGCCGCCTTCCTTGCGCCTGCGACCAGTGTCGCGGCCACTGACCCGGAGATCGCGGAGCTGAAAGCCATGCTCCGCACCATGAAACAGGACTACGAGCAGCGCATCCAGGCTCTGGAGCGTCGCCTCGCCAAGGCTGAGCGCGCGACTTCGGCAGCCCAGGAAAGCGCCCAGCCGATGAATGACGCCGCGTCCAAGCCGATGACCGCGCCGAGCGTTTCGCCGCCCGTCGCGAGCACGCCGAGCCCCACCACCGGAGGATTCGGTGCCTTGACCTCCGGCAGCGCCTTCAATCCACAGATCTCCGTCATCCTCGACGGTAACTACTACCACGACGGCATCGATGGGGCTGGCGCGGCGCTGGTCGGTCAGGCGTTCCAACCCTCAGGCGGTCACGCGCACGCACATGAAGGCGAGATGGACGCCGAGCATAGCCATGGCGCCATGCAGAATGGCTTCAACTTCAGCGAGGCCGAGATCGCCTTCTCCGCCACGGTCGATCCCTATTTCGACGCCGCTGCCTATCTGGCCGTGACCAACGCGGGTGACGTCTACCTCGAAGAGGCCTGGATGCAAACCCGCAATCTTCCCCAAGGGTTGCGGGTCAAGGCGGGCAAGTTCCTGAGCGACTTCGGCTATATCAACAGGCAGCATCCGCACCAATGGGACTTCGTCGATCAGAATCTGCCCTATCTCAATCTGCTGGGTGACCATGGGCTGCAGGACACGGGCATTCAGCTGACCTGGCTGCCGGCGCTGCCGGTCTACACGCTCTTTGGCGTCGAGGCATTGCAGGGCGATCAGGAGCTGTTCGGCACCACACTGGACGAAGTCGAGCAGATCGAGCTGGATCTGGGCGATACCTACGACGGTCCGCGCCTCTGGACGGCCTTCGCCAAGGTCGCACCGGACCTGGGCCAGAACCATGCGCTGCAGGTCGGTGTCTCCTACGCCCACAACAACCAGCATCAGGAGGTCCAGACCCACGCGCATGAGGGCGAGGACGAGGTGCATGAGAACGGCTTCGCGGGCGACGCCAGCCTCTGGGGTGTGGATCTGGTCTACAGGTATTACGGTGCCGGTCCGCAGGGTCAGGGCGACTTCAAGTTCCAAACCGAGTACCTGCGCTCGATCAAGGATCTCGATGTCCGTTCCAGTCCGCACGGGGAACTCATCGGCTCGAATCAGACCTTCACCACCGACGGGCTCTATGCCCAGGCGATCTATGGCGTTGCGCCCAAGTGGGCGCTTGGTCTGCGCTATGACGTGCTCGGCCTGACCAATGAGGTCAGCGGTGATCGCGATGAGAGTTACGGCTCATCCGACCGCTGGACGGTCGATCTGACCTGGAGTCTGTCGGAGTTCTCGCAACTGCGCGCCCAATACGCCCGCAACGACATCCTGGTCGCCGAGAACGAGCGCGAGCACTTCGACGCCTTCTACCTGCAATTCATCGTGAGTCTGGGCAGCCATGGTGCTCACAGCTTCTGATCGGAGAGTCAAGATGTTAAAGCGACTGTTACTGACCTTCATCGGCCTGGTCTGCCTCGGCAATGCCTGGGCCGCACCGCTCGAAGTCGTCGCCACCAGCTCGAGCATGGGCGCTCTGGTCCGTGCCGTGGCGGGCGAGCGCGCAACGCTGAGTGTTCTCGCCGGACCCGACCGCGATCTCCATCAGCTCCAGGTCAAGCCGAGCATGATTCGCGCCTTGCGCACCGCCGACCTGGTGGTAGCGATCGGCGCCGAGCTGGAGATCGGCTGGCTGCCGCCGGCCATTGCCAGCGCGGCCAATCCCGCCATCCAGCCGGGTCGCGAGGGCTATTTCGAGGCTGCGGCCCAGGTGCCGCTCCTAGATGCCGGCGGTGCGGCCGACCGTGCGCTCGGCGACGTGCATCCGATCGGCAATCCGCACGTCGATCTGGATCCTGTCAGGATGGTGACCATTGCCCGCGCGCTCGCCGAGCGTCTGGCGCGTCTCGATGCCAGCGGGGCGGAGTCTTATCGACGGGCCGCCGAGACCTTCGCGAGCGCGGTCGAACAACGCCTCCCGCAGTGGCAAGCGCGGCTCAAGAACGCCCCTGGCGTCGTGCTCTATCACCGCGATGCCATCTATCTGCTGGACCGCTTCGGAGTCCCGCTGCTCGGCACCATCGAGGCCGTCCCCGGCGTGCCGCCGAGCGGGCGTTATCTGAGCGAGCTAGCTGCCAAGCTCAAGGGAACGGCTGGCGTCATCATCTTTGCGCCCTACCAGGCGTCCAAAGCCCCGACGAAGCTCGCGCGCGACCTGGGCTGGCGCGCGGAGCGTCTGAGCCTGGAGCCACCGCTCAAGGCGGATGGAAACGGCTACTTGGCGCATTTGGATCTTTGGGTCGACGCGATCGCGCCCAGGCCATGAGTGGAGTCGATGGCGGTGTTCTGCTCCGCCTCGACGGCCTGACCGCCGGCTATCGTCAGCCGGTGGTCGGGCCGCTCTCCCTCGCGCTCCGGCGCGGCGAACGACTCGGGGTTTGGGGGCCGAACGGGACCGGCAAGTCGACCTTGCTCAAGGCCATTGGCCATGCGGCCCAGGTGTTCGCCGGCCGCGTCGAGCGGGCACCCGGTCTGCGGGTCGCCTATCTGGACCAGCAGCCGGTGCGTCTCCCGGCCATGCCCATCACCGGGCGTGAGCTGCTGCGCGCCGCAGGCGCGACGACAAGGGGGGCGCCAGAGGCGCTCGAAGCGATCCTGCGAAGGCGCATCGATCGTCTCAGCGGCGGTCAGTATCAGTTGCTCTGGATCTGGTCCGCGCTCGCCACGGACGCCGACCTGGTGTTGCTCGACGAGCCGACCAACAATCTGGATCCCGGCCGCCGCGACAGGCTGATCGAGATATTGACGACACGGCATTCGGACCAGGCGCTGATTCTGGTCAGTCATGACCGAGACTTTCTCCAACGGACCTGCTCGCATCTGCTCGATCTGGAAAACGGGGAGGTGAAGCATGCTTGACCCTTGGCTCGCGTCGCTGAGCGACCCGCTGTTTCGACTGCCGCTGCTGGTCGGGCTCTTGTTGGCCGCGCTTCTGCCCGTGATTGGGGCCTTGCTGATGCTGCGGGACGAATGGCTTGCCGCGCTCGGACTCGCGCATGTCGCGGCGGCCAGTGCACTGCTGGGCAACGCATTGGGGCTGCCCACGCTGATCGGCGGCACGGCGGGCGCGCTCGCGGGCGGTGCCCTCAAAACGCGCTTCGAGGCCCGCGGCAATGTCGCTTATGCCTTCATGATCCTCGTCGGCTGGTCCGCAACCCTCCTGATCGGCGCCAACACTGAGCTTGGGGAACGGCTCGCGCACGCCTTGGTCGAAGGGCAGCTCTATTTCGCCGGTGTGTCGGAGCTGATCGCGGCCCTGGCACTGATCGGCGCGGCCCTTTGGATTTTGCCGCGCATCCTGCCGCAGCTCCTGCGCAGCCGCTTCTTCCCGCGCTTCGAGCAAGCCAACGCCTTGCCGGCCTGGCGCTGGCATCTCCGCATGGACCTGCTGGCCGCGGCCAGCCTGGCAATCGGCACTCTCAGCGTCGGCCTCATGGGTGCCTTCGCGCTGGTCCTGATTCCGGCCTGGGTGACCTTCCAGATCGCACCAAGCTGGCGCTGGACGCTGATCGGCTCAGGACTGGTCGGCGTCACCAGCTATCTGGCTGCATTCGCCCTGGCCTTGCAGTTGGATCAACCCTTCGGGCCAATGATGGTGGCCGTGCTCGTTGGCATCGCTGCGATCATGACGCTCCTCAGATCCTGGCCTGGCTCGCCGAGCGCTTCCTAGCACTGAGGTGCCACCTGCAGTTTCCCGCAAGACCATCGGGTGCTGGCGTGCCGATGCTTGCCGTCTCGCTTGGCCGAGGGACGACGCATCGCACGAATGACGCTGAAGAAGGTTCAAGAATAGCCAAAGTCGAGTACATCAGCGCCAATACCTCGCTTGTTTGGAGGCTCTCGCAAGATCAGCGTGGACGCTTCGGAGATCTTGAGTCGCTTCGAGGCGATGCCGCTACCCTCCAACGGACCGCGACATGGGCTGATGTCCGACTGCTAAGGAAGTGTCCATCCGACATTCCGCACGCCATAACGTGTAATAACGAATTTTTTGTTGCTGATTTTCAGTGGAGGTGTCGTCATCTCGCACACGAAAAACGAACAAAACGCCTGTCATCGTGGCTGAGCACCGTTATTCCACAGCCATCACCCCAGCGGCAGCTGCTCCCTCACGTTCTGTATCATCGCGTTTTTTGCCAACGCTGAGGGGAAGCACAGATGGCCGTCCATATCGAAACCGGCTCCATGGCCAGTCCACGCCATTACAGCAGCCAGGTCCTCAATCACCTGGGACTGGTGGCCGGAATGTACGACGAGCTGGGTCTGGGGGAGTTGATCGACCAGGTGCTGGTGCAGGATGAAGACAGCCGCAACGTCTCCCTCGGGCAGGCGGTTAAGGCGATGGTGCTCAACGGCTTGGGCTTTACGCAGCGCGCCCTGTACCTCACCCCGTTGTTCTTCAAGGACAAGCCCGTAGAGCGCCTGCTTGGTCCGGGGATCACCACGGAGCATCTCAACGACGATGTGCTCGGGCGCGCGCTGGATTGGATCTACGCCGATGACCCGACCCGACTGTATGCGCAGCTCGCCGCGCGGGCGGTGCAGCGCTTGGGCTTGGCGTGTCGTTTCGGGCACCTCGACGCGAGCAGTTTCCATGCCGATGGGCAGTACAACAGCGCTCTCGAGGAGGAACCGGCGGGCGTGATTCAGATCACTCGGGGCTACAGCCGCGATCACCGCCCCGAGTTGAATCAGGTGGTACTGCAATTGCTCTGCGAGCGCCAAGCCGGGATTCCCCTGCTGATGGAGGCCTTGAGCGGCAACAGCAGTGACAAAACCGCCTTCCGCGAGACCGTCAGCACCTACATGGAGCAGTTGCAAGGCGCTGTCGGGCTAGAGATCCTCATCGCCGACAGCGCGCTCTACACCCGCGAGACGCTCCAGGAGCTGAGCGCCCAGGCGTGGATCTCGCGCGTGCCCGAAACGCTCACGCTCGCCCGTGAACTCATCCATGCGGTGGCCCCAGCGTTGATGGATGATCCCACGCAAGCGGCGTGGCGTACCCTGGGCACGAGCTATGGCGA